>JABDKD010000085.1 GCA_013003215.1 Pyrinomonadaceae bacterium
TGACCATTGACCATTGACCATTGACCATTGACCATTGACCATTGACGGCAAGATAAATGAATCAAGCCGAATGAGACAAACTTTGAACCCTAAACCTAGAACTTTAAACTCACATCTCTGACCTCAGCCCTCAGACCTCAGCCCTCAGTATTCAAGAACTCCGTCAATCTTTCCGCCGGAACGCGTTCCTGCTCCCACGTATCCCGATCACGGACTGTCACAGTCTGATCATCAAGCGAGTCAAAATCGACCGTTATACAGGAAGGAGTTCCGATTTCATCCTGCCGGGCGTAGAGTTTTCCAATACCGGCCGTGTCGTCATACACGCTTCGCATCGTCTTGCTCAGATCTTTCTTGATCTTCTTCGCAAGCTCGACGATCTCGCTTTTGTTCTTTTTGAGCGGAAGCACGGCCGCCTTGATCGGCGCGAGCCGTTTCTTCAGTTTGAGAACGACGCGCTCATCCTTAACCGTATAAGCGTCCATGAGCACGGCCAGAAGCGTACGGTTTACACCGATCGCGGGTTCTACAACATAGGGATAAAAACGCTCGTTTGTATAGGGATCAAAATAAGACAGGTCGTCGGTCGAATCCGGATTGATCCGCTTCCCTTCTTCATCCTGCGGCTTTTTGGAATGCGATTTGGTGTCGAAATCCGTTCGATTCGCGATTCCCATCAATTCATCCCACTGCCTGTCTTCTTCTTCACGCTCAGGAAAATACCGGTACATGATGTCGACTGTACGAACGGAATAATGTGCCAATTCATCATCAGGCACTTCGTAGAGATCAATGTTGTCTTTGGAAACTCCAAGCGAACCGAGCCACTCCAGATAGTTCTCCACCCACTCGTCGACCAATGCGGGCGCCTCTTCGGGCCTGCAAAAATACTCCATCTCCATCTGCTCGAACTCGCGTGTTCGAAGTATGAAGTTTCCCGGAGTTATCTCGTTCCTAAATGCCTTACCGATCTGAGCGATACCAAATGGCAGCTTTCGCTTTGAGGTGGTGAGTATGTGGCCAAAATTGATAAAGATACCCTGCGCGGTTTCCGGTCGAAGATATGCCAGCGAATTGTAGTCCTCTTCATCGGCAACTGCTCCAATACGGGTCTTCAGCATCGTCAGAAAGGGCCTCGGCTCCGTTAGATCCGTCTTGCCGCAGTTCGGGCATTGAACCAATGACTGGGCGATCGCATCGTCGACAGACATGTCGCCCATCCCTTCAAACTCCAGTTTGTCCGCACGATGACGCGACTTGCACTCACGGCAGTCCGTCATCATGTCATTGAAGGTCTCTTCGTGACCGCAGTATTTCCAAACGAGCCTGTTCTGGATAATCGACGAGTCTATACCCTCGATGTCATCCCTCTCGTGAACCATCCACTTCCACCAATCCTGTTTGATGTTATTGGCCAATTCAACCCCGAGCGGTCCATAGTCCCACGCGGAACCAAGTCCTCCATAGATGTCTGAAGCGGGATATACAAATCCCCTGCGCTTTGAAAGGTTAACGATCGTTTCGATATTTGGTGCACTCATAATTTCTTAAAAAGGCGATTTTAACATTGACCGGAGTTGGGGACTAGGGGCGCAGGGGTGCGGGGACGCGGGGGCACGGGGACGAGGGGACGAGGGGACGCGGGGACGCGGGAGCGCGGGAGCGCGGGGACAAGAGGACGCGGGGACATAGAGACCTCGGACTCAGTCAACTCAGTCAACTCAGTCAACTAAAAAAGGCTGCCCTTTCGGACAGCCTTTCAAGTTAATTTAACTCTAACCTAGTTTGGAACCGGAAGGTCCGCTCCCGGCGGTACCAACCAGAACTGGTATGTGGTTGTCGGCCTCGTTCCACCGCGCACAATCTGAACCCTGCTCGGATCGACACCACGTGTCTTCACGAGATAGTCCAAAGCTCTGCGGCTAAGTCTTGCAACATCGCCCGCACCCTGGCTGCGCTTGTCAGTACCCTGGTACATAATGATGTAACCGCTCCAGCTCGGATTGTTCTGAAGCTCGATCGCAAGGTTATCCATACGTGCCTTGTCATCATCGAACGATCTGAACGGAAACTCATCAAACAGGATCGCAACCTTCGGCTCCGGATCCGGCAACTTCACAACTTCCGTATCCACAGCGATTCTCTGGCGGCAGCTGGCGTCGTAAACACCGTCCGTAACTTCAAGCTCGACCATCAATGTTCGTCCGCCCAATCCCGTGGTATCAACCGTGATCGCGGGTGTTCCGAGTCCGCTTGTAACCCTTGCGCTGGAAGGCGATACCTTCCAGGCATAGTTGAGCGCGGTACCGGCTATTGGCGTTACCGATGCCACATTCCTGGCCACAAACGTAACCAGGTCGCCTTCTGTTACGCTTTCCGGACCATCGACACGCATATCATATGGACAAGGCCGCTTTGTTGTATTTTCGACAACATTCAAACAGATACAGCTTTTTACCTTTTTGATAATGTTGATATCTCTGCTAAACGATTGTCCGTTCGGGCCTTCGATCTCAACTCTATGAACACCGGGAGTGAGATAAAATTCGGCAGGGTCGCCCACACCGCTCATTCCGAGCAGCTGACCGTCAACCTTAACCGGAAGAGCAGTAGGGGATGTGGTAACCGAGAGAATTCCAGTATTCTTCGGCTGCTTTTTCTTTTTCTTTTTGTCATTGCCCGCGGCAAGAGTCGCACTTGCCATACCCAATGAAAGAATCAGGCTGATCACAAAAAGCAATGTGAATCTTTTGTTGTTACGCATTTATCTAACCTCTTTTATGAGAACAAAATCTTTGATCATGTCCGTGAGGGACTAGTAAGGAAAGCGTGCCATCCGACACGCCTTCCGGAAAACCCTACTCTTCGTCTTCTTCCTCGCGCCGCCCGAACTTCTTGCGAGCCGCAAAACCTACACCTGCCAGGCCGGTTCCAAAGAGAAGAATCGTCATTGGCTCCGGCACAGGCTCCGTTGGCGGAGTCGGTGTCGGCGTCATCTTCGGCGTCTTCGTAGGCGTCGGCGTCGGCGTATGCGTCGGTGTCGGCGTCGGTGTCATCGGTGGCGTCGGAGTTGGAGTCATCGGTGGTGTCGGTGTCGGAGTCTCGTCGTCGTCATCTCGGGTCAACACGATAACTACCGGAATAGCCGCCAAACCGAGCAGAGTCCAATATGGAAAACCGTTCTTCTCCTCATCCGGGATGCAATTGCATTCCGACGCTTCGACGATTTCAAACGTAGTCTCAGTGATTACGCGGTCGTCCTGCTTCGGCGTCTTGGTGCCGCCCTTATCACCCTTAACTGGGTCGTTTACCGGATCATTAACCGGGTCATTGACCGGATCGTTCGCCAGCCTGATTTTTGTATAATTTCCCGAATTAGCCTTGCCTGGTTTTGCGTCGACAACCTGCGTCACCTGACTAAAACGAACAGGTGCTGCGCTGATCCCCGTACTTGCTGCAAATACGGTTGAGAAAAGGCTAATTGCCGAAAGGGCAAATCTTAGGTTTTTCGTAATCATTTTGATTTTACCTGACTAAAACTATTTAAACTCCTACGACTCCAGAGACTACATGGGGCAGTAAGAAATCTCTTGACTCAGGTTTTTTGGGGGGACAATTCGTGAAATATATCAAAAAGTGCTTTTAATTGCACGTAATTTGAGCAAATCTCACCCGATGGCACTCGGCCCCTACCTGTTATAGGTGTTCAACTGATCAAAAGTTCCAATAATCCGGTTTTTCCAGTAAAATCCGAACTTTTTTCTTACTTTTTCTCTTATGGTGAAAGAAAAGACCCAATAACAGTCCAAATCCAGCGTTTTGAACAATTAAACAAAAAAAAAAGACGCCCTGGAGCGCCTTTCTTCACAATTAAATGGGGTCTTCTTAAGATTCTCCGCCACTAGCCTGTGCTTTTTCGTCTTTTAGCACAGCTTTTCGCGAAAGTTTTATCTTATTCCCTTCTTTTCCTATGCACTTGACCATTACTTGCTGTCCTTCCTTAAGCTCATCACGAACGTCTCGGATCCTGCGTTCTGATATCTCGGAAATGTGCAATAGACCGTCAACACCAGGGAAGATCTCAACAAATGCCCCAAAATCCACGATTCTGGACACCGTGCCAAGATATGTCTCACCAATCTCAGCCTCGGCCGTAAGCGCCTTGATACGCTCAACAGCAGCCTGTGCGGCATCCCCGTCAGCAGTGGCAATATTTACGGTTCCGTCATCGTCAATATCGATCTTGGCACCTGTTTCTTCCGTAATCGAACGAATCATCTTACCGCCCGGCCCGATGATGTCCCGAATCTTGTCCGGATGCACTTTCATCGTGATAATGCGCGGCGCATAAGGTGAAATGTCCTCGCGCGGAGCCTCAATAGCTTGTCTCATTACTTCCAGGATATGGAGCCGTCCTTTTCTCGCCTGCTCAAGGGCCTCCACAAGTATCTGCGCGTTGATTCCGGCTACCTTAATGTCCATCTGAAGAGCGGTGATTCCTTCATCAGTTCCCGTGACTTTGAAGTCCATGTCGCCGTAGTGGTCTTCGGCACCTGCGATATCAGAGAGAATCGCATAACGATTCTCTTCCAATACGAGTCCCATTGCGATACCCGCTACAGGGCGCTTCAATGGAACACCGGCTTCCATCATTGAAAGCGAACCACCGCAGACAGACGCCATAGATGACGAACCATTTGATTCCGTAATGTCCGAGACGATCCGAATTGTGTAAGGGAATTCACCCTCATCAGGAAGAAGCGGTTCCAACGCGCGTCTCGCGAGGTTTCCGTGTCCGATCTCACGTCGACTCGTACTGCCGAATCTTCCCGCTTCACCTACCGAGTACGGAGGGAAGTTGTAATGAAGCATCAGGCTCCTGCGAACTTCCCCGGTCTCGAGGTCGTCCATAAACTGCTCGTCCTGTTTGGTGCCGAGCGTCGTCGTGGCTATGGCCTGAGTCTCACCGCGTGTAAACAACGCGGAACCGTGGACACGCGGCAGCCAACCGACTTCACACGAGATCGCCCGGATCTCCGAGAATTTACGTCCATCGGTGCGTCTCTTATTACCAAGGATATCTTCGCGGAAAATCTGTTCTTTCAGAACGCCGAACGCTTTCCCTGCCATCGCACGGGCATCAGCGTCGTCTTCCGGATAGCTTTCCACTACCTCGGCCTTCAACTCATCGATTGCCTTATAGCTGTCAAGCTTGTCTTTTCCATCGGTTGTATCCAGTGCCTTACGCATTGCGTCAGAATACTTGGAAGTGACCTCCGCCAACACCTTCTCATCGACAGGCTCCGGTTCCGCTGTACGCTTTTCAACTCCAAGTGCCTTAAAGAGCTCCTTCTGCCAAAGGCACAGACGCTTGATCTCTTTATGCGCAAGCATCATAGCTTCAACCATGATGCCCTCCTCTACCTCGTTCGCTTCCGCTTCAACCATAACGATGGCCTCTTCGGTACCGGCGACTATTAGATTCAGACTTGATTCACGTCTTTCATCGTAGGTCGGGTTGACGAGGTACTTGCCGTCAACAAGGCCGATTCGAACACCCGCGATCGGGTTTGCAAACGGTATGTCCGAAAGAAACAACGCGCAGGATGCACCGGTAATTGCGACCACATCCGGGTCGTTTTCAGTATCGGCCGAGATTACAGTCGCAACAATTTGCGTTTCATTTCTGTATCCATCAGGAAACAGGGGCCTTACGGGCCTGTCGATTAGTCGGCAGGTCAGTACTTCTTTTTCATTTGGTCTTCCTTCACGACGGAAGTAATTGCCGGGAATACGTCCCGCGGAATAGCTGGATTCTCTATATTCAACAGTCAATGGGAAGAAATTTAGTCCTTCCCTCGGCTTTGTGTCACTGACCGCAGTGACAAGCAGTATGGTGTCGCCATACCTTATTACAACTGATCCGTCAGCCTGTTTGGCAACCTTGCCGGACTCGACTGTCAGATCGATTCCACCTAATTTGATGGATTCATTTAAGTATTTTTTCTTTGGCATTTAATTTCCTCAAAAAACAAAACAACGGCACAAGCTCACACCGTGAAGCCTTGCCGTTATTACTTTTGAACAGTCCGTTTTGCACTTAGCGATCTATATAGCTGTCACGTTCAGCAATCGCCGGCAATCCCTTCGATCGGACTGTTTACTTCAAATGGCTCGAAGCCGCCATTTTGGAAATGCGGATTTGACCCTGAACCTGCGTCGGGACGCGGTCGCAACCAAATCCGCTCAATTCTGTTATCTTCTTAACTTCAACTTCTTGATGATAGCGTGATATTCCTTGATATCCTTACGCTTCAAATAATCAAGAAGTTTTCTTCTTTGAGCGACCATCTTTAGCAATCCCCGCCTTGAATGGTTGTCCTTTTTATGGACCTTAAAATGTTCTGTAAGTTCGTTAATTCTTTGCGTCAGTAGTGCAATTTGCACCTGCGACGAACCCGTGTCGTTGTCATGTTGACGGAAATCCGCCACTACTTGTTCTTTTACTTCTTTAGCTGTTGGCATAAATACTAAGTTTGATCTCTCCTTTATCGCAGAAAACAGGCCGATTCCGGCCTGCAACCGCAAAAGATTGGTGTTACGTAATTGTCGGTAGTAACCACCGCTTTGTCAATTACCCGGCTGCATCTGCAAGCTCAGCCTTGTAATCGAACTCCTCCATAAACTTGGTCGAAAAGTCCCCTTTCTGAAACCTTTCATCTTCCATAATTCTCTGGTGCAGGGGAATCGTTGTTTTGATTCCCTCAATGACCATCATTTCAAGAGCCCGCTTCATTCTTCGGATGGCTCCCTCCCTCGTTCTCGCGTGTACGATCAATTTCGCGATCATGGAGTCATAATAAGGCGGAACCACATAATCCGGGTAAACCGCGGTATCGACCCTCACTCCGGGACCGCCCGGAGTATTGAACGCTGTGATCTTTCCGGGGGACGGAGTAAACTTCTCAGGGTCTTCAGCATTGATCCTGCATTCGATTGCATGTCCGACAATTTGGACTTCATCCTGCGTGAAAGTAAGCTCTTCACCGCGGGCAATCCGGATCTGATTGAATACGATATCGGCGAGCGTCACCATCTCCGTTACCGGATGCTCAACCTGGATCCTGGTATTCATCTCCATGAAATAGAACGAACCGTCCTCATCGAGCAGGAATTCAAAAGTGCCGGCACTCGAATAACCTATTTCATTACAGGCATTTACAGCTACCCTTCCCATTTCTTCCCGAAGCTCGGGAGTCAGAACAGGGGAAGGTGCCTCTTCAAGAAGTTTTTGATGCCTTCGCTGAATCGTACATTCACGCTCGCCTAAATGGATATAATTCCCATGCTCGTCGGCCAAGACCTGGATCTCGATGTGACGCGGCCTTTCGATGTACCGTTCTATGTAAACCGACCCATCGTTAAACGCGGCTACCGCTTCAGCCTGAGCCGTTTCCAACTGGGTAATAAGATCGGCCGGATCGCGAACAATTCGCATTCCTCGACCGCCACCACCCGCCGCCGCCTTAATTATCAACGGATATCCGATTTCCTTCGCAATTGCTTTGGCTTCTTCAGGGCTCTCAATAGGATCCGGACTGCCGGGCAAGATTGGTACGCCAGCAGCTTCCATCGTCCGACGGGCTTCGACCTTATCCCCCATCATCTTGATGATCTCAGGTTTCGGGCCTATAAACTTGATGTTGCATTCGTCGCAAATTGTTGCGAAGACATCGGATTCCGCGAGAAATCCATATCCGGGGTGAATTGCGTCAACATTTGTTATCTCGGCAGCACTGATTATCGCCGGAATATTGAGGTAGCTCTCCGCGGAGGGTGGCGCACCGATACAAACTGCCTCATCCGCAAACCTGACATGAAGCGCGTCTCGGTCAGCCTCAGAGTGAACCGCTACCGTTCGCAAACCCATCTCCTTGCAGGTCCACATGATCCGGCATGCAATCTCACCCCGATTGGCGATAAGCACTTTCTTTATCCCGTTACTTGCCATAAAACAAATGCCACGAATGAACTCCATGCGGCAAAAAACTACCGCGTTCCGGATCGCTCATTTGTGGCTACCTCATTTCTTTATGCCGAACAACGGCTGCCCATACTCCACAGGCTGCGCGTTCTCAACGTAAATCTTCACAATCTCACCGGCATGTTCAGCCTGAATCTCATTCATCAGCTTCATCGCCTCAACGATACAGACCACAGTTTCGGCGGAAACGTTGTCACCTTCCTTAACGAACGAAGGTTTGTCAGGCGCCGGCGACCTGTAAAACGTTCCGACAATTGGTGATGTAACTTTCACAAGGCCGTCGTCGGCCTCAGTATCGTCAGCAGAATCGGCAGGTTTCGTCGCGGGCGCCTCTTGCGCTGCCGCCACGGGCGGTGGAGCTACGGGCGCTGCCGCAACAGCAGGAGCAGCTTTGCTCAAACGAACCCGTATCTTTTCATTCTCAAATTCGAAGTCAGTAAACCCACGCTCATCAACGAGATCCGCCAGTTCACGGATTTCGTCCATATTTAAAGATGGTGAACTTGATGAACCTTTCTTCGACTGACTCTTTGAATCTGACATATCTTCGGTTTTAGCCTTTGGAGAAGTCATAAGCTGTTACTCCGGCGTAATTTATTCCGACGAAGAAGCTGCTGCCGCTTTTTCCCGTGGATTATCCACTAGTTCTATCACAGCCATTTCAGCATTGTCACCCTTTCTGCGTCCGCCGATTCGGATGATCCGCGTGTACCCGCCGTTTCGATCTTTATATCGCTCACCCAACTCGTCAAAAAGCCTTTGCAGAGCTTTCACACCGGCTGTTCGCCTCGCAGGACCTTCGGCGTTGCCACCAAATCGGCTTTGTTCACGCTTGAAGTTTCGGTTACCCGCCTGAAAGTAGGTTGCGGCCTTCCTGCGCAAATGCAATTCCTTTGCAGCCGAGTCGTCACCTTCGAGTACAGCGGCTTTTCGCGCAAGCGTGATCGCTTTCTCAACAAAAGGACGAAGTTCTTTCGCCTTCTGTACCGTCGTCACGATGTATTCGTTGTCCGCGTTAATGAGCGATGTCGCCATATTGCGGAGCATCGATTTACGGTGCGACGATGTCCTGTTCAGTTTTCTGTGCGCTTTTAAATGTCGCATCTCTCTTTACCTATAACCGGTCTGCCCGGCAAAAATCTTTGAATTTACAATTCCCTGCCGCCAGAGCCAGGTACCGGATTCCCTTGTTCGTCAAAATCCATACCAAAATCAAGGCCCATGCCGTGGAGAAGATCTTTGATCTCATTAAGCGACTTCTTACCAAAGTTCTTAGTGGCAAGCATGTCCTTTTCCGTACGCCTGATCAGATCCCGTATAGTCCTGACATCCGCGTTCTTAAGGCAGTTGTACGAACGAACTGAAAGCTCAAGCTCATCAACGGATCGATCCAACAGATCATTTCTAAGCAACGGCGGACGCGCAATGTCTTCGTATGCGAATTCTTCCTCATCTTCCTCGAAGTTGATAAAGATCGACATGTGATCCTTAACAAGCTTCGCAGCCAAACCGATCGAATCATCCGGTTTCACCGAACCATCGGTCCAGACTTCGATCGTCAGCTTATCGTATTCGGTGTTCGAACCTTGGCGGGTTTTCTCAACCGTATAGTTAACCTTCTTGATCGGAGTGTGAACGGAATCGATCGGGATATACCCGAGAGAAAGATCCTCATCCTTGTTAAATTCTGCGGAAACATATCCGCGACCGCGCTTCAGGCGCATCTCAACATTTAGCTCTCCACCCTTGCTGAGGGTTGCGATATGAACCTTCTTGTCGAGAATATCAACATCGCCATCGCCTTCGATGTCTGCGCTTGTGATTTCACCTTCGCCGGACTTGCTGATGGTCAGAGTCTTGGCCTCGTTACCTGCAAGGGAAAACGGAACCTGCTTTAGATTCAAAATCACGTCGGTCGCATCTTCGGTAACACCATTTATCGAAGAAAACTCATGCTCAACGCCTTCGATCTTGACAGCCGTTATTGCTGCGCCTTCAATCGAGGAAAGGAGTGCTCTTCGAATCGAATTACCGATTGTAGTACCAAACCCTCGTTCAAACGGCTGAGCGTAAAACTTACCGTAATTGTCGGTCAATGTGTCCGATTCAGCGTTCAACCGGCTTGGCATTTGAAAATTCGTCCAATGATTATTCTGTGTCATATTTTATGCGGATTAAAACCAATCAGTAAGAACCATAGTCATCGGGCCGGGAGCGCAAAAACATCGCGCTCCACGCCCTAAACTATCTACTTGCTGTAAAGCTCGACGATCAACTGTTCGTTGATGTTCGCGTCGATATCTTCACGCTTCGGAAGGTCGACAACCTCCGCGGTTACAGCAGCCTCATTTGCGGAAATCCACTGCGGCCTTCCACGCCCGACTGCCGTTTGCCACGCACCGTCGACATGCGGGTTCTTCCGGCTTTTGCCTTTTATAGAGACGATATCGCCTACACGGACCTGGAACGAAGGTATGTCCACCTTTCTCCCGTTCACTTCAATATGCCCATGATTGACAAGCTGTCTCGCCTGTCTGCGCGACGTTGAAAACCCAGCCCTAAAGACCATGTTATCGAGTCTTCGTTCGAGCATAAACAACAGGTTTTCACCCGTAATGCCCTTTTGCCGGGACGCGCGCTGAAAATAGTTTCGGAACTGTTTTTCGAGAACGAAATAAATTCGCTTAACTTTTTGCTTCTCACGAAGCTGTTCGCCATAGCCCTGAAGCATTCGGCGTCTCGCTGTCGGCCCGTGCTGTCCCGGTGCCTGGGTTCCGCGCTTTTCAATCGCGCAGGATGGTTTGTAACAGCGATCTCCCTTTAGGAATAACTTTCCGCCTTCGCGGCGGCAAAGCCTGCACACCGCACCTCTATATCTAGCCATTAACTTTTATTGCCTCCGATCAAATACTTGATGGAAAAGTTTACAAGCGCCCTCCGAGAAGGCGCTCTTCGTCCTTTCGATATCTACTAAAACCTAACTTAGACGCGCCGTCTCTTCGGCGGTCTGCAACCATTATGCGGAATCGGCGTCGTGTCACGTATCGACAACACCCTTATTCCCAAATTGCTGATTGCCCTAATTGCGGACTCCCTGCCGCCGCCAGGCCCCTTGACCCTGACTTCAACCTCACGCATGCCAACATCGAGGGCTTTTCTGCCAACCTCGACAGCTGCTTGCTGAGCTGCAAACGGAGTACCTTTTCTCGATCCTCGGAAGCCCTTTGCGCCTGCCGATGACTGGCCGACGAGATTTCCATCAGGATCCGTGATCGAGATCAATGTGTTGTTAAAAGAAGCTTTAATGTGAACGATTCCTGATGGAATGTTCTTCTTTTCCTTCTTCTTAAAAACTTTCTTTTTTCCTTTAGCCTTTGCCATATAACAGTCTCCGGGACGAACCGGTTTTCAAAAACCCCTGCCCCACGTGCCCAAGCACAAATCCTATTTCTTTCCGGGTGCCTTCTTTTTGGCTACCGCAGCCTTTTTCGGCCCCTTGCGAGTACGAGCATTCGTACTTGTTCTTTGTCCACGTACGGGCAGACCGCGACGATGCCGCAGCCCTCGGTAACAGCCAATATCCATCAATCGCTTGATATCCATCTGACGCTGCTTCCGGAGATCACCCTCAACGCCACCCTGCTCGGCAATAACCGAACGGATTCTGTTTAGCTGATCCTCGTCAAGATCCTTGATCTTTGCGTTAACATCGACATCGGCCTGTTTCAGGATCTCAGTTGCCCTCGATCTACCGATACCATAAATGTATGTAAGCCCAATCTGGGACCTTTTTTGCGGTGGAACATCCACTCCAGCTATACGAGCCATAATTACTCCCTTAACCTTGCCGTTGCTTGTGCTTCGGATTCTCACAAATCACGCGGACAACGCCCTTCCGGTGTATCACCTTACATTTGTCACAAATCTTCTTTACTGAAGGACGAACTTTCATAACTAACTCCTAAAATTCTCTAATGGTCGCGACTACTTATAACGGTATGTAATTCGACCACGGCTTAAGTCATATGGAGACAATTCAACCAAAACCTTGTCACCGGGCAGAATGCGAATAAAATACTTCCGCATCTTCCCCGATATATGAGCCAAAACCTCATGGTCTTCGTTATCGTCCAACTTCACCTTGAACAACGCGTTCGGCAAAGTGTCAACGACAGTCGCTGTGACTTCTATTGCTTCTTCTTTGGACATAATAAACAGCTAAAACCCTTCTAGGGCAAACCATGAATCTTATCCTGATTCACTCAAACTTTCAAGTCTTTATACAGTTGCTTCGGCCAGTCTCAAACCCGCTTCTTTTTTCTGTTCCCGCGTCAATGTCAATATCTCCGGACCTTCAGGCGTGATCGCGATCGTATGCTCACTATGTGCAGCCATACTCCCGTCTTTTGTAACGACAGTCCATCCATCGTCCAGGGTCTTCGTCAAATCCTCGCCGAGCGTCAGCATCGGCTCGAGCGCAAAGACAAAACCGGGCCGAATCTTCTCTTTCGTACCTTTTCTCCCATAGTTCGGAATCTGTGGCGCCTCGTGCATTTTTCTGCCGATTCCATGACCGGTGTACTCGCGCACGATCCCAAATCCGAATTTTTCCGCATGCTCCTGAACCGCCCAACCGATGTCACCTACACGGTTACCCGGCCTGCACTGGTCGATACCAAGTTCAAGGCATTCTTCTGTGACCTGAATCAGCTTAGCAACATCTTCGTCCACGTTCCCAATCGCAACCGTCGTAGCCGTATCTCCAACAAAACCGTTGTAGGTAGCAGCCATATCAACGGACAGGACATCTCCGTCCTTCAATTCACGGTCATCTGAAAACCCATGAACAACCTGCTCATTTACTGATGCACAAATAGCAAAAGGAAACGGCGTCATGCCATAGGGCGCGTACCCGATAAACGTCGGTACCGCACCGGCGTCCCGCATCATCTTTTCTGCGGTCTCGTTAAGCTCCCGGGTCGTCATCCCCGGACCAATCATGGACCGCAGAGTCTCGCGGACCTCGGCAATAAGCTCGCCGACGACTCTCATTTTCTCCAGATCTTTTTTCGATTTGGCGATGATCATTCTTCTGCCTAATAAGAGCTGCGCGTATTTCCTCAAGCTGTTCCGAAACCCGGAATCAATCAATTCAAATACCTGTAACCATTAAGCAATCGCGTTATTCGCTGCGAGCGCCTTTTCCAACGCCGAATAGATCTCCTCCGGCGTTCCGCCGGCATCTATCTTCAACAGCCGTTCCGACTTTTCGTAGTAATCCAAAAGCGGCTGTGTGTTTACCTGATAGGTTTCGAGCCTTTCTTTGACCATTTCAGTCGTGTCGTCGGACCGGTGGACCAATTTCTCCTCAGGATGGAGGTCGCAAAAACCTTCCACCTTCGGTGCTTTCGAATAGATGTTGTAAATTTCGCCGCAAACCGGACAATTCCGGCGCCCTGTAAGACGCTGTTCCAATTGTTCGAACGGCACGTCGATCAAAACCGCTGAAATTTCCTTTCCCTGGTCTTTTGCCAAAGATTCCAGCATTTCAGCTTGAACCGGTGTTCGGGGAAATCCGTCCAACACATAAGTCGCTCGGCA
The DNA here is from genome assembly GCA_013003215.1 of Pyrinomonadaceae bacterium. GTDB lineage: Bacteria > Acidobacteriota > Blastocatellia > Pyrinomonadales > Pyrinomonadaceae > Aridibacter. The sequence continues at coordinate 13,646 of JABDKD010000085.1, forward strand.
ATCCTCCCGTGAGGTCCGGTCCTTTACCATTTCGAAAGTAATCTCGTCCGAGACGAGCTCTCCAGCATCCATAATCCTCTGAACTTCTTTCGCCAGAGGTGTAGCGGCCGTTTTCATTTCCCGGAACATGTCTCCCGTAGAAATCTGCGGAATCCCCAGACGCGACTGCAGGAGTCTCGCTTGAGTCCCCTTTCCTGCCCCCGGCGCTCCAATCAAAACGACAATTCTAGACATAAACATAACTTCTGATTAATTCCTTCTGCCCCTCAGTTGAGAACCGGCGCCAAGAAATCCTTCGTAATTTCTCATCACAAGCTGGGCTTCAATTTGCGCTACCGTATCCATCGCAACCGCGACGATAATCAGAAGCGACGATCCTCCAAAGAAGAACTGATAACCGAGCCCGGTCGTGATCCATCCCAATCCGGGAGTAGCAGCGATAAACCCGTCCAGGGTCTCTCCGATAAACGGCAAACGCCCTACGTTAAAGCCCGTTAAGATCAGCTGCGGTATAAAAACAACCAAAGCAAGATATGTCGCACCGATGGTCGTCAAGCGGGTCATTACCGTGGTCAAATAGTCTGCAGTTGGCGCACCGGGCCGAATACCCGGAACGAATCCGCCGGCCTTCCTGAGATTATCCGCAACTTCATCTGTATTAAACACGATCGTTATATAGAAGAACGTGAACAATACGATAAGCCCGATAAACACAATGTTGTAATAGGGGTCATTCCCGCTAAACCTTGTAAAAAATGCGCTTATCTGACTCCAAATTGAGTCCGGATTTTGCGGATCAGGTGGCAGTGCGGAAAACAGCGTTTGCGGCATGGCCAGAACCGATGACGCAAAAATAATCGGGATCACACCACCCATATTGAATTTCAATGGCAAAGATGTTTCCTGACCCTTATAGACCTGTCCTCCGACCCTTCTGCTCGCATAACTGATCGAGATCTTACGGCGTGCCGATTCCATGTAGACGATGACCGCGGTCAAAGCGACCATAACGCCTACCAAAAAGATAACACCAAGGGTCTGCCAGGCATCACCGGCATTAACTTTCTCACTGACCTGACCTACGGCCCCCGGCAGGCTGATCAAGATACCGGCAAAAATCAGGAATGAGATTCCGTTTCCAACGCCGCGTTCGGTAATCTGCTCACCAAGCCACATTACGAAAATCGTTCCTGTTGTAAGGGTTACGACAGTCATCAGAGTCATCCACCACGTAGGCGCGATTACCCCGTTCGCTTGAAGCCAGGTGGAGATAAAGAATGACTGAACCGAACAGAGCGCCACCGTCAGGTAACGGGTCCATTGATTCATCTTCTGCCTGCCTACCTCACCCTCTTCCTGGATCTTCTTTAGCTGTGGATACAGCACGGGCATCAGCTGCATGATGATAGACGCCGTAATGTAAGGC
>JABDKD010000054.1 GCA_013003215.1 Pyrinomonadaceae bacterium
GAGCAAGACTACATTGCGGCCTCGCCTTCCGGCTACAGCAGCACAGAACAATCCGGCGGCTCCGGCACCGATAATTATCACATCCGGCATATCACGCTGCTGCTGAATCGCTCACGAGATAACGCTCTTCGATTACATTGCGGTGGTGAATCTCATGACCGGCAATGATATACGCGAGCGCACGTACAGAAACGTTGTTCCCGCTGGCGATTCCGCTTCTTGACCATGCCTCTTGGGGAAGCGCGCTGAAAAACAGGAGGTTGGCCTTTCGGAGGGATTCGAATTCGTTCAAAAGCGTCTCGAATTCACATTGGTCATAGGCCGCTTCGGAGACATACTGGTCTTGATCCATTCCCGCAATTTCAGAAGTGTCCCCGCGGGCGAACGACAGGGCACGAAACGCCATAACACGTTCAGTATCAATAAGATGCCCGATCACTTCTTTGATCGACCATTTCCCCGCCTCATACCTGAAATCCGCCTTGCTTTCCGGAATTGCCCTGAAGATTCGCATCGACTCTTTTAATTGGCTTTCCAATGCTTCCAGCAAGCCGCCTTCCACGAGGTCGATATAGCCGCCGTAGTATTCGGCGAACTCTTCCTTTTCTGGTTTCCTGTTGCTGTCTTTATTCATTTCCGGAGTCTATCCCAGATTCAGAATCTCCATCAAGACCAAGCATGCTGAAGACAAATAAAGCCGGCGGCCACATACGGGCGCCGGCAGAAATCATTCCAAAGCGAAACTTAATCAATGATGAACCGGACTAACCGGCAGTTTTCCGTTTTTACTCTTGTGTGGTTCTGCAAACCCAACGATCTTTCCAACAATCTTTATCTCCTCAGCCTTAAACGCCTCGAGCTCAACTTGATCGCTGGAAATCGTTACCAATCCAAACCCTGCGTGGTAATAACCACACATCACCTCATTTGCTGAACCCATTACCGCGACCGGATCGCCATCCGCAGGCTTTTCATCCACAGTCAGAGCGAGACAGCCCTTTTTCAATCCAATTCCACTCAGATGATCATTCTTTAGCCAAATGGCATCAAAATGCGAATAATTGCGAAGTGAGGGAGAAAGCTCTAACTCCAATTCCTCACCGGGAATTACCTTTTCGGTAAGAATCAAGCCGACTCCTGAGAACATCTGTCCTCTGATAAGCTTTTCAAATTCTTTCGCCTTGGCTTTGAGTCGATCGGTGCCTTGTAGCGGCCTGATCACATCCGCGAGTTCACTAAACGTTATTGCACAATCCGCCAATTTATTTTGCGCCGCCTGAATTTTTATCTTTGTATAAAGCGTTTCGACCAAGAATTCCGTGAATTCTGTCTTCCTCAGGATCTCGATTCCTTTTTCCGCACTTACTAGAGCCTCATCAAGGCGTCCTTCTTTTAGAAGAATCGAAGCCTGTGTGTCAAACGAGAACCCGTAACGAGAGAAGTCCTGCGCCTCTATGTGCAAATCAAGAGCAGCATTGACGGCTCTGTGGGCAAGATCGTAGCGGCCTTCATAACAATAAATCACTGCAAGGTTATTTTCGATCGTTGCCAGATACGCGACGTGGTCCATCTTCTGATAAAAGTGCTTTGCGAGGCTGTACATTTGCATCGCCTCCGGAAGCCTGTCGAGATTTCGCAGAATGATTCCGAGGTTTGCCGCGAACAGTCCATTGAAGAAATCATCGTCATACGATTGAATAAAAGGCTCCACCTTTCTGAGAAACCGCAGTCCGTCTTCGTACTTCCCTGTCTCCATAAGAATCAAGCTGTAAAAGATAAAAGACTCAATTCTTGCGGCCTTATTGGCCGAGAGATCCCTTGAGAATGACGATTCGATCCATGTTTCGGCTTCACGCTGCTCGCCTTTTCTCAGGTAGGCCATCGCAAGCCAATTCTCTGCTTCAACGACGCCACCTGTCTGATTCAATTTGAGAAAAAGATCTCTCGCCTTAAAAAGCAGATTTTTTGAGCTCTCCTGAGCGTCCATGCTGTTATCGAGCCTTCCAAGGAACCCGGCAACAACACCGCACCTGAGCAAACCTTCAGCCTGCTCTAACTCATCAAGGCCAGTAAGATTAGGAAATTCGGAGATGTCGTTCCAGATCGGAGCTAGAGCTTCAAAGGCCTCTCGATATCGGCCGGATCGCTCAAACGCACGAACTTCCTCAGTCAATTGCCTGAGATGTGGGATTGTTTTCATACGTAAAGTGGAAGAAATCTTTCTTCTCTGACGACGATTTTGTTAGTATATGCGCTACATAAAGATCTAATCAAGTTAAAATTCTAGGAAAAACAAAGGATGGTCGCTATGAGAAACTAAACAAACCTTGACCCGATAACTACCTTAAGATCACGCGTTTTCTTTTCTTCCATGTTAACGTGTGGCAGTTACTCGACTCCCTCACACATCGTTGCTCCCACACTTTTAGACAATCGTTCCGTTGGACGAATTGAAGATCTCCGCTCCCACAGGTGATTGAAGGATATTCGTGTCTCTAACTGCGGCATTTTTGCCGTTTAACAAGATGCCAACGGCATTGCAAACTTTAAAAAGGAGAATAAATGAAAAAACTAACACTAGCAGCTGCAACCACGATCCTGACTCTGACTTTGTTCGCATTCCCGGTCCTGGCGGACTGCGGCGAGATGAACAGCGGGAATAGGTGCCTCGTTCAGAATCCGACTGACGGGCCGATTTCAACTTCTGAGAAAAAGGAATCCTATGACCTCCCTGAACCATTCGTCAGGCTGCTCAGAGATGCCTTGATCAAGATGATTTTCTAACTAGACGAAACGTAGTACTCAGCCCCCAACTAACAACAATAAGGAGACAAAAATGAACAAACTTACAAAAGCGATCGCAACTACAACATTGGCACTTACAATCTTTGCATTCCCGGTATTTGGCGACTGCGGCGAGATGAACAGTGGAAATAAATGCCTGGTTCAGAATCCTACAGACACAACAGTGACGAAATCGGAAAAGAAAGATACGTTCGATTTTGATCGGCTGATGTGGAAGATGATTCTGAAAGTGTTATTCTAAAAGGAAGAATGCCGGTGGCTTCTGAGTCACCGGCTCTTTTTTGAAGTCCTGAACGAATGGGATTCGCTTTTTTTCTCTTCGTGAATGGTGTCTTTCCGAATTTTGAGAATACGTGGGCTACTTGCTGACGATTCTTCAACCCGGCCGCTGGCAAGTCTGATTTGTTCTTCAGACAAGACTTCGAACATCTTTCTGAGCGTTTTTGTGTCGGCAAGGTCGGAAAGTACCGTCGCAAGAAGCTCTGCTTCTGATTTGCTTTTGAAATCTACGTATTTCTCTCCCTCACCGGTCAAAAGCCAGTGAAGCGAGCAAGGGGTTTTCTCTGCAATTCTGATAAGCACCTTGGATTCGGGCAGGCGTCCGTTCAAATAATTTTTTGCAGCTTGATAGGAGATACCCAGGTATTCCGAGATAACCCTTGCGTTTGATGTGCCGCATACGGCTATGAATCTTCGACGAAACTCGTCGCGCTGTTTATTGATCTCATTACCCATTGACATTATTAAACGATTGTGGCATATTTTCCACAGTTGTTCAATACGAGGTTTTTTAGGCTGGAAATCCGGTCTAGGCCTCGTTTGAGTGCGACGACAAATTTCAATAGTTTCGTGACTGATTACGCCCTGTAATCACCACGAAAAAAGAGGGGAACGGTGTGGGAGACGTTCCCCTCGCTAATTTTAAACCTGCTATACGCGGGTATTTCTTTTGCCCGCCGACAAGTTGCGCTAAACTGTCGCCCAATGTCTGAAGTAAACCATGATTTGATTATCGCAGGTGCCGGACCTGCCGGTATGTCCGCAGCCCTGTGGGCCAACGAATTGAATATCAACCACTTAGTCCTCGAATCAGGAACTGAGCCCGGCGGACAGCTCCTCAAGACCTTTAACCCAATCGATAACCATCTCGGCGTCGCCGCGCTGAATGGCAATGATCTGCGCGATGTGTTCTTCAGGCAGGTCGAAAAGCGTACCAAATCGGTATTATTCTCGCGGACAATCCGGAATGTAGACATAGATAGCAATCGAATCCAGCTTGAAAATGGAGAAAAGCTCGGATTCAGGGCCCTTTTGGTGGCGACCGGCGTCCGACGGCGACGGCTTGAGGTTACAGGAGAGATAGATCTCAGGGGAAAAGGAATCATTCTGTCTGGAAAGAAGCAAGCTGTTGAGGCCTCAGACAAAGACGCTATTGTCGTCGGAGGTGGCGACGCCGCCTTCGAAAACGCGCTAATCCTTTCAGAATTCGCAAAAAAAGTTACATTGATTCATCGACGCGACGAATTCTCGGCCAGAAGAGAGTTCGTGGAAGAAGTACTTCGCCATCCAGGGATAGAAGTACTCACGAATGCGCAGGTTGTTTCATTCAATGGAGATTCGCAGCTCAAAGCCGTTTCGATTTCATTGAATGGCGAGAATCGTGAGATTGAAGGTCAGATCGCCGTTATTAGAATCGGAGTGGCGCCAAATAGCGAACCGGTCACGGGTCTGGTTGATCTGGATCACCGAGGATACATCAGGATCTCATCTAACTGCAGAACCACACGGAAATGCATATACGCAGCGGGTGATGTCGCGAATCCGGTTTCGCCAACGGTCAGCTCTGCTGTCGGCATGGGTGCAACGGCGGTAAAATCTATCCTCGAATACCTCAGAAACAACTGAATAAACAGGAGATATAGTCCCTCGTAACCCAGTGACCAAACATTGTGTCTTAAGTGCTAATTCACGAAAATTTGAATTTTTTACAACACTCTATAGATAAAACTTATTGCGGTTTCTGTTCGTTACTGTTAAAGTATTGCATATTAATCACTTAGCTATGTTTGCTTCTTCGGAACAGTAAATGCCTTAACTTTTTATTGATTGAACTGGCCATTATTTTTTTCACAATCAACTTAAGGAGGAGCTATGAACATTAGCATTCTGAAATCAAAGGTGTTCCTGTCAACGCTGACAATGCTTATTGCAGTCACTTTGGCGGGGGGCATCTTTGCACAGTCGGGCACATCTACCATTACTGGTAATGTGGTCGACCAGACAGGGGCGGCCGTTCCGGGCGCAACTGTCACAATCACAAATCCGGCCACTGGTTTCAGTAGAACCGCGACAAGTGATAGTTCGGGTACTTACAGGTTCCCGGGAATACCTCCGGCAACGTATAGGCTCGAAGTCACCGCGGCGAACTTCAAGACAGCTGTTAACACCAATGTGAAGGCACTTGTAGACTCGACGGCGGAAATTGACGTTCAGCTTGAAGCTGGAGAAGTATCAGTAACCGTTGACGTAACAACAAACAACATTGAGTCCGTTATCAACACTCAAGACGCGAGTATTGGTAACAACTTCGTACCGGAGCAGATCACTCAATTACCGACGAACCTGAGACGTGTGAACGACTTGCTCAGCCTCCAGCCGGGTGTAACCCAGGAAGGATACGTAGCAGGTGGTCGCTCTGACCAGGCAAACATCACTCTTGATGGGGTCGATATAAACGACCAGCAGACGGGTGGACGTACGGGGCAATTCCAAACCTCTCAAGGTTCGGTGCTTCGTGCTACAACTGAATCGGTTGAAGAATTTCGAATTACGACCACAAATGCCAACGCTAACCAAGGTCGTTCGTCTGGTGCTCAGATTTCGCTCGTAACAAAGAGCGGTACAAATGACCTGAGCGGCTCGATTTTCTATTTTTATAGACCGACAGCGTTTTCAGCGAACAACTTTTTCAACAACCGTGCCGGCACGGAGAGACCGAGTCTTGCAAGAGACATCTTCGGCGGTACCGTGGGCGGACCAATTGTTAAGGACAAGCTTTTCTTCTTCTATAGCTATGAAGGGCAACGTCAAACACTTGGACAATCCGTTACGAGAACAGTTCCGCTGCCGCATCTCGGTGCAGGTGAGATCCGATTTAGCGGAACCGGCCCGAGCTGCGACGCAAATAACAACTGTGCATTGGGTCTTGCTGAATTGAATGCGATCTATAACCAGGTTGGAATCAATCCGGCTGCTCAGGCAGTTTTGGCTGCTGCTGCTGCTGCGTATCCTGCAAACAGTTCAGCTGCGGGTGACGGCGTAAACAGCGGTGGATATACCTTCAACGTCCCGACGACAATCAGTGAAAACACGCATATTGCGCGATTTGACTACAACATGTCGGATAGTTCTCAGCTCTTCTTTAGAGGGAATTATCAGTGGGACAACACAACTGGCGGCGCTGGTCTCCAGGCATTTCCTGATACGCCTTCAGGCGGAACATGGTCACACCCGATCGGATTCGTAGTTGGTCACAACTGGACTATTAATTCCAACATGATCAACAACTTCCGATATGGATTCACCCGACAGGCATTTAGTGTCCAAGGTGATTCCGGCGATAACGCCATCAGCTTCCGCTTCATCTATTCTCCTGTTCTCTATGCTAGAACTCTTAATCGTGTAACGCCGGTGACAAACATTACCGATGACTTTACTTGGATTAAGGGAGATCACCAGCTGCAGTTTGGCGGCAACGTAAGGCTCGTAAGGAACCAGCGACAAGGATTTGGCAGTGCGTTTGATTCGGCTGTGACAAACCCGTCGTTCTATAACCTTTCGGGTGCTGTGGTCTCTAACGAGATCGAGAATAACGGTTATTCGATAAACCCGGGTAGTATCGCAACGGCGCAAGCAGGTGCTACCGCGCTGATTGGAAGATACTCGCAGTATTCGGGTAACTTCACGTTCGACATCGACGGAAGCGTCCTTGCCGCAGGAACGCCTGCTGCTCGTAACTTTGCAACGGAAGAATATGACGCCTATTTCCAGGATGTTTGGCGCCCATTCCGCAACCTGACAATCACAGCAGGAATACGCTATGCGCTAAGCCGACCGGTTTATGAGCAGAATGGCTTCCAGGTTGTTCCCAGTGAGGCACTTGGCGACATTTTCGAACGCAGAGTTCGTGCTGCGGAACAAGGCGTTCCTCTGAACGAGCTTGTGACGTTTGTAAGAGGCGGACCGGTAAACAACGGGCCGGGCTTCTATCCAATGGATGTTAACAACTTTCAGCCAAGGCTCGCGGCTGCTTGGTCGCCAAGCTTTGAGGGTGGATTCCTCGGCGCGCTTTTCGGTGAGGAAGGTGACTCCACAATAAGAGGTGGATTTGCAATAACAAACGACTATTTTGGTTCACAGCTTGCTGTGAGTTTTGATGGTCTTTCAACTATCGGCTTTACGAGCAGCGTTGGAATCAGCGCGAATACCTATGACGTAACCGGAAACCCTGCACCACCATTTACTGGATTTGGTCAGGACATCCGTTCGCTCCCTGGTATTCCTCCTCCGGTTCAGTTGTTCTCAACACCGGCTGACGAAGCGCAAAGAATTCAGTCTTCGCTGGATCAAAATATCGTTTCGCCGATCCACTACACCTGGAATGCTTCATTTGGTCGTTCGCTTCCGAAGGGAATGTACCTTGAAGCAAGCTATGTAGGACGTAAGGCTCGCAATCTCTTTGCAACAAGAGACATCTTTGCACTCAACAATCTTGTTGACCCGCAATCCGGTATGGATTGGTATACGGCTGCAGGAATGCTTGTTGACGCGCAAAGGGCTGGCATTCCGACGGCCTCGCTTGGTGATATTCCGTTTTTCCAAAATCTCTTCCCGAACGCAAATGAGGGACTCAGCGTCTTCGGTCTTGGCGGTCTTACAGACACGCAGGCCGTTTATGCTCTGGTCAATGATTTTGGAATCAATGATTACACGTTTGTGCAGTTGATCATCGATGATGATTTTGCATTTGGTCTGCCTGCAGACCCGGGTATCTATCGGAATATGTTCTTCCATCCGCAATACGCTGCGTTCTCGTCGTTCGGTACGGTTGCAAAATCGGACTACCACGGCGGAAACCTTTCGCTGCGTCAGAGGTTGGGCAACACGCTTTCGTACGACATTAACTACACGTACTCGAAGTCGATGGACGACGCGTCCGGACTTCAGACGGGTGGTTCGTACGGATCGCAGTTTATCCTGAACCCTCTAAGGCAACGAGATAACTACTCGGTTTCGGACTTTGATACGAAGCATGTTGTGAATGCGAACTTCATCTTCCAGATGCCGTTTGGTAAGGGTCGTTCGTACTTCTCAGATGCGAATGCTTTTGTTGACGCTGTAATTGGCGGATGGCAACTCGCGGGTGTTTACCGCTGGAATTCCGGTTTGCCGGTACCTTCTCCGTTTGACGGTCAGGTATGGGCAACGAACTGGAACGTCCAGTCAGCCGGTGTGAGGATTCGTGATCTCGAAGCGTCCGAAAACAGGGATACGCTAAACATATTCACCAATCCGTTGGCCGCGCTCAACTCGTTCCGTAATGCTCGTCCGGGTGAAACCGGCGACCGGAACGTATTGAGGGGTCCGAGCAATTCAACGCTTGATCTTGGATTGTCCAAGTACTTCACCATGCCGTGGAACGAGAACCACAGGTTCCAGTTCAGGTGGGAAGTATTTAACGTGGCAAACAATCAACCGTTGTCGCCGGGTAGCTTCTCGAGAAGCTCCTGGGGTCTGGGAACTGATCCTGACCTTGCTACCGATCCAGGCAACTTCGGTAATGTATACAATGGTGTTCAAAACGCACCGCGATCAATGCAGTTTGGATTCCGCTACGAATTCTAAACATTGCGTTTTGGTAACTTTGAATGACCGGGGCTTCGGCTCCGGTCTTTTTTTGTTCGGTAAGCGGGGAATAGTGAATAGTGGATGGTGGATGGTGGATGGTGGATGGTG
>JABDKD010000055.1 GCA_013003215.1 Pyrinomonadaceae bacterium
TCTTCCCGCGCCCGACCGCGGCGATCGTTTTTGCGAGGGCAGTTCCGCTTGTCGCATCCGGTCTTGATTTGACTATTCGTTTCAGTGACTGCAGATCCAATCGGGAGCGGGCATCGGTATAAAAACTCGACGAAATCGCTTCATTAATGACGTCGTGAGAAAGATACTCATGCGCACCCCGAATCGTATCTGATCGGATCTTCTCGTGGTCTAGCACGCACTTCTTTTACCCTTTTTGTCTTTTGCATTCAAACCAATCGCTTCGCAACCGAATACCCCAATTGGCTATATCTTCGACTTTGCGGTTTCCAGAATCTGCTGATCTTGTTTACCGAGCGCCTTAGCTTTCAACAATTTGGCCCCGATTTCGACACTCCTCTTGTACCAAGAACGAGAATCGTCCGGACGTCCCTGGAGTTCGAGATTCTTGCCCAGGTCGGCATAAGTCTTGAAAAGGTTTAGTTTTGATCTTGAATCCTCCGGGTTCCGATCCAGCAGATTATTGTAATCAGCGGCTACCTCGACAAATACACTTTCGGCTTCACGGAACCTATTCTGGCGTTCGAAAACTACGGCTTTTGCATGAAGCGCAATGATTCGTTCCTGCGTGTAGCCGACGTTGTCAGCGTTTTCCTTGAGGACAAGATCCAGATTCTTGATCGCTTCATCAAGCGTTTCAAGAGCTTTGTCATACTCTTTTGACATTCGATAGGCACGGCCCAAATAACCGTAACTCAGTGCGAGATGATACTTTGCGGTCAGGTTGGCGGGTTCGAGTTCAACCATCTTGCGGCGGGTTTCCACGGTTTCAGGACATCTGTCACGTGCTTCTTTGGCTTTGTTCTGAAGAATGAACAGCTCGCATATTCCCCATTGATTCCCCCACAGATCTTCGCGGTATTTGTAGTCGTTCGGCTTTTCTTCAACGTTCTGCGCAGTCAGCCGTTTTGCCGTTTCGAGTCTTGAAAGAGCCTCTTCGTACTTTCCATTCTTCGCACTTATCTTGGAGAGCCGGTTGAAGCTGTAAGCGTATTTCGCCCTGTAATCAAGATTTGACGGATCCTTGGCAATAAGTGTCTTTAGGGACTCATGCGCGGATTCAAAGATCTTTTGCGCCTCATCATTCTTGTTCTCCCAAAACGGCACATCGCCGTAAAAGAGATCCAGGTTTGCAAGCAACAATCGGTGCCGGTCCTTGTCCTGTTCGGAAGCGACCAATTCCTCGCGTAGTTTTCTCGCTCTTTTGAAGTTTTTGTAGGCTTCCGGATTATCTCCGAGCCACCAAACGACATACGCTTCCTCTTCGAGAACGTTGGCAAGCTGATCCTTAAGGGAACTGTTGCCGGGGTCGGTTGTGAAGACATCCTCTATTAACCCTCTTGCTTTTTTGTAAGTCTCGAAGCTTCCCTTCAGATCTCCCAGATTCGAATACTTGTTATTTCCCTGAACGTCCGCAACCTTCTTGTACGCCTCGGCCAACTCTAGTTGGAGCTCTTTATTGTCTGACGCCTCGGTCGAAAGCCGATCCAGGTATTTGAGAGCATTGTCTACGATTTGCTTCCTGGCATCGATTGAGCCTTCGAGTTTTTCGATCGATGGATATATCTCAAAGAGGATCGATTTCGCAAGCCCCCGGACATCCGCAAACCGTTTCTCCGCTTTCAGCTTCTCGGCCTGAGCAATCCGTGCTTGCCAGAGTGTCGCAAAGACCCCGCCAAGTATCGCCACAAGAACAATCGCCGCAGCAATTACAGCCAGCCTGTTTCGCCGGACAAACTTTCCGGTTCGATAACTCCAGGTAGCCGGTCGCGCTGAAACGGGAAGACCATCCAAATGCCTGCGGATATCCGCGGAGAACTGTTCGACTGTTTCGTAACGTCGCTCCGGCTCTTTTCGCAAGGCCTTCAGTACAATGTTGTCTAAATCGCCGCGGATACCTTTCGGATTCCCGACCGGGTTGTGCAGCCTGGTTTCGCCGTTGTTCTTGTGTGTGCGGGCAGTCATTTTCCGGTCAGTATCCGGTCGGCCCTCCGGACCTTTGCCGTCGGAAATGTCTGCCACAGCCTCCCCGGAATGCCTTGCTATTCCGGAGACGACATCACTCGGTTTCCTCGGTTCAGATTCGAGGACGTCATTCAATCTGGAAACTTTGGAGTGATCTCCGAACGGCCTTTCTCCGGTCAGAAGTTCGAACAGGATTACTCCAAGACTGTATATATCCGTGGAGGTTGTAACGCTGCTGCCTTCTATTTGTTCAGGGCTTGCGTACTCCGGTGTCATTGCCCCGAATTTTGTAACGGTAGATTCTCCTCCCGCTTCGGTGTCCAGGAGTTTTGATATGCCGAAATCGAGGAGCTTTGGTTCACCGGTCTCCGCGATCATTATGTTGGAAGGCTTTAGATCACGGTGGATGACCAGATTTCGGTGTGCGAATGAAACGGCACGGCAGACTTTTCTAAACAGCTCCAGGCGTTTCTTCAGACCGATCTTTAGTCGCTCGCAGTAGTCAACGATCGGCTCGCCGTCGATATATTCCATCACGAGAAATGGAATTCCATCGTCGGTAGAACCGGCATCGATCAAACGGGCGATGTTTGGATGTTCAAGTCCCGCATGGATCTGCTTCTCCTGTTCGAACCGGTTGCGGATGCTGGAGGTGTTGAACTCACGCCGCAGCATTTTCACCGCTACCATTTGTTCAAATTCACCGTCAGTTCGTTCCGCAAGAAAAACCGCTCCCATTCCGCCGGACCCGATTTCCCGGACCAGGCGATAGTGTCCAATCTGTCTGCCGACCAGCTCACGGTCTTCGCCTTCGTCAATAACACTCGCGAATCTGAGAGCGGCGGGCTGATCAAAAAACTCGTCAGCCCGTGATTCGTTGGACAGCAACAGTTCTACATCTGCCCTGAGGTCCGGGGTCTCTAACCAACACGACTCCAGGAAGTCAGTGCGTTCTCTTCCCGACTTTCCAAGTGCCTCGGAAACGATCTGTTCTATCTTTTCCCAATCCTTAGCTGCGTTCATGGCTTCTATATGATTAGGCGAGAATCGGTTCAGTTTTTGGACATTGTCTAGTCATTGCCGATGTTCTCTCCCCGTAACTCACTGACAAGCCATAACTTGGCGAAGTCGAGATCACGTTGGATGGTTTTTGGAGAGACTTTCATGACTTCAGCGATCTCCTTCTGATTCAGTCCGCCAAAATAGTTCATCTCGATTGCCTTTGCCTTGCGCTCATCAAATTCGTGTAACTTCTTAAGAGCTTCGTCGAGGTCCAGAATGTCTGAAGCAACTGCCTTCTCTGACACTTGTAGGTTCTCCAAGGTTAGCCGCTGCATTCCGCCGCCGCGTTTGTCAGTCGCCACCCTGCGTGAGTGATCAACAAGTATTCTCCGCATGAAAGTCGAAGACACTGCAAAAAAATGGGCACGGTCCTTCCAATCGATCTCGTTAATATCGATAAGGCGCATATACGCTTCGTTGACCAGCTCGGTCGGTTGCAGAGTATGACCTCGCCTTTCCTTATTCATGTAGGAACGGGCTTGTCTTCGCAGTTCGTCATAAACAAGTGGGAACAGACGATCTACAGCCGAATCATCTCCTTCCTTCCATTCACGAAGAAACCTTGTAATCTCATGGCCCATTGCCACGATTGTATAGCCGAACCAACCATTCACCAATATTTTCCGATGTCCAAATTTCTTTCGGGATCTCGCCTAAACAACCAGAGGACAAAAAATTTGTTGTGGATTAGAAGGAGGCGAGAGATGAAAACCAGGATATTTACTACGATTACGGCAATTCTGTTAGTTCTAAGTTTAGAGGCGAAGGCGCAGATAGATTTCGATGACAGCTTTTCAGGAAACGGTCTTCTTAGATCCAATCCCCACACAGGTTCGACCGAGAGAGGCCTGGTTTCAGAAATCAAACGGCTGTCAGACGGTTCATATCTGGTTGCCGGGACTGCTGCGGGTGCATCTTCGGGTGTAATGGTGATGACAGTCCAAAAGTTGAATCCAGATGGTTCCCCGGATACTTCTTTCGGCGGAGGTGATGGAGTGTTCGCATTTCAGCCAAACGCACGAGGGAGCGCGGGTAGCGCAATGGCAATGCAGTCAGACGGCAAAATCGTTGTGGCGGGGTATTCATTCATCGAAACGCATCCGGGCCGCGAGAACATCAGGAGAGAGACCGTAATCCGTTTGAATTCCAACGGGACTTTGGATACGAGTTTCGGCGTTAACGGAGCCCGGGTACGACAACACGTTAACGAGAGCAATGTGGATCTGGGAAATGAGGCGTTTGCGATAGGGATCCTCCCGGACGGAAGGATTGTGACAGGTGGCCAGTTTATTGTGGGGGCACAAAGCCAGGATCCGTGCCATGACCAGGCACGCAGGTGCTCAACCCTTTCAATCTATGATTCAAATGGTGCTCAAACGGTGAACAAGACGTATGACATCGGAGGTTACCCGGAGGCCCGCGAAGGTATTTCCGAGCTTGAAGTTGTTTCCGGTGGCAGGATCGTAGCCGGAATCATCGGAAGTTTTTCGCTGGTCCGGTTCAATGCCGATGGGACTATTGATACCAGCTTTGGAACGGCCGGACTGATTCGAAACTGGGATTTCTTCGGGAGAACAAGTAATTCGATCGAGGGCATAGAGATCCAGCCGGGAGGCAAGATCCTCGCGACCGGAAGGACGGTGGACATCAATCAGGCAAACGGATTGATCACCGCCCGGTTCAATTCAGATGGAGGTCTCGACACTTCTTACGGGACAGGTGGCAAGACTCCGGTTTTTGCGGCCCAGTCAGGACGGATGTTGACTGGAAGAGATTCATTAACGTTGCCCGATGGCAAGATCATTGTCGGCGGAATGCCCGGCAAGATGATTCGACTGAATGCGGATGGTACTGCGGATAGCACTTTCGGAATCAATGGGGTGAAGAGCATTCCTATTCTGGGAATTCCGGTAAGCCTCCAATTAGAGGGCTCCGGCAAGGTTTCATATGGAGCCCGGACAACACTTTTGGAACCCGGTCAGGGTCCGGTAGACGAATGGGTAGTTGGAAGACTCAGAAGCGATGGTGTGAAATTTGATTTTGACGGGGATTCACGTACTGATCATTCAATTTTCAGACCGGGACCGGGTGAATGGTGGTACATGCGCTCTTCTGATGGAGGGAATGGCGCATTTCAATTCGGCACAAACACCGATACTCCGGTACCCGCTGACTTTACGGGCGATGGTGTAACGGATGTGGCCTTTTGGCGCGAATCGACAGGCGAGTGGTATGTTCTTAGATCAGAAGACCAGTCGTTTTACAGCTTCCCATTCGGTGCCATAGGAGACATCGCTATTCCCGGGGACTTCGATGGGGACGGGATTGCGGATCCCACGGTCTTCAGGCCGTCGATCGCAACGTGGTTTATAAACCAGTCTTCAGGAGCGATACGTATCGAGGGATTCGGGGCCAACGGTGACCTGCCCGTTGTTGGGGATTACGACGGGGATGGAAAGGATGACATCGGGATCTACCGTCCTTCGGTATCTGAATGGTGGATCAACAGAAGTGCCGATGGTCTGCTCGCGGTCCAGTTCGGAACATCAGGAGACAAAACGGTCCAAGGTGATTACACAGGAGACGGTAAGGCCGATATCGCATTCTTCCGACCGTCGTCAGGAGAGTGGTTTGTTCTCCGAAGCGAGGACTCAAGTTTCTACGCATTTCCCTTCGGTACCGGCTCCGACATACCAACGCCGGGGGACTTCGATGGAGACGGTGTCTATGATGCTGCCGTATTCCGCAATTCCGCGGGCACCTGGTTTGTATTGGGGTCCACCTCGGGAGTAGACATCACTTCCTTCGGCCAACCAGGGGATGTTCCACTTCCCAGTGTCTACACGGCACAATAGCCTCTCAACATAAAAGCCGGGGCGCGATGCCCCGGCCTTCTCATAGGATTAGACATGTTCAGAATCTGGATCTTCTAAGGAGCGCGCATTGCTTCAACCGGGTCGAGCCGGGCGGCTTTGTAGGCCGGATAAATACCGGCTATAAGACCAACAACGACAGATGCAAGCAGACCCGCCGCTACTGCCC
>JABDKD010000094.1 GCA_013003215.1 Pyrinomonadaceae bacterium
GCGCCTTCCCGCCTTCCCGCTATCTCGCTATCCCGCACTCTCTCCTGTATTCTTGATTCACAATGTTTGAAGCTTTCATACTTGCTGGTGGAAAATCCGCAAGACTCCAACGTGAAAAAGCCCTCGTGGAACTGAATGGTGACAACCTTGTTTCACGTGCGGTCAGAGTGGTTCAAAGTTCTGGAGCGGCAAAGACGACTCTTCTCGCGGGCACAAAGGGCAAGTCGCTCTCTGCATATTTTCCCGATTTAGATGTTGAAAACGACTTCAGCCCGGGACTCGGCGCTTCCGGCGGTCTTTTTACCGCACTAAAGGAATCCGGTGCTGAATATGTCTTCGTTCTTGCGTGTGACCTTCCGCTGGTCACAAGTGAGTTGATCAGTTTTTTAGCAAAGAGGTTTGAAGAATCAGAGGCCGATGCCTGCGTCCCAATGCAGCCCGATACTTTTAAGCAGCCGCTCTGCGCTTTTTACAGAAAGAGCTCGTGCATCGTGCCATTTCAGGCGGAAATACTAAGATCCGAACTTACCCCTTCCGTGCGAGACCTTTTGAATAAAGTGAATACGGAATACGTTGAATTTGAAGACCTTGCAGCTCTTAAAGGTTCCGAAAATTTCTTTCTGAATATCAATACCCCGCTCGATTTGGAAGCCGCGCGGGAAATTGTAAAAGACCAATAGTTCAAAGCCTCATTGTTTGCTATCCTGAGGTTCTCAGACTAGAAAGAACCATTTCAAATGACAGACAAATTCAAAGATGAATGCGGTGTCTTCGGGGTTTTTGGACACCAAGAAGCATCGACCCTTACCCAACTCGGTTTGTTTGCACTGCAACACCGCGGGCAGGAAGCGTGCGGCATCGTCTCTTGCAAAGGCGACAATTTCTACCAGATAAGGCGCCTGGGGCTTGTTGCGGATAATTTCGGCGAAAAGACGCTGGCAAGGCTCCCGGGACCCATCGCAATCGGGCATACCCGGTATTCGACGGCGGGAAGGAAATCGGTTCGTGAAGCTCAACCATTTTCGGTGACCTGCCAGCATGGCAAGATTGCGGTATGCCATAACGGCAACCTGCCCGACGCGGATGAGCGGAGGTTGAAGCTCGAAAGACAAGGCGCGATATTCAATTCGACTTCAGACACTGAGACTATCCTACACTCGATAGCCCGCACTGAGGCGGATTCGGCCGTCGAAGCGATAGCGAAAGTCCTGAGTGATACTGAGGGTGCATTTTCACTACTGTTTCTAATCGAAGGGGCACTGATTGCTGTTCGGGATCCGCGGGGATTTCGACCTTTGGTGCTTGGCAAAATGGGAGATACCTGGGCGGTCGCATCGGAAACCTGCGCCTTCGACCTGATCGACGCAGAATACGTCCGCGAGATCGAAGCGGGCGAAATGTTGATAATCGACAAGGACGGCCTCCGTTCCGAGTATCCCTTTGAGAAGAAGCCGCTCTCTGTCTGCACATTTGAGCACGTGTACTTTTCGAGACCGGATTCCATAATATTTGGGCGCTCAATCAACCAGTCAAGGCATTTGATGGGTCGTCAACTGGCTATCGAACATCCGGTCGACGCGGACATCGTCGTCCCCGTGCCGGATTCAGGCGTCGCCGCTTCGATCGGATTCTCCGCCGAATCGGACATCAGTTTTAGACAGGGCATCATTCGAAACCACTACATCGGCCGCACCTTCATCGAACCAAGACAGAGCATTCGGTCATTTGGAGTAAGGCTCAAACTCAACCCTATCGAAGACCTCATCGAAGGTGCAAGGGTCGTTTTGGTAGACGATTCGATCGTCCGTGGAACAACCTCTAAAAAGATCGTCGCTCTTGTTCGTGAAGCCGGTGCAAAGGAAGTTCACATGCGCATCAGCTGCCCCCCAACGATTGCACCATGCTTTTACGGTGTAAACACCCCCAGAAAACGTGAGCTGATTGCCGCTCGAAAGTCCGTGGAAGAGGTAAGGCAACATATTGGGGCCGACTCCTTGGGGTATCTCTCACTCGAAGGTATGCTCGAGGCGACGGGAATGACACCAGACCGGGTCTGCGTCGCATGCTGGACAGACAAATATCCGACTGAAGATTCCGATTGAACATCGGAAGCTGAGCGTTTATTATCTTAGAGAGGTTTCCCTCTCCCCATAAACAGAATTTTAATGAGGAATTTATGAAGATCTTAATGATGCTGTTTGTCGGAATGCTGGCCGCCGCTATGGGCTGCCAGGCTTCCGATCCACCAGTTGCAACGGCACCGCAAAACACTCAAACGGTCGAAAAGCCTGCTGAGAGTCCCAAGGTGGCCGATACCGATGATCACGGTCACGAGGAAAACGCGGAAAAGAGCGCGCCGAGAATCAATCTTGCAGATGCGAAGGAAGCGTTTGATGCCGGAGACGCTGTGTTTGTTGACACGCGCTCCGCTAGCTTCTTCCAGAATGAGCACGTAAAGGGCGCGGTCAACGTTCCTTCGTCAGATTTCGATAACACTTATAAATCTGTTCCCAAAGACAAGAAGATTATCGTCTATTGTTCCTGACCGTCCGAACAGACCAGTGCCCGTGTGGTGCTGAAATTGAAGGACAAAGGCTATAACAACGTTTTCGCACTTTTGGGCGGTACGGCCGCTTGGAAGGATGCGGGATACCCAATGGAAGGGACCGGCGTAAAGAAATAGTTCAATTTTCAACTAAATAAGGACTGCCTGATCGGCGGTCCTTTTTTGCGTCATCTAATCGTTTTGGAGGGTTATTGTTATCACCGCTTCGTGCTTGCCTGGATAAGCGCGTTGCAGATCCTCTTCGCGGTCTTTCCATCCCAGAGCGGCGGGATTTTGGCTTTTGATGCATCAAAGCCGCCGTCCAGAATCTCAAATGCGGCCTTCCGAACCGCCTCCGGATCCACTCCGACCAGGCGGTTAGTACCCATTTCAACGGTAATAGGCCTTTCCGTGTTCTTGCGAAGGGTCAGACAAGGAATCGACAGCGCCGTAGTCTCTTCCTGAAGCCCGCCGGAATCAGTCAGAACCAGCTTTGACCCGCTCATGAGTTGTAAGAAATCCAGATACCCGAGAGGTTCGATCAACTTGATTTCGGATTGACCTATCTTTTCTTCGAGCCCGAACTCGCGGATCTTCGACTCCGTTCTGGGATGGGCAGGAAAGACGATCGGAATGCGCTCAGCAATATCGATCAATGCGTCAATCAAGGGCTCAAATGCGTCTTTTGAATCCACATTTGACGGCCTGTGAAGCGTCATCGAAGCATAATCCCCTTCCAGGTGTAACTCTTGCCTTATGTTCGATTTAGCGGCGATTTCGAGGTTATGGAACAGCGAGTCGATCATCACATTGCCGACGAGTTTGATCTTATTTTCCGCTATTCCCTCTTTCTTTAGATTTTCGTCTCCATCGGGCGACGGCGTTAGAAGAAGATCTGAGATGGAATCAGTCAGAATACGGTTAATCTCTTCCGGCATTTCACGGTCATACGACCGCAGGCCGGCTTCCACATGGGCGACCTTGATACCAAGCTTTGCGCACACAAGGCTGCAGGCAATGGTTGAGTTGACATCGCCTACGACGACAACCCAATCGGGCTTTTGCTCAAGGACAACCGGTTCAAAGGCGAGCATTATCTTTGCAGTCTGAACCGCGTGGGAAGCGGACCCAACTTCGAGGTGGATATCCGGACGCGGCATTCCGAGATCAACAAAAAAAGCATCCGACATTTTCTCGTCGTAATGCTGTCCCGTATGTACGATCAACGGTTCAAATTCATCGGCTCTCTGCTTCATCTCACGAAAGATCGGGGCGATCTTCATGAAATTCGGTCTTGCACCGACAATGTTTAGAACTTTTATCATTTGAGCCGTGAGCCGTGAGAAAAATAGCACGTTCGCGCTACTTAGCACTCACTGCTTACCGCTCACCGTCTAGAGTCTTACGATCCTGGCCTTGCTTGCTTCTCGTGTCTTCTTATCCAAAGCATTTCGGGTATCCACTATGAGCCCGGCAAGCTCGGTCACCTTTCCATAATCGACACCTGAATGCGCCGTACAAATTACAACGCAATCGACGTTGGAAATCAGTTCATCATTAAGTTCATTGCTCTTGAGGGGCTCACCGTCGCCGATCGTGTACGCGTGATCAAATGTGACTTCGGGTACGAACGGATCGTGATAGGTGACCTCGGCCCCTTTTGCACGGAACAGGTCAATCACAGACAAGGCAGGCGACTCACGCATGTCGTCGATATCCTTTTTGTAGGCCACACCAAGTATAAGAACTTTCGAACCGTTAACTGCTTTTTTGTCTTCATTTAAGGCATCCGCAGCCAGTTTGACGACATATTCCGGCATTCCCGAATTCACCTCTTCGGCCAGCGTTATGAACTGCGAATCGAATCCATGCTGCCTGGCTTTCCATGAAAGGTAATGCGGGTCCAGAGGGATGCAATGCCCACCCAGACCGGGGCCCGGGTAAAACGCCATAAAACCAAAAGGCTTGGTATCGGCGGCTTTAACCACTTCCCAGGTGTCGATTCCAAGAGTTCCGCAAAGCTTCGCCATCTCGTTCGCCATACCGATATTGATCGCACGAAAGGTGTTTTCCCATAGCTTGCAGGCTTCGGCCACTCTTGAAGAACTAACCGAATGGACTGTTTCAACGATCTGCGAATACAAGAATGAAGCAACTTCCGTCGAATCTTCCCCAACTCCACCAACCACTTTCGGAATGTTGTGAGTCTGGAACTGCGAATTACCCGGATCGACCCTTTCCGGCGAGAACGCGAGCAAAAAATCTTCCTCAAGTGCGAAACCTGCTTTCTCAAAAATAGGCTGGAGGATCTCGTCAGTTGTACCGGGATAGGTTGTCGATTCAAGAATCACCATCTGCCCCGGCTTCATGTACTTCCGGATCTCATCACCGGCTGCAAGGATGTAGGACATATCCGGGTCCTTTGTTTTCCGCAACGGAGTCGGTACGCAGATAATGATCACATCGCAATCGGCGAGTTTCGAAAAATCGGTGGTCGCCGTCATCTTTCCTGTAGCATTACACTTTTCAAGATCCGAGTCCGGAACATCTACAATGTAGGACGTGCCCCGATTGATCGAATCAGCCTTGTTTTTATCCACCTCGAATCCAACGCCTGAAAATCCTTGCGACACAAATTCGACTATTAGCGGCAGGCCGACGTAGCCCAGTCCGATTACACCAATACAGGCGGATTTGTCCGCAATTTTGCTCTTTAAATTGTCTTTGATCATCTTAGGTAAGAACGAAGAAACTTGAATTTGGGAATGTCGGGGATGAATCGGTCTGCAATGACCGTAAAGTAAAGATTAGAATAAGCTACCGGGTTAGTCAAGATACTTCGTCAGACCTCTGTGTTATAATTTCGTTCACGGGTTATTTCACTTTTCTCCCTATCTCATGAGGGGTTCGCCCCGGCCTTCATATGCCCATCGAGGTTAAATCTGAAAACAAGGTCGTACGCGCTATTGCAGACGGCAGTGCGCCCAGGCCGGCACAAGTTGCCGCATCGAAAGGGATGTTGCCCCTGCCACAGGGAGACCTTCTTGAGGCGCTTGTTATTCTTGCTATTGGTGAAGATCCGGAACTGTCCGCTAATGCCAAGGTTGCACTCGGTGAACAGGATGCAAAGATTCTGAAGGAACACGTTTCTTCCAAGGAGGCTCCCCCCCAGGTTCTGGACTATTTCGCCCGTCAGGATACGCTCTCCCAAGAGCTCTACGAAGCGGTAATCGCGAACCCGAACACACCAAAGAAAGCAATTGCGGCGTTTGCCAGGAACACGACGAACGGTGAGCTGTTGGAGGTTCTCTCATTTAACCAACAACTTTTGATTGCGGCACCTGACATACTTGACGCGATCATCGCGAATTCCAATCGAACTGCCGAGGCGGACCGCCGCTCTCAGGAAATTAAGCGTGAGTTTTTTGAAAAAGAACGCGGGGCGGAACAGATCGCGCGTGAGCTTCGTGCCCAGGGCAAGGAAGCCGCGGCCGAGTTTATCGAAGAGGCAGAATTCGGCGAAGACCTTGCTGGCGAAGAAGGGATCAGCGAAGAAGATGCGATCCTTTTCGCCGAACACATTGAGGTTCCCGACGCCGAGATTGACGACAGCTGGCTTTCTCTCGAGTATATCGAGGAGATATACGAAGAGACCGATGAACAGCGCGAAGCGAATGTAAAGAAGATCCTTGGAGAGATGCTTGCCGAGGGTGACGGCGAGGTATCAAACGAGCGGATCTCGATGATCAGCAAGATAATGAAGATGAACATGAAGGATCGTATGAAGATGGCGATGAAGGGCGACCGCGAAGCCCGAAACATCCTGATCCGCGACCCGAATCGTGTTATCTCACAAGCCGTTATCCAAAATCCTAAGATCACCGAACAGGAAGTTGAGAAGATCGCGTCGATGAAGACCGTGCCGGATGATGTCCTGAGACAGGTTGCGATCAATCGAAAATGGGCACGCAACTATACGATCATGCACAAGTTGGCTCAAAATCCCCGAACCCCGATCGGAAACGTCATATCGATCATGAACCGACTCCAGCTTCGTGACCTCATGGCCATGTCAAAGAACAGGAATGTCCCGGACGCCGTAAGAAAGCACGCGATGAGACTCTCGAAGGCGAGAGCAAGTCGTTAAACAGTTTTCATTTACCATTGACCGAGGACCAGGGACCATCGATTCATCTGGGTGAATCATAACGTCTTTTCGAGCAGCGTTGGGCCTGCGGTTGTTTCACAGAAAGTTCGAAACCTGTTCGGTGTATCTCGATTTAAAATCATGGTTTCCCGGTTTTTATATAGCTCAACGCCCAATCAGCAAGGCTGTGACTCGCCGCGCCAACCCATAACCCTCCAAATACGACATACATAAACCATTCACCAAAGAGACCTCGCAGGTATTGCCCTGCCTTTGACCAGGTATCAACGTATGAAATCCCCTCCGGTTGTGAACCGTAGATAAGAAGAGTTGCGATTGAAAAACCGCCAACAGCCAGAAGAGTAAACACGCCAAGAAAATAGATTAATCGAATCAGAGTTCCGAATATCAAGCCGTGCGTCCAAAACGATCTGTGTGGAAAAAAGAACCTGTACGGGTACCAGAGGGCTTTGAACCAGCCCCATCGATGATATTGAACGGACCGGGTATCGAGGTCGGGGCCAAACATCAGGCCTCCAAACAAAAACGAACTTCCGGCAAGTGCAGAGAGTGCCACTGACCCTGTAATTTTCCAGAAAAGGATGATTACCGGAACCGTGAGCAGGAAAGTAATTGAATCGTGAGTCTTGCCTGAAGGCATTCTGGGTTCAACGTTCAAGGTTCAAAGCTCAAAGTTGAAAATCCGCTTATTTGAACTTGAATCTTGAAACCTGAAACTTGAAACTACTGATTAGTGATTTTCAAGAACCTCAAAACGACGCTCGAGATGATCAAGTTCGAGCATACCCTATTTGCGCTTCCATTCGCATTCCTTGGCGCGATCCTGGCAGCTGAAGGTATGCCGACGTGGTGGCAGATACTCTGGATTACAGTCGCGATGATTGGCGCCAGAAGCTCGGCGATGAGTTTTAACCGTATCGTCGATAAGGACATCGACGCGGACAATCCTCGAACCGCAAACCGCGAATTGCCGTCGGGGAAGCTCTCAGTAGGATTCGCATGGACGTTCATGCTGATCTCGACAGGCGTGTTCTTACTTGCCGCCGGCATGCTGAACCGCTTGACGCTAATTCTCGCACCGGTCGCCTTGTTGAGTATTCTTGGTTACTCACTCGCCAAAAGATACACCTCGTTTGCGCACCTGATTC
>JABDKD010000152.1 GCA_013003215.1 Pyrinomonadaceae bacterium
GTCTACGGACATATCCTTAAAGTACTCAATCACATCCTCACCGATGCGAATGGTAACAGGCTTCTTTAATTTCGAAGCGTAGGGGTTCTTTCGGCCCTTCATCTTCGAAAAATCATATTCTTTCTTCATTTTTTACGGTCCGGGATAATACCTTCGTTCGGATTTGGTCGCTTTCCTTGCAGATATCAACCTGATTATGTTTTCACGTCGCTGGCAATGAACTACGACGAGGACCCGGGCGTTATTGCTCATACCCAACAGAATGAAACGATCCTCAATCCCGGCATAAGTATCATCCAAAAACTGAACAGCGAATTCATCAAGAAACACTGTTACAGCTTCTTCAAAGAAAACACCATGCCTCTCTTGATTGGAACGAGCTTTGGTGAGGTCCCACTCAAATTCTATACATACATTGTATGTACATACTTGGTTTTGTCAAATTTTTCTACAAAAAAAGCCCGCCTTTCGGCGGGCAAACGGCTAACAAAAACTCTATTCAATTCAATTTGAGGCTATCAGCGTCAGCGATGAGGTCGCGTTCACATCATCCAGCGCACTCCGCAGTATTGGCTCAAGTCCTTCAAATTCAAGGTACTCCGGTCCGAGCAAGCGCCTGAAACGACGGGACTTGTCTTTACCCTGCACCTCCTTGAGCAAACCGCTGCAAAAAGCAGTTACCAGTTCGGGGGCAAACTGCGTTCCTGAATTTCGCTGCATGTCCTCCACAACTTCATTTATCGGCCGGCGACGCTTGTACGGTCTGTCCGTCGTCATCGCATCAAACGAATCAGCAAGATTTACGATCTTTGCAATGTAGGGGATCTCGTTGTCCTTTAGGCCGTCAGGATAACCACGTCCGTCCAAACGCTCATGGTGGTACTTTGCTGCCAGCGGCACATCTGTGTATGGGTGCTGAATCGGCATAAGTATCTCGTAACCCACCGCCGGATGCTTGTTCAATTCCTTAAATTCTTTTGCATTGATACGCTTGGGAGAATTGATGATGTTCTTTTCAACCGTGAGCTTGCCGACATCATGCAGATAACCCGCGACAGCAACCCCTTCCACCTCTTCTTCTTTCCAACCAAGTTCTTCGGCGATGATTTCTGAATACTTGCCTACCCGAACCGAGTGGCCTTCGGTGTACTTGTCCTTGCAGTCGATCGCGGTGGCAAACGCTTTGACAGTATCCTTGTAGGTCAGACGCATGTCCTCATAGAGTTGTCTGTTCTCTTCCGCACGGCGTGCTAGTTCTGCCATCAAATTTCGCTGATGGATCCCAACACCAATGTGCCTGGCCATTGCCTGTACAACCGCTTTGTCCTCTTTTGAAAAAGGATCACCCGAAGCCTTTTCACCCAAAAATACTATTCCAACCAATTCATTACGCACGATCAAGGGCATGATCATCTCGATCTTTTTTCTACTCAGAACCTTTTGGTAACGCTGAAAGAACGCGAGCATCTTTGCCTGGCTAAGCTCAATTTCACTCATTCCCGTATTCAGGAATTCCCTTTCGTCAGACATCTCGAGCGTCGCGCTCAACGGAAAATCATCACCCAGGCCACGTACGGCAAGAAAATTGAGTTCGTGTCCGAATTTAGAATATCTGGCTACGCCGCCCCTCATGATCGCCAACGATCCCAGAAGCAAGTGAAGCGACGTTTGGATCATTTCCTGAAAGTTATTCTTATGAGCAACTTCCTGACCAATATCGGCGAGCGCCGAGAAAGTATGAATTAGCTTTTGTTGTTGGTGTTCTAGCATGATGCTTTTTCCGTGTTCCCAGAACAGGCCACTTTATTGGATGGAGAAAAAGAGCAAAGGTTTGGACATAAGAGACGTCCCAACCCGAGAATCATTGCATCGTTACATGGTTAGTCAGGCCCAGCATTTCGAATAACTGGGAGGTATCTTCACTAACCTCGGTGAATACAACCTTCGTTTCCGCTTGCGACGCGGCATCAATGACGCCCAGAAGAATCGAAACCCCGATGCTGTTAACGATTTCGGTCTCGCTAAAGTTAACAACGAGCGTGTCGCAGCCCGCCTGAATTTTGCGTCGGCATTCAAGCTCTATCTTCTCACCGGTAATCTTATTGAGATAATCGCCGGCAAATATTGTCGCTGTACGTTCTTCTTGTTTTTGAAGTTCGGCTTTCACAGGATTGATTTATGTTTTTGAAAACCGCTGCGTCTTTGCGGAGTATTTGAACGCGCGGTCTTAAATTGAAGACTCGAGCGTTAAAGTAATACTTTAAGGAAGTATTGTCAACTGAACAATTACAGGAAGGTAGGGGGTTGGTAGGAGGCCAAATTTTCGAAGGCCGGTTAAGCCGGGTTCAGCATCTTTGTCATTGATATACGGGTGCCGTCATCGACCTGTTCAAAACGAACCTCATCCATGAGGGTTTTCATTAGTTTTAAACCCCAGCCGCGGCGGCCCTCCGTAGGCATGATTTCCTTCGCTTTTTCGCCCTTAAACCGAAGGCCCCGATTCGAAATCGTTACGACGATTCTGTCATCTTCAACCTCAAATCGCTGATAGATCTTTCGATCAGGACTCTTTGAATGCTCAGTCGCATTTATGCAGGCCTCTACAAGCGCGGTCTTGATCTGGTTTATCGCCTTTGCTCCGAATGAATGCCGCCTGGCGATTTCCTCAACCGCGTGCGCCGCAATCAATTCAGTATCCTCGCCCATAGGAACAACAAGCTCAAAAGCATTGTCAGGCTTAACCGTCCCTACACGTTCACCGGCTTCCAGGTGCCGGGCCAGGAGTTCAACTTGTTTTCGACTAGAGCCGATCGCATTGCGTTCCTTTAGAACCTCGATTGCATCCGGCGAGAATCCTTCGGGCGAAATCAGCCAGATGCGGAAATTGTTGTAGTCACCCATCAACGCAACCATCTCGAGCCGGTCGCACCAGAATTCAGTAAGGTCGGCTTCAGCCTCGAGCTTAGATTCAATCTCGGCAGCTATCCAAACTGTCTCGCTCTCGTCCGTATAGTCGGCAGCCTCGAATCCGATTGCAACGGCGGACCTCTCTTTGTCAGTAAACTTGCTGAGCCTTCCGTAAACAGAAACCGTATTCACCGAATAAACTATTTGGGGAAGAGATACCTGTTCCGGCTCGTTTTTGAGATCAGCGGCGATCTCCTCATCGGACTTCCCTTTGTGAAGTTGCTTGAAGACGTTGTAGAACAGCAGGCTCAGCGGAGTCTCCTGACAATTGAATACAGACAAAAGATCACGCAAGCCGATCGCTGATTCCTGGCGGTAGAACCCGGCCATGATTTTCGGTGCCCTTTTCAAGATTCCCGCCAGCATGTCGCCGTATACGGAGGCCCTGACCGCCCGCTCCACTTCGAGCCTGAACCTGGATTCCAGGTAATCCTCGAATGCGAGATTGGCAGACCCTGCGGACAAAAGGTTGGAACTCGAGTCGACGAACTCAAGGGCCGTCGCGAGGGCTATTGTTTTTGAAAATTCATCGGATTCTTGTTTTAAGGTCGAGGCCCACGTCTCTGTCGGGGACGGTCTTGAAGAAAATGTCCTTGCACCGTAGATCAGATCGACAAGCTTTCTTTGGGAACCGGAATCTACGGCGAGAGAATCAAAACCGGAGTCAAAATAACCCCGAATCCTGCCTTCAAGCAATTCCTTTATGTATACCTTTTCAACAGCCCGGAACGAATCCAGCTTTCCATCACGTTCAGCCGCTGAATGAAACAAACCACTTATCAAAACCGGACTTCCCTCAAGCTGTAAAGAGATCAAATCCCTGGTTTGCGCCGAAGTTTCAACCCCGAAATTGTCCGACAACCGCAAGCAGAGATCGGCAGATGACTTCTGGTCCAGCGAATCGACATGAAGAGTTCTGCTCTGAGACAGAATCGTCACGCCTGACTTAGCAGCTGCTGAAATGAACCTGCGTTTCCCTTCGAGTATGAAAGGGCTCTTCAGCATCCCGCAGGACTCTTTGACCATCTCGAAGAAATCGAGGTTTCCTTCAAGTGCTCCCGCGTGTTCAAGCCCCCCGATTATCGGGACGACACGAAAGTCTTCGATAAATGCACGAAGCGGGGCAGAAAGCGCATGCCTTACAAACGAAGCCTCATCATTCAGTTCCGATTCCCGGCGGCAGGTATCCACCAGCCGATTCAACCAGTCTGTATCCGAGGGGGCGGATAGGTCGTTCAATTCACAAACATCCGGCGTAACGACAGCCAACTGGGATTCATTTCTGCGAAAAGCTGTAAACTGTACGAGAAACGTTTGAAGGTACCTGATTGCGGCCGACCGTACGGATCTGTCTTGAGGAGACAATTCGAACAAGAATGGGATCGTCTCGCCCTGTTCGACAAAAAGAAGGTCAAACGATTGGCGAAGAAGTTCCGAGGCACCCGCGGCTGGCTTAGAGGCCACAACCATGCCGTTCATGCCCTTCCTGGCATGTTCTGCAAGGATGTCCAAATCGTCAGCGCGGCCAATAAATGACCCCGCCGAGACAGTTGAAATGATCTTCTCTCCCAAAGTCTCTTCCTTATCTAATATAAAATCCTAATGTATAGAAACAGGCAATCCGGAACTGTCTCCATTAAATACGATAACCTGATTCTTCCCTTCTTTCTTTGCCTTGAACAGAGCCTTGTCCGCACACTCAACCAGCTTTTCCACACTGTCAATCGAGCCAGCAAGTGTAGCAATACCAATACTTACAGTCACCTGCCGATGAGGAAACTCTGCGGATTCGATGCTGGAACGTATACGTTCCGCGATGGTCTCCGCCTCCTCAAGCGTCGTCTGGGGCAAAAGGATCGAAAATTCTTCACCGCCATAACGAGCTGCGACGTCCGCTCCGCGAAGCGTTTCACGCAGACAATGACCTACAATTTTCAAAGCCTTGTCACCCTCGGGATGCAGAAACTGGTCGTTATAAGATTTGAAGTCATCGACGTCAATCATCATGAAGCTCATCGGATAACCGTGACGCGCAGACCGCTTGATCTCCTCGTCAAGTCTCTCTTCGAGATACCGACGATTCAGCAGCCCCGTGAGCGGATCTGTTACTGAAAGCTGCTCGAACTCGCCTGCCTTGCTCTTTAGACTTGCCCTGTCTGCCGCGACCGCAATGTGCGGGACGACATGGTGGAGCAGTTGTACATCTTTCTCGACGTACTCCCCGCCGTCAGCCCTGTCAGCGAGGTTTAGCACACCGATCTTTCGTTCCCCAATAACCAATGGATAACTAATAAATGAACCCGTTTTGTAGTTCCATTCGGCGGGTGCGGGCTTTATGGAGCTCTTGGAAATATTCCTGATAACCAGGGCTTCGCCTTTTTCCCACACTCCCTTCGCGATTCGCATCCCAATGTCATCAACTTCCGATTTAAGGACATCTGCCTTTCTGCCGATTGCTGCTTTGACGATCAATTTCCCCGCTTTCTCGTCATAGATTAGGAGAGATCCTCGTTCAGCCCGAAGAAGCTCCGCCGTGTTTTGCATCAGACGCAGCCAAAAATCATCGGTGTCAATCATTTTAAGGCTCTCAGTGAACTTTCTAAATGCAATGTCGAGCCATGATTTCCGATTCAGTTCGTCTCGCAGCCTCAAGATCTCCAGCTCGGAAGGCAGCGTTTTACAGAACCTCTGAATACTCTCGACCACCTTCTTGTCATTCGCCCTTTCACCGATCACCAGAGCGCTTCGAATTACACCGCCTACGATGATGGGAAATAGCCGAATCGATTCGGGGGTCCCAGTTTCGGAAACCGGATTCTTTTCTCGTAATTCTATCGACAACTCTTCCTTCAAGAGCTTCCGCATTCGCGGGTCATTCATGGCAACGCTAATCTGGATTTTCTGGTTCTTTAGATCTCCGGATGCGTATGCAGTTGATAACCGGTTGTTGTGATTTTCCAACCAAGCCATCGAACTGATGCCAAATTGCTTGTTTACAAACTCCAGTATCAATTTGCAGGCCCCGCCATAATCCAGGTCCAAAATATCCTCGAAAAGCCCGCGCCACTCAGCCTTTTCGTCGGTGCTTTCCACTTTATCAGCCTTGAATGAGATTTCTGCGCGATCGGCTTCTTTCCTCTCAGCGTCAGCACTCTCGTTCCGATCAGCTTCGTTTTCAATGCCGGCACCGAATTCGTTTATCTTTGCAAGACGGAGCAACGGACGCTGGCCGTCTTCTTGATCGGCCGTGGCCTCTTTGATATGTCCGGATGGAGCAGGCTCAGTTTTCGTTTCAGGTCTTTCTTTTACCGATTCGGCGGGCGCCTTGGTACTCGATTGCTTTTTGTGAACAGGGGCCTTCTCCAGTACCTTCGAAAGCCCGGCAATATCCTCGCCCTTTAAATCGGTAAACTTTTTCGCGAGCAATTCGAGAGCCTGACTACCGGCCAGCAGGATGTTCTCAAAAACGGCGCTCGGAGCCAGATTGCTCCACGAACCGGAAATCGCTTCCTCGGTGGCTTCCCTGTAATCTTCTGCTTTCGTAAAAGCTCGGCCGACTACCGCGACTGCTGACTTTCGTCCTTCGATCTTTATCGGAACCGCGATACATTCGAGTCCCGCGTGACATTTGAATTTGAAAGGCTGGCCGGTTTTCTCGGATTGTGAATGAACGCGCCCGCAATACCTGGCACATTCAGGCGCAAAATCAGGGTTTCGGGACAAAACCGCACATATCGAATTGTTATTCGTTTCTATGCGAGGTGTGAGTCCGTCCCGATCAAATATCGAAACCGCTAATCCGCTGCTCTCAGCTAGCACACGCTGCCTTTCGGGCCACGTGTTTCTGGACTGATTGTTATCTTCTGCACTCATCTATTGGGGCACAATTGAACCGCGAACAACTTACTCGCCGGATCAAAACCTTTGGCGCTCAATGGCTAAATACACTTAATCAACCGTGTTTTTCACGAATTTGGACAAAATTCTGAATTGGCTCTCATCGATTATCGCATATCCGCAAACGGATCGTAAAAAGATGTATAACATTGTTTACACATTTAGAATGAAAAAAGAGACGCAACTTGCGCCTCTTTTGAAAAACGAGTCTTTTTCTTAAGCTCAAGCATCTTCAATATTCGGCTGCTCCGGGCTTATCCGTATGCATGATGAATAGTGGTTTGGCTTGATCTGCACCAGTTCGGGTTCGGTAGTTTTACATGCATCAATTGCATATTGGCACCGCGTGTGAAAATGGCAACCCGAAGGAGGATTGATGGGTGAAGGTACATCCCCCGTAAGGATTATGTGTTCCCTTTCCGCTT
This sequence comes from Pyrinomonadaceae bacterium, assembly GCA_013003215.1. Classification (GTDB taxonomy): domain Bacteria; phylum Acidobacteriota; class Blastocatellia; order Pyrinomonadales; family Pyrinomonadaceae; genus Aridibacter. Next base: position 7,290 of record JABDKD010000152.1, read on the forward strand.
CGATTTCGGGGTCCGGCACCGGCACTGCAGATATCAGGGCCTTCGAATAAGGATGGAGCGGATCCTCGTAGATATCCTTAGCTTCAGCCAATTCAACGATCTCACCGAGATACATGACAGCAACCCTGTCAGCAACATGCCTAATGGCTCTAAGATCATGGGAGATGAATAAATATGTCAGATGCTTCTCTTTCTGAAGATCTTCCATTAAATTCATGATTTGAGCCTGAATCGAAACATCCAGTGCTGAAATCGGTTCGTCGGCGACAATGAACTCCGGGTCAACCGCCAATGCTCTGGCGATGCCGATTCTCTGCCGCTGTCCGCCGGAAAACTCGTGCGGATACCTTTTGATAAACCGCCGGCTAAGCCCGACGGTTTCCATAAGGTCCTGGACCATTGACTCGACAGATTTACCATTGGCCAATCCAAATGTCCTGATAGGTTCGCCGATGATGTTACCTACCGTCATGCGTGGATTCAGGGAAGCATATGGATCCTGAAAAATCATCTGCAGGTCCTTTCGCTGTTCACGCATTTCGCTTTTAGTCATGTGCGCAATGTCTTTTCCCTTATAAATCGCCCTGCCGCCGGTAATCGTAGTGAGCCGGAGCAACGCTTTACCGAGGGTTGACTTCCCGCAGCCTGATTCGCCAACGAGCCCAAGAGTTTCACCCTTTTTGATATCAAATGTCACGCCGTCTACAGCCTTTACAACCCTCCGCTCTTTGCTTCCACCGGTGAGGCGGTCAAAAAGCCCGCCGCCGCCAAGGTCGTAATAAACCTTCAGGTCCTCAAGAGAAATCATGCTGTTGCCGTTTGTTTCGCTCATATTTCTACTCCCCGCCCCCTGTTGATTCGGCATACACCTCTTTCGCAAAATGACAGAGAGAGTGGTGGTTTTCGTTTATCTGCACGAAAGGCGGAAACTCGTTCTTGCAAATGTCCTCGGCTCGTTCACAACGCTCTTCAAATGGGCAGCCCGGAGGCAAATGGGCCACATCAGGAGGAAGTCCGGGAATCTGATAGAGAGGCGTCCCTTCTTCATGCGCCGGATCGGGTACCGATTTGAGAAGTCCTTTTGTGTAAGGATTGGCAGGGTTCTTGAATAGCTCTCTTGTCGGGGCCTTCTCAAAGACTTTCCCCGCGTACATCACTATTATCTTATCGGTCATTCCCGCTACGACACCCAGGTCATGAGTGATCAAAATCACGCTGGTGCCGAAGTCATTTCGCAGGTCCTTAATCAGCTCGAGGATCTGCGCCTGGATCGTCACATCGAGCGCTGTAGTCGGCTCGTCCGCAATAAGAAGCTCCGGTTCGCAGCTTAGAGCCATCGCGATCATGACCCGCTGACGCATCCCGCCCGAAAACTCATGAGGGTAGTTATCGATACGCTTCTCAGGTGCCGGAATTCCAACCGTGCGCAGCATATCGATTGCGTGCTTATACGCCTGCTCTTTATTGTGACCGAGATGAAGCTGAGTTACTTCCATCAGCTGGGTCGAAATCTTCAAGAACGGGTTGAGCGATGTCATCGGATCCTGGAAGATCATCGCCATCCGCTTTCCGCGCATATCACGAACTTTCTCTAACGGTAACCCCCGAACGTCAACCCCGTCAAAAAGGATGTCTCCGGACACGATCTTGCCAGGGGGCTCCGGTATCAAACGCATTATCGAAAGGTTTGCCACGGACTTACCGGAACCCGATTCGCCGACTATCCCAAGCGTTTCACCTTTTTCAAGTTCGAATGAAATGCCGTCAACAGCTTTCACAACCCCATCTTCCGTCTGAAAATACGTTCGTAAGTCCGTGACTGACAATAGTTTACCGTTTTGTTCGCTCATTTATCCTCAAGTTTTCCGAATTTACTGTCGCACTGCCTAAGCCCTGATTTCTCAATAATATCGATCGATGTAAGAACGTTGTCGCCGTAACCATCGATCGTCCCATATTCGAATTCGATTCCTTTGAACTCATCCTCTACCGTGTCACTCTCCGCTTGGGGCTCTAGTTTTAGGAGACTCTTGATTTTCACGCCTTTAAGATTTTCCGCATCGAGATCTTCGGGTTTTATTTCGGTTGAAATTGTTCCTCCATCAAACTCCTCATCGATTACGTAATCACTTTGCTCCGATTCGACCTTGTAGAGATTCCCTACCTGCGTCCGCGTACTCTGTCCCAGGATCGCCCCCTTGGATGTCACGCCCGAAAAATGCGGATAGCTCAATTCGATGACAAAGACCTCCTGCCTAGGGTCGGCCTGACAGAAATAGAACGACATTCCCTTGCTCGCATAGTCCAGCTCGAACGAATACTTCTTGTGTACGATCAGTTCGTACTCGTTTCCATATTTCGCCACGATCAAATCACGGGTAGTTTCCCCGACTTTTAGATCGTCGATCCCGACGCCCTCGGTGATCGTCTCACCCTCGTATTGGCCCGTCGCGGTCAGCGCAAATATGCAGAGCATCGCGCAAATAGTGATAAGTCGCTTCAAAATCTGCTCCCCAACTTCTAAAACTTTCGTGTTTGCGGATCCAGCGCATCCCGCAGTCCGTCTCCCATAAAGTTAAGTGAAAACAGCGTTAACGCCATCGTCACACCCGGGAATATAAGCTGCCATGGGAAAATGGCGATGTTCTTGATGCCATCCGCCGCGAGGCTTCCCCAAGATGCGTAGGGCGCCTGAACACCCATGCCGAGATATGAAAGGAATGCCTCGGTAAGCATTACGCTCGGAATCGTAAGAGTCGCGTAAACGATTACGGGACCGAGTGTATTCGGAACGATATGCTTAAAGATGATCCCTAAGGTCGAGACCCCTGTGGCCTTAGCGGCAAGGACAAACTCCTGATTCTTCAAAGAAAGAACCTGACCGCGTACCACACGCGCCATTGTCAGCCAGGAAACGAGTCCCAAAGCAAAGAACAAAAGAAAGATCTGATTTAGAGGACCCGAACCGCCGAATGCTTCCGAAAGAGAGGTGATGATCGAAGGCGTGTTTTCACCTTTGAATACTTCAAGAAGGACGATGACGATCAGGATGTACGGAATCGCGTAGAAAATATCGACGATCCTCATCATCACGTTATCGATCCTGCCGCCAAGATACCCCGATATCGCACCGTAGCTAACGCCCACAACGAGCGAAACGATCGTCGAGATCACACCTACCATCAGCGAGATACGGCCGCCCTGAAGAACCCTCGCAAATAGATCTCTTCCAAGCTCATCGGTACCCATAATGTTGGTACCGGAAGGGGGAAGAGACTTTAGTAACGCCGCGTCTTCGGGAACCGCAGAGGGGGTAATCCCAAACATCCACGAAAGAACCATGGGGCCAAAGACAACGAGGAGGGTCATCAGCGCCATGACGCACATACCAAATGTGGCAAGCTTATTCTTGAGAAGCCGTCTCCAGGCGTCTTTCCAAAGCGATGTACCTTTTACAATATCTGTTTTTTCAGCCATAGCGTTTACTCGTAGCGGATCCTTGGGTCCAAATAGCCGTAAGAGATGTCGACAATCAGGTTAAATATCATCACTAATATCGACAAGAACGCGACGATTCCGAGAATCAATGGCTCGTCACGGTTCAAGACGGACTGAATAAATATGTTCCCGAGTCCGGGAATCGCAAATACCCTCTCAACAACGACCGTACCCGCGAGCAGAGAGGCGAGAGCCGGTCCCGTGAACGAAACAACTGGGATGATTCCTCCCCTGAGCGCGTGTTTAAGAAGCACCGTTTTTTCGTCAAGCCCTTTGGCCCTGGCAGTTCGTATGTAGTCGGACCGCAAAACCTCGAGCATCCCGGCACGCGTCAGGCGCGCGATATATGCCGCATAAACAGCAGCCAGGGTGATCACCGGCATGACCACGCTGCTGACCCCACCCCAACGCGCAGGTGGAAGCCAGAATAGCCAAAGTGCAAAGATCAATACCAGAATCGGCCCCAGAACGAAGTTCGGAACCGATAAACCAAGCATTGACAATGCCATCGAGGAATAATCGAACGCCGAGTTCTGCCGCAAAGCTGCGATAATACCCGCCGTCAGGCCAATCAACAGCGCTACAAGATAGGCCAGAAAGCCTATTGTCGCTGAGTAAGGCAGGTGGCGCCAGATGATCTCATTCACGGACTGCCCCTCGTACTTGAGCGAGTCACCGAAATCCAGCCTGATGATGTTCCCCATCAGCTTGCCGTACTGCACATACCATGGCTTGTCCAAGCCGTACTTTTCTTTGATGTTCTTCTCAATGGCCGGCGGCAGCTTCTTCTCGGTTGAGTAGAAGTTACCCGGTGCCGTCCTGATCAGTCCCCACGTTACGGTGACCACGACCAGAGCCATCGGAATAATCACAATCAGTCTCTTAAATATAAACTGGAGCATGTTTCCTCGTTGCGCTGCTTATTCGGTCTTGTCAGTTTCTTCGTCCTCTCCGCCTTCTTCCGACTTGGAAGCATTCGCCCTTTCGAAATCGAGCTGGGACTTCATCAAGGCGGCTACCTCCGCATCAATTGCTGGGTCAGATTGTTCGGTCATGATCTTGTCTACATTCTGATCCCACTTAGCGCGGTCTTTTTCGATATAGACGAATTTCCAAGGGTGCATCGTGCCTGGATTCGGATACATACCCTTGACGTAGGGCTTCTTCATCCAACTTGTTCCGGCAACTGAAAGAGGCATCACGGGCTGGTCTTTCAGCACATAATACTCGGCCTCCGCCAGCTTCTCATATCTCTTTTCCGGGTCGAGAGTCTTGTTCGCGTCATCCAGCATTTTGTCGTACACCGGATCCCACCAACCGGTCGAACTGTCATTCGCCTCGGTATAAAACTGGCTCAGGAACGTGTATGGGTCCATGAAGTCGCCAACCCAGCCCGCCCGGGCAACACCTTTGTATTCGATTGCCGAACGGTAAGGAAGGTACGTCTTGAACTCCATATTCTTGAGCGGGATCGTAAGCCCGAGATTTTGCTGCCACTGAGACTGGACAAATTCCGCTACCTGCTTGTTGCTTTCCGCAGTGTTATAGCTCAGCTCGACGCCATCAAGAGGAAAATCCGTGACCTTACACTTGTCACTGCCTGTCATTTGAACAGAGTAACCGGCCTTCTTCATGTGCGCGCATGCCGCGGTCGGATCGAACAAACGCTTCTGCATCTGCTCGGGAGTGATCCCGTCTTTCTCGCTCAACTCTGCAAATACCTTTGTTCGGGCCTTTTCGTACTCCGGGAAGATTCCGAGCGGCACAAAGTCAGCCGATTTCTTGACAGTCTTTCTAAGGACCTCAAGCGACTCTCTGTTCACTGCGAGCGAAAACGCTTTTCGTACGTCAAGGTTATCGAACGGCTTTTTCTTGACCGAGAAGGTGTAGTACTCGATCGTCACTTCCGGATGAAGCAGGTACTCGTCCTTGAACTGCCTGATGAACTCATTCCACGCAGCGGGGACAGTATGGTTATAAAGCGCATCAACACGCCCCGCCTTATAGATGTTCATCATCGTCGTTTGCTCATCCATCGGATAAAACTTGACGGCGTCCAGTTTGACGTTTTTCGCATCCCAGTAATTGGGATCCCGGACAATCGTCATCTCATCGTAGGGCTTCCACTCCTCAACCTTGAAGGCCCCGCTGGTAACGATGTTTTCCGGTTTGATCCAGTTTTTCCCGTGCTTCTCAATAGTCGGCCTGTGGACAGCAGCGAAGAACTGGTGAGTAAGCATTCCGACAAAATAAGGTGCCGGCTGTTTAAGTGTAACTTCAAGCGTGTAGTCGTCGGTCGCGTTTACACCAATATCGTCCGGTTTGATTTCTACAAACTCAGCACCCTCGATCCGCGTCGCCAGTTCCGCATTGTCTTTCTTTATCTTGGCAAGACTCTCTTCGTCTGCAGCCAAGGTCAGGCAGGCAGGACCATCAACATCGCAGGAATCGAGCGGTTCACCGTTCTCATCAGCATTCAGGAACTTCCCGTCCTTCTTGGCGAAACTTTGTTTGGCGTTGTACTGCTCGGCGTACTTGATCTCAAACCCGATAAAGGCGTACCTCGAAGCCAATTCCGGAGAAAGCGCCCGTTTGAAGGACCACTCGAAATCTTTCGCGGTTATCGGATCCCCGTTAGAGTATTTACCATTCTTTCTGAGGTGGAATGTGTAGTCGATACCGTCATCAGAAACCTCCCAATGTGTTGCCATCGAGGGTATCGGCTGCATTGTCTTTGGATGGTATTCAACGAGGCGGTCAAACAAACCGATCAGAATTCTTGCTTCCGGCTGCCCGGTTACAAAACTTGGATCCAGCGATTCGGGCTCAGAACCCGTAATATATCGGAGAACGTTGTCATCGGGAGCCTCTACCTGGCCCCAATACTTGGTCGTCGCAGTGGTTGAACAACCGGCTGCGAGCAGACACAAGGATACAATCGCAACACCCAACCGAGTTCGACCAGCAAAAATACGCGTCATTTCTTACGCTCCTTACAAATTTTTGACTTAACAGCCCGTGGTCAGACCGAGGAGAGAAATTTCTATATGAAATCTTCGTTAACTTATCACGTTACAATAAGTTCCCGCAAGAATCGCCGAATCACGCCTGACCCGTGTTTTTCGCGATGATTTCAATTCTTAACCCTTCAGCCAACTAGGATTGTCCAGGCTTCTTTTTAGGTTGCCAAAGACTATCAATATAGACGTTCTTGAGCGACGGCGCGTCGAGGGTATTCATCTCAAATCCGAGCACATATGGTTTAACTAGTGAATAAGAAGTTGGAAAATAGAGCGGAATAGCCGGGATCGAATCGATCGCCTCAGCTTCAGTGAGAATCGTCTCCTTTTCGACCCCGGTGTCGATTATCAGCTCTTCCTCGTCTCCCGACGGATTCGAGGAGGTTTCAGCGCTTTTCTTCTCATTCGCAGATTCTTGTGCAACCGGAGACTTCTCAGTTTCACTCTCTGCTTTTTGGGTTTTGTCAGCCCCCGCAACGGTTTCCGGCTTGTCGTCCGAGAAGATTACCAGCATATTTGCTGTTTCATCAGCGGTTGGCAGCACTACCCCGCGACGCACGATGTCGTACTCGCCGCTCGACCTGATCTCGTCAAATTCCTTTCCGCCCTTTATAAGGATTTCTGTATCGACATTTAGAGCTTCCTTCCACATCTTCGCAACCGACTTCGCGATCTTCTCCTGAACGTTGTTCCGATTGACCAACAGCTTGATCTTCGGAAACCCTTCGGCGTTTGGAAATCCCGATTTCTCAAATAGCTCTTTTGCCTTTCCTGAATCGGAACCGAGTTTCTTTTCTCTTCCGACATCAAACGGCAAATAATCAAATGCAGGCTTCGCGGCTCCTTCCATTTCCCCTTCGGTCAATTTGTTGCGGTCAATCGCGATGGCAAGCGCTTCCCGAACACGTTTGTCATTGAACGGCTCACGAGTGACGTTGAACTGGTAGAAATTCAGTGCGGAGTGTGTCGTTCGTTTAAAATCAACGAAAGGGGTGAGCAGCTTCAATGCAAGAGGTTCAAAATTTGCGTTTGTAACAACGTCAACTTCACCTGCCTTGTACGCCGCAAGGGCCTTATCCGCAGATTCCGAAGGCACGAACTTGACCCGCTTCAACTTGACCTTGTTCTTGTCGAAATACCTTTCTTCCCGGTCGAGCGTGACGCCGTCTCTACCCACGGATGCGATACGGAACGCTCCGTTCGTAATTATCGAAGCATTCATCTCGTCATCTTCGAAATCACGGCCGCCCGCATAAACGGGTTTGAACAAGGGATGGGCGACAAGCTTTGGAAACTCCTCGTCAGGCTCATTAAGACTGACCTTAAGTTCATAATCGCTGACAGCCTCAACACCAATAGTCGGTGTTTTAATTTTGGCAATTTGTTGTTGCGGTTTCTTGAACACGCTTTCTTGCTGCGTATTTGCAGAAGAAAACGAGGAATTCACCGGCATTCTTCCTTTGTCTTTGCCTTCTCGATCTTTGTTTCCAGCAGCCTTGTCGATTGATTTCGCCTTTGTGCTGTGAACTCCGGTAATGTTGTGAAGTAGTGCATGGTGGGGAATCTCCTCACCGAGTTCAGCAACTCTCTGCCATGACCTCACAAAATCCTTCGCCGTCACTTTCTCACCATTCGACCAAACAGCGTCTTCACGAAGGGTGAACACCCAAACCCGGTTTTCATCAGCGGATTTCCAGTATTTCGCTACTGCGGGGACAGCCTTCAATGTCTTGGGATCTGTATCCGTCAGGCCCTCGTAAATGGCTCTTACGATGTCGGTTTCAGGAGGTGCCGATGCTTTTGCCGGATCGAAGGATTTGGGCATCTTTCCGTTTGACCAACGGAATGTCTGAGTCTTCGGCGCTTCATTTGTCTCGCTGTAAAATACCTCGGGTTCTTCCTGCGGGATCTCACCGCATGCCGGCAAAAACGAAAGTGCTGCCAGAAGCAACAGCAAAATAAATGAGCTGGATTTTGCGGGGACCAATTCTCTCAAACTCAAGCTTTGTTCGCGATCTCAATAAGTGCTCTCGCGACTTTTTCAGTGTTCGTACGGGTGTCTCCAAAACCGCCCGTCGTATCGATCAAGAAACTCGCATACTCTTTCTTTTCTTGCTGGGAGAGCTGCGATTTAACCTTCGCCAATGCCTCTTCCCGCGAGATCGAGTCGCGATCCATCAGTCGTTTCAACTGAACTTCATCGTCACACCAAACCACAACAATTTCATCGAACCGTTTGTAGCTTTCAGATTCTATCATTAAAGCCGCGTCTATTACTGCGACTCTCGTTTTGCCTTCTTTTTCAAGGTTATTCAGCCAAGTGCCCTGTTTCTTTATAATTAGTGGATGCAGAATCGAATTGATGAGTTGTCGTTTCTGAGGGTCTGAAAACACGATCCGCCCCAGACTCTTGCGGTCCAGATGCCCTTTTTCGTTGAGTATTCCTGAACCGAATGCCTCAACAATACTATTGAGTCCTCTAGTGCCGGGCTTTACGACCTGACGTGCCACCTTGTCGGCATCAAGAACTTTGAAGCCAAACTCCTCTAATATTTCGCAGACGTAGGACTTCCCGACAGCTATCGAACCAGTAAGCCCTACTTTGAGCATTTGAACCTCCGGCCGTCACCTAAGCGCCGTGGCGCTTTGCGAGTTTGCCGACATTATACTGAGCGATCTCGCCTAACGTAAGACCAAGCTCATCGGCGCAAGCTGAAATATACCAGAGAACATCACCTAGCTCGTCCTTTAGTTTGTCCCGGATTTCGTCAGTAAGTTCACCGTTAAAATCCCGCTGAATCTTCTTTACAATATTCGCTACCTCTCCCGCTTCGCCGGTTAACCCGAGTGTCGGGTATTCGAGATTCTTAAGCCGTTTCGGATAAAGTGCCGTACGCCCTGCAAGTTCCTGATATTCTGAAAATTCCATATTAGTTCCTACCCCGCGGATTTCGCGGAATCACTTAGACCTCGCCGCGCAATAGCGGCGTCCACCGTATTCTTCATTAACATTGCTACAGTCAGCAGACCTACCCCCCCGGGCACCGGAGTGAAGTATGAAGCTTTTTCCATCGCGGCCTTTACGTTGACGTCTCCGACAAGCGTAGAACCACGCTTTTCGATCGTCCTCAGACGCTTCGCAAGCTGGTCGTCCGGGAAGAACCCTTCGGCGTCTTCCGCACTTTCGAGGCGGTTCATTCCTACGTCAACCACGACTGCCCCTTCCCTAATGTGATCGGCGGAAATGAGTCCCGGAACGCCAACCGCGGCAACAAGGATATCGGCAGATGAACAAACCCCCGCTAGATCCTTCGTTCTTGAGTGACAAACCGTAACGGTCGCACTTTCGTTTATGAGAAGTAGGGCCATCGGCTTCCCGACGATGTTGCTCCGCCCGACTACCACCGCGTCCGCACCCGAGAGCGCTACGCCCGCGCGCTTGAGCATGTCGATAATCCCCGCCGGCGTACAGGGCACCAATGAGGGTTCGCCTTGAGACAGTCTCCCGGCATTCACAGGGTGAAACCCATCTACATCTTTTGCCGGATCTATAGACTCCAAAACGTTTGTCTCGTTGATACTCTTCGGCAGCGGCAACTGCACCAGAATTCCATCGACGTCGTCCCTGTCGTTGAGTTCGTTTACTACCGCCAACAGTTCTTCTTCAGTTGTGTCTTCGGACAAATGCTTGTGTTCGGAAATAATCCCAAGGTCTTCGGCGGTTTTGACCTTGCTGTTTACGTAGACTTCGCTCGCCGGGTCGCTGCCTACCCTAACAACAACAAGGCACGGGCTTATCCCGTGCGCATTTGAAATTGACTCGACAATTCCAGCAACTTCGTCCTTAATCGCGGCAGCGTACTTCTTTCCTTTCAATAATTCGGCTTGTGATCCCATAAGGTGTTATCTTTTTCTTCTAAGGTTTTGGAAGATTATATTGGATTGTCAGATTTATGCCACGCCTGCTCATATTATTTTTCATTTTCTCGTTTTCACTAATCGGATTCGGGCAGCCGTCTGTAGCAAATAAGCGTTTCGCTGCGCTGTTTGAAGAGTCAAAATACAAAGAACTGACCAAGTCGCTGGATGAGATCAGAACCCGTGATCCCGGCTATTTTGAAAAACAAAACCTGGACTACCTCTACGCACGCGCAGCGGAAAAGTCGGGTGAGATCTCAATAGCAACCGCATATTACCAGTCGGTCGCATCGCGGCCGGGACCGCTCAAAATATATTCCCTGAAACATCTTTCGCGAATCATGCGCGAAACGGGAAACCTCGGGCTTGAAAGGGTTTATCTGAGCGAGATCCTTTTAACAGGCGATTCAGAATTGAATGCGGTCGGCGCTTCGCAAAGACTTGTAAGAAACCACTATGAGAGGAGTGACTTTGATGCAGCTATCGACGCGGTTCAACATGGCGTAAATGGTTCCGGTGTTTCTTTGGAAACAGCAGAAGACCGTGAAATCCAGGTTTTGCTTGCAAACTCGCTTAGAAGATCAGGGCAAGGAGACGAGGCGAGAAAGGTTTACGAGGGTGTTGTCATTTCCAGGAACGAAGCCGGCCGGCCCGACGACTACTCACTTGCTGCGGTTAAAGGCCTGGATCTTCTTGAAGACAACGACGCCGATCCGAAGACGGTGGCCGGGCTTTCTGCGGAAACCCATAAACAGCGGGCAGAGATCTTTCAGCACAACCGTGATTTCGTGTCAGCCCGGGTTCACTTTCGAGCAATCGTCGATAATCACTCCGGCGATTCGCTGGTACCTTCCGCGATGTACCAGATCGGACGTGGATTCGTGCAGGAAAGGAACTACGAAGAGGCGCTCCAATGGTTTCAGCGGTTACGAAATGAGTTCCCCGAAGACAAACTTTACGGACCGGCGCTTTACGGCGCTGCAGGGGCACAAGCCAATCTGGATAAGACCATTGAAGCCGTCTATTCATACGAGCGGTACATTGCCGAAAATCCAAAGGCATCTAACCTCGCTCGCGCCTATCTGAACATAATTGACGCTTACCGAGATGCGGGCGAGATGCAAAAGGCACTTGAATGGTGCTCAAAAGCACAACTGGACCTCAAAGGGCAGGTCGGGGAGGCCGCCGCTCTTTTTTCCGAGGTCCGAATCCAGATCGCCGCTGAGGAATGGAACCGCGCTTTGAGTGCTTTGGACCGTCTCAAGGAACTCAAAAACCTAGGCGGGATGCGGATCGCCGGTGGAACGTACAAATCCGAAGTTGAATTCCTGCGCGGATTCGTGCGCGAAAAGGCGGGGAAAAAACTGCTTGCATTGGAAACGTATCGATCTATCAAAGACGGCCGGAAAGAATACTATGGTTGGCGAGCGTTGCTAAGGACGAGTGCTCTTAATAAGAAGCCAAAAAAAAAGAAAGAACTGGATTCGGTTGAAGCAACGGAAAAGACCAGGCAGCCGAAGATGCCAAACCCGGTAGCGGACCCCTATGACGAGTTGGACCCCTTGGGGCCAACTTCGTTGGCTCCCCGTTACCCGCTTCCTGAGGACTCCCCTCTCGCGAGAATGAAAGAAATCGTCGTGAGAGGCATTAGCGGTCAAGCCAAAGCTCTGCTGGACCTGGGTCTTTATGAAGAAGCGGCTCCCGAAGTCGAGCTGCAGCTCCGCGCAAATTCGGGAATTAACGGCGACGCACTAAAAGACTTTGACTCGAATACGGCTTTTACCCTGGCGATCTATTTCTCTAAGGGCGGCTTCGCCGACCGTGCGATCGCGTTCATCGAGCCGGAATGGAAGAAGATCCCGCGTGATTTTCCGATCCGTTCGATCCCTAAAGAACATGCCTATCTGCTTTATCCTGTTCCGTTTAAGGATTCGCTCATCAGATATGGCATGGAGAAGAAAGTTGACCCCCGTTTTATCTTGTCGATAATGCGGCAGGAATCGAGGTTTCGGGCAGATATTAAATCCGTTGCCGCGGCCCGCGGTTCGATGCAGTTCATAACGAACACTTCAACCGTAATGGCAAAAGAACTTGGGATAACAACTTTTGATCAAAACGAGCTTTATGCGCCGGACACAGCCGTCAAATTCGGTGCACATTATATCTCCAAGCTTTTCACCCAGTTTCCTGAACAAGAGCAGGCAGTAGCCGCCAGTTACAACGGCGGCGAAGACCGAATGGCTCGCTGGCTAAAGCGTTCTATGACCCAGGATCCGGACAGATATGTCTCCGAAGTCGTATTCGCACAGACAAAAGACTATGTTTTTCGGGTAATGACCAACTACCGTATGTACCGGCTTTTGTATGACAGAAACCTCCGGCCAAAAACCTCAGAATAGTCTGACCATCCGGCTTGCCTGACAGACCGAATGTGGGCAAACTAGACCTATGAGAACAGTTTTCATTTATGCATTTATCGTTCTTGTTTCCTTCGGTCTTATCGCTTGTGAAAACGGCGGATCTGCTGATCAGACGGAATCCCCAACCGCAAAACGCTATCCGTTTAAAGGTGAGATCGTCAAAATCGACAAAGCCGCCAAGAAAGCGACTATTAACCATGAAAAAATTGAAGGATACATGGACGCGATGACCATGGATCTCGAGATAAGGAAACCCGATTGGGTTTGGAACGAGCTGGTTAAAGGATCGGTTGTTACCGGCGACCTTGTAGTCGATAACGCAAAAGGGGAATACTGGGTTGAAGTTACAGGAGTGATCGCCCCTCAGGACTCCTCACAGGAGCGCTCTCCCACAGCGGAAGATAAGGCGATAATCGGCAAGAAGCTTCCAGCCTTTAGTCTCACTAATCAAGACGGCAAGACAATATCCCCCGACAATTTCAAGGGCAAGGGACTGGCGATCACGTTTATCTACGCGCAGTGCCCGCTGCCGGCCTATTGTATTCTGATGTCGAAGAATTTTTCGGATCTCGCGAACCAGATTAATGCTGAAGAAGAGCTCAAAAACACCTATCGTTTGTTGTCTATCTCGTTCGACCCTGCACGTGATACTCCGGAGAAACTAAAGAGCTATGGAATTGGCTATCTCGGCAGGGGCTCCAAAGCTACGGATTTTGTTGTCTGGCAACTCGCAGTTGGAGAAGACAAGGAAGTTCGAAAGATAGCCGATTTCGCGGGTCTTCGTTATGAAGTCGACGAAAAGGACAAGACCCAGTTTACCCACTCGTTGCGGACGCTTGTAGTCGCTCCTGATGGTACGATCAAGAAGGTATTCACGGGTAACGACTGGAAAGCCGAAGACCTACTCCGGGAGATGAAATCGGCGATGAACGCAGAATCAGGAGAGAAATAGGATGGAAACGGCAGGACGGTTTATTCCATTAAGTTACTTGTTTTTTGTCGCCGCTTTGTCTGTCTTTGCGGTTGCTTTCCTGCTTTCATCCTTATCGCTCTACACAGCCCACCCGGAACTTGGATGGGCCATCACATTTGACCTCACAGTATTCGCGCCGCTTTTCTATTACTTCGCGATCAGAAATACGAAGATACCAAAGGTGACGGTAGCAACAGTGGCCGGGCTTGGCATAATTACGGCATCTTGGCTCCTGCCGCAAGACAAGTGGCAGGTTTCGAGCATCTTTTTCGGTTATGTACTACCAGTCTTTGAACTGGCCATTGTAGGATTCATAGCGTTCAAAGCCTGGAAATTTGCACGTGCCTACCGTCGTGAAAGGGCGACATCGCCCGACATCTACTCGGTTTTTCATCGTTTGTTCGCAGAATCGTTCGGAGAGACCCTTATTGCGAGGTTTGCGGCTTTCGAAGCCACTATCGTTTACTATGCCTTAATACGTTGGCGCAAAACGGAGACTTCGGAAAACAGATTCTCTTACCATAAAAAACGCGGCTCACTTCCGGTTTACCTGATCATCGCTTTCGTCATTCTTGCAGAAACAGTCGTCCTCCATATGGTTGTATCCCTTTGGAGTGTGATTGTCGCCTGGATCCTAACCGTTTCGTCTCTATATGTACTCGTTCTCCTCGTCGCTCATCTGAAAGCCTCGTATCTCAGGCCAATCGAATTCCGGGATGGGTACCTTCAAATTAGAAATGGCCTTTCGTCTGATCTGACGGTCGAGCTCAGTGACGTCTTAGGAGCTGAGGAAATCGGAAAAGACGTCGCAATCAGAGAAGAAAAACCGCAAGCTGCCCTGCTCAAAGACTTTGAGGAACTCAACGTTTTGGTTAAGTTTAAGACCGAACAAGCTTTGAAAGGACTCTACGGAACCAGTAAAACAGTAAACGAATTAAGTATTTACGTTGATGAAAAAGACCGATTCATAAACCTCCTGGGAAGCCAACATGACGCTTAGCAAAACCGCATCACTATTGCTGATAATAGCCGCAGTGGCCACGTTTCTGCTTGTCGCAAAACCACTTCTGATCCCATTCGTTATAGCGCTTCTGATCTGGTACCTGATCAACGCCCTAAGCCACTGGATCGGAAAGTTTGACGTCGTAGAGCGATTTCTCCCGGCCTGGGCTCCTACGGTCATCTCGGCATTATTCATATTTGTGATTCTGCTTTCCGTTGGCGGGCTAATAATCGACAACGCCAGGAGCATGGTTAACGCGGGACCGGTTTACCAAAAGAATCTCGGCGACGTAATCCACCGCTTGGATGAAGCTCTCCCGATCGACCTTTCGGGGATTGAAGCAGCTGTGGTTTCGAATACCTATGTTGAATTCAACAAGCTTTTGGAGTCGACTGATTTCACGCTTGCCGGCATCGTCCAAAGAATCCTGAATACCCTTTCCGGAATCGCTGCGAACGCATTCCTTATCCTTATCTATTTGATCTTCCTGTTCTTCGAGCAGGTTCATTTCAGTAAGAAAGCAAACGCGCTATTTCCCAGCCCGGAGGACGGCGGCAAGTTTTTTGAGATTATCGAGCACATCAATGAGGCGATTCGCGCCTATTTTAAGGTTAAGATTACGGTCAGCCTGATCACGGCGACTCTCAGCTACCTTCTCATGGTCGCAGTCGGACTTGATTTTGCGATCTTCTGGGCGTTTCTGATCTTTTTGCTCAATTTCATACCCAATATCGGTTCGCTTATCGCGACGCTCTTTCCTTCCGCGCTTGCGCTGATTCAGTTCGAAAATACATTTGCACCCTTTGTTGTGATCCTTGTCGGTGTTGGAGCGATTCAGGTAATCGTTGGAAATCTTGTGGAACCCCGCATGATGGGCAGCAGTCTGAATATCTCCTCATTGGTTGTAATTCTCTCTCTTTCCCTTTGGGGTACCATGTGGGGAATCACCGGGATGATTCTATGTGTGCCCATTACGGTTATCTTGATGATCGTTTTTGCGCAATTCCCGTCTACCCGTCCCGTCGCGATCCTGCTTTCCGAAAGCGGTGAATTGATGACCAGCCTGAAAGTCATCCAGGAAGCCAACGATGACGAAGAAGAGTCCTCCGAAGATGAAGAATAACCAGCGTTAAACATTGTTGAACTTGTGATATAATCAAAGTGGCAGTTCGTTCTGCCAGCAATTTCGAGGGTATTGATATGCAAAGAGTGTTCTTTTTGCTTGTCCTGACCCTAATTTTGCTCCCACCCGTATCTGCACAACTCTTCTTCGAAGATGACATCCGGCTTTTCCCGTTTGTTGCAGAAGGAAAATGGGGATTCATAGACAAAGCAGGTAAGGTCGAGATCGAACCCGCCTATAGATCCGTTTCAGGTTATTCCGAGGGTTTTGCGGTCGTAGAGCTTGATGACGGCCGTATGTCGATGATCGACTCAAATGGCGAAATCGCGTTTGAGCCGATGGAAATCCGTATCTTTTCGATGTCGGAGGGGCTTTCGCGCGCTCAAAAAGGCGACTTCTGGGGATATATCGACTCGAAAGGAAAGGTCGTGATCCCCTTCAAATACGAACTCGCATCCAACTTTTTCAAGGGTGTGGCAAGAATAAAGATTGAACGAAAATTTGCCTTTATCGATAGACGAGGAAACGTCCTCACAAAGCTATACAA
>JABDKD010000156.1 GCA_013003215.1 Pyrinomonadaceae bacterium
GGTAGTTGGTGAAGTGGATCCGTCGGTAACGTCTGCTGAAGAAATCGGATTATTGATGACGGGAAGTGATTAGGTATTGATGATTGAGGATTGACGGTCGTTGATTCTCGTTTCGCCTTCAAAACACCATTAATCTGCGAGTTTGCATTGAAGTTGTTTCGTCCAACATCAGAAAACCATCCATTGTCAATCTTCAATCAGCAACACAAGCGGCCAAATTTGCCGCGAGATGACTGGGCAATCATTTAGGTTTCGCTTCGCTCAAGCGGACAGGGATGTCCGCGGTCCTTTACGATTCTAGTCTGTGCATACTGATTTGGAGTGTGAAATACCCACCGCTCACCGCTAAGACACAAACTCCCTCAACTTTTCAACCGCTCTCTCAAGGTTCTCCATTGAATTGGCGTACGAAAGCCGTATAAACCCGGGTGAGCCGAATCCTGTTCCATCTGTTGTGACCACAGCGGATTCTTCAAGAAATGCCTGGCCAAAGTCTTCCGATGTCGGGTACTTTTCACCGAGGTGGTCCCGTACATCGATAAACGCGTAGAAAGCGCCTTCAGGCATTGCGCATTTGATTCCATCAACTCCGTTCAGGGCGGGTATGAACCAGTCTCTGCGTTTTCGGTATTCCGACAACATTTCATCGACGGCGGCGAATGACTCTTTATCGTTTTCCATTGCCTTCGCGCAAGCGTATTGAACAAAAGAGGTTGGATGGGTTGCAGAATGACTCTGGAGCTTGACCATCTGTTTGGTCCAGGCATCGTTTGTGATCGTATAGCCGATGCGCCATCCGGTCATCGCGTATGTCTTTGAGAATGAACCGGATACACAGATGAAATCAAGATACTCGCTAGGGAGAGAAGCGGCGGTAAATGTCTCGGCCGGGGGATATACAAAAAGCAGGTAACATTCATCCGTAATCACCCTGATTCCTTTTTCACCGCATAGGTCGAAGATCTTGCGCATCTCTTCACCCGGTACGACCCGGCCTGAGGGATTACTCGGGGAGTTAATCACGAGCAACTTGGTTCTGTCAGTAATTGAGTCCTTTACCTGGTCGGCGGACAACACAAATCCTGTTTGCTCGGTTTCGATAAAGACATTCTTCCCGCCGCAGAAGTTTACGATCTCAGGAAACGTGACCCAGTAAGGCTTTGGCAACAAAACCTCGTCGCCTTCATCAATAATCGTCGTAATCGCGTTAAAAAGCCCCTGTTTTCCACCGCAGCTTGCAGCGATCTGATTCGGAGCGAGATTCGCTCCATACCTGCGGTTATAGTGGTCCGCAATCGCCTCCTTGAATCTGGTGAGGCCGGCGCTTGGCGTGTATTTTGTGATTCCTTTTGCAAGCCCTTCATTTGCATAGGACTTAATAAACTCCGGAGTATCAAAATCCGGCTCGCCAACGGTCAAATCGATTACATCAAAACCCTGCTCACGCAGTTTTGTAGCCGCAAGTGCGGCCTTGAGTGTGGAGGAACCCTGCATCTTTAGGATTCTTTGCGAAAATCCGTCTGTATTCATAGTGATATCTGCTAATTTTGTTCTTAAATCTGCTTTTTCTGTTCCAAGAATTCTAAACGATTTCCAAACGGATCTCGTATATCAAACCTCTCGATGCCCGGAATCGGCTTTCCTTTAACCGGATATACTCCGGCATTTTCGAACCTGGTCATCCATTTTTTCAGACTGTCTACAAGGAACGCGACGTGTTCTTTCGAGTCCGGAGAAATGGCACGTTCGTAGCATCCGATATGCAGCTGCACATCATTTAAGCTGACCCAAAAACCACCGGCACTTAAGACGTTTTCAGGTTTAGGAATCTCTTCGAGTCCGAGCAGCCCGCAATAGAATTCGCGTGCTTTTTCCTCTTTGCCAACCGGTATAGTTATCTGAACATGATGCAGGCCAAGTAATTTCATCCGCCATTCTTTGAACGCAAGCGGTCTACGATCAGTTTCGGGACGAGGCCGTCAACACGGCCGTCCAAAAGAAATACCTGCTTGAGAAGCCTTGAAGAAACGTAAGAATACTCTTCCGAGGCCATCAGGAACACGGTCTCGATCTCGGGGGCCAGGCGTTTGTTCATGAGTGCCATACGCCGTTCGTATTCATAGTCAGAAACAGCGCGAATTCCCCTGATTATTGAAGTCGCATTCTTACTTTTTACGTAGTTGACCAAAAGGCCGCTGAAACTTTCCACAACAAGACGGCAGTCTCCGCTGTTAAAATCAGCCAGAACCTCCTCGATCATTTCGCAACGCTCTTCCGGTGAGAACATAGGGTTCTTATCCGGATTGTTAAGCACTGCGATAACCAATTCATCGAACAAGGAAGTACTGCGTTCGATAATATCGAGATGCCCCATTGTAAGCGGGTCAAAAGACCCTGGAAAGATTGCGCGCTTCATATCAGGTTTCATTGACCATTAACCATTGACCAAATAAACATTAACCATTAAACATTGACCAATAATAATTTGACCATTACAGACTGTGTATATAAGAAGTGATTGCTTGACATAACCTCATTCAAATCAACATTTTGTCAATGGTCAATGGTCAATGGTCAATGGTCAATGGTTCAGAATTTAGTCTTCAACAGCTTCTTGGCCTGTTCCACCGTCTCTTTGTGTTCTGCCTCGTACCCCTTCTTAGGCTCGATCTTCAAAACGTTTTCCAGGTGCCGTTTTGCATCGGCGTCGCGGTCAGCAGCCAGGTACGCTTCCCCTATATGCAGATGTGTGTACGTATTATTGCTGTCCAGTGCCAAAGCTTTTTCAAAATGCTTGATTGCCTTTTCAACACTTCCGCCCGCCAGTCCGCGCGACCCCATCTCCAGTTGACCAAGTGCGTCATGAGCGCTGGCACCTTCATAGAGCGGATCTATTTCGATGACCCGTTCCATCGCTTCCCGAATCTTTTTGACCGAAACGACCCCGACCGTTACCGGGCTGCGCTTTGACTGTTCACCAAGAATCGCAGCGTACCAGAAATGCCCGTCCGGCTTATTGGGATTCATGCGTCGTGCGATACGCGCCCCCTCTATACCTTTTTTAAGCACGGTCTCAGCGAGTGCGTCGGGGGTTTCTTTGCGGCTACCGACAAAATAACTGTAACGGGCGAACTTCCATTCCAGTTTGTAGTCCCTGTTTTCAGGATCTCTGGCTTTCGCAAGAGTTTTGACAGCACTTACGGCTTTTTCAAGATCCGTTCGCTGCGCAAACAGCTTTTCCCCGGCAGCGAGAGCCTCATCGGCCGGTACGTAAGATGACGGGGCGATCTCCTCTGCGGTCGAATACGCAACACAGCCCGAAAAAACAAGGCCCAATGCGGCCACGACGATCAATATAGGCTTTTTTCTCATGGTTAAGATTAGATTGTAACAATTTGGTAATTTATTCCAAATCATATCTGTGAGAGCTTGCTTTCCAGTCACAAAAATGCGAAATTCGGGATTGCTCGATTTTCGCAGCAAAAATGTAATTACATTGTTATTATCCATCGATGGCTGAAAAGACAAAAGCAGCGAGTTTTTACGACCTTGAAGGCACCCTGGTGAGCACAAACCTTGTTCACACCTTGAATTTCTATGCAAGGAGGCAGCAAGGCCTTTTCTCGACCCTTAAGAAGAGTGTTTCGACAATTGCGAAACTGCCTGTTTTCGGTGTGACCGAACTCTACAGCAGAAACGTATTTAACGAGTACTTCTTTCAGAGTTACAAGGGAGAGTCCGAGGACAGGCTCCGGTATTTTGCCGAGGAGCTGTTTGAGGATGTACTAAAGCCGGCAATTTTTCCGGGCACTATGGATCTGATCGCGAAATCCAAAAAACTCGGCCACGAGCAGATCGTCGTGACGGGTGCTCTGGATTTTTCCGTGGCGCCTCTCATCAGTTACCTGGGAATCGACGTATTTGCCGCAAACCGCCTTGAGTTCGTTAACGGTTACGCGACCGGGCGCCTTCTGCCTCCCGTTATGGCATCCGCAACGAAGGCTACGTGGATCAGGACTTACGCCGAGGAAAACAAAATCAATCTATCGGAATCGTATGCATACTCGGACAGTATCTCGGATCTTCCGATGCTTTCGATAGTCGGGCACCCGGTGGCGGTGAGTCCGGATTTCCGCTTGAAGCAGACTGCGCTTCAACACGACTGGGCAGTACTGGATCTTAAATAGCATTAAAAACAAATGATTTATCGAACCACCAAGACGCTAGCGTTGATCCTTTTCGGTCTCTCGCTGTTTTCATGTGCCGCGGCACAGAAGATGGAGAAAAAGACTCCGGACCGCTTTTCCGTCGATGCCGATGCGCTGATGGAAGACCTCGAGTTCCTGTCTTCGGACGAGATGAAGGGAAGGCGCACAGGAACGCCTGAATCGCGGAAAGCTGCCCGGTACGTTGCGAAACGGTTTGAAGAATCCGGTATCACAGCGTTTGAAGGTGGTTATCTTGATGCCTTCAAATTCGAAACCAAAAGAAAAAAGAAATACGAAGGTGAGAATGTCATCGGTCTTATCAAGGGCAGATCTAAGCCCGAGAGCTACAT
>JABDKD010000115.1 GCA_013003215.1 Pyrinomonadaceae bacterium
TGAAAAAGAGTATGGATACGCGGACTATGACATGGACGGCGACAAGATCGAACGAAAGTATTCGAACGATGAGCCTTTCTCAGCTTATGTATTCCGAACGATCGCCGATCCGTTTGCCGGTAGAATCACTGTAATGAAGGTGGTTTCCGGGACGCTCAAAAACGACGAAACGGTCTACAACTCTTCGCGGGACGAAAACGAAAGAATGGTTGGGCTCAGTTGCCTGCAGGGTAAGGAACTGGAGAGGGTCGACAAGGCGCAGACCGGTGATATCGTTGCCGTGGTCAAGCTAAAAGAAACCCAGACGGGCGACACCCTTTGTGACAAGGACAATCAGATCGTATATCCCGAGGTGAAGTACCGGAACCCGGCGGTTGCGTTTGCTATCGAGCCGAAATCCAGGGCTGACGAGGACAAGATATCCGTCGCGCTCCATAAGATCCTTGAGGAAGATCCGTCGCTCAAGTTCGAACGCGACGCTCAGACGAGCGAGTTCATTTTAAGCGGTTCCGGACAACAGCACATCGAAACTGTTGTTGGGAAACTGAAAGACCGATATCACGTGGAGGTCGATCTCCATCCACCCAAAGTGCCGTATAAAGAAACCATTACGGCAAGGGTCGAGGTCCAGGGTCGCCATAAGAAGCAGTCCGGCGGTCGCGGTCAGTTCGGAGACTGCAAATGTATCTTCGAGCCGCAGGCTCATGGTAAGGGTTTTGAATTTGAAGACAAGATCTTTGGTGGTTCGATCCCGCAAAACTTCCGCCCTGCGGTTGAAAAAGGAATTCTTGAGGCGGCTCAGAACGGCGCGATCGCGGGCTACCCGCTCGTCGATTTCAAGGTAACCCTTATAGATGGGAGCTACCACTCTGTGGATTCCGATGAGCACTCGTTCAAGGCTGCGGGCCGAAAGGCGTTCCGCAACGCTATGGAGAAAGCACGGCCTACATTGCTGGAGCCGATAATGGATGTAGAGGTCTTTTGTCCGCAAGAGGTTTCGGGTGACATCATGGGCGACATGAACCAGAGGCGCGGTCGCGTCGCGGGCATGGATATGAGAGGGAAACAGCAGGTCATAAAGGCCCAGGTTCCGCTTTCGGAGATGCTCGACTACCAGGGCCGCCTGAATTCAATGACGCAGGCAAGAGGAAGCTACAACATGGAGTTTTCTCACTATGATCCTATTCCGCACAACCTGCAAAGCAAGGTGATAGAGCAGGCGCGTGAAGAGGGCAGGATCAGAACCGGAGAAGAAGAAGACTAGGATTCTTAACGAATTGAAACGACGGGTGGCGAATTTGCCACCCGTTTTTTTTATTTGAGGCTTTCGCAGGAAGATTCATCGAGGTTTCGAAGGAACTCCCTCAGAAACTCGTAATTATCGAACACGCTCTCAAAATCTACATTCTCAGGGATATCCGAATCCTGGTGCAGATAGTCTCTCCAATCATCCCCAAGCCCCGAAAACGTAATTGAAGGAACGCCGATCAATTGGAAAGATTTCGAGTCCGAACTTGCCCCCCTGTAATTTCTTATCGAAAACGATCCGCCGCGTTTTCGTTCAACATCCGAAGCCAGCTTCAAAAGTGAATCATCCGAGATCGACTTGAGGGCCCATGCCTTTTCGAATCCGAAGCTGTCCAAATTTACCATCGCACACGGACGGTCCTCTTCGCGCTTCACCATCCCGTATGCCATTGCCCGCGAGCCCTTAAGGTCACGTTCCTCTCCGCCAAATGCAACAAATAAATAGGTTTTTTGGGTACTTGAAGCCTTCAATTCTTCAGCAAGCATTGTGAGCATTACAACGCCGGTCCAGTTATCGATGGCGCCGCATCCGAGAGTTGTCTTATCGTAATGGGCACCCACGACGATCGTTTCCGAAGTCTTTCCTTTTAACTTGGAAACAACGTTAACAGCCTCGCTGTATTCTTCTAGTTCCGGCTGTAAACCTTTAGAGTCAAAAAGCTTCTCTGCCTCGGCAAGCCGGTTCGCGTCAGAACAAGTTGCCGCAGTGACTTTCTGACGAATGTGGTCCTTTTGCTGTTTTGACAAATTGCTTCCGCCAAAACGAATGAGATCACAGGCCGGGAGTACCAACACGAGCGAGAGAACCACAACGGTCAGGCCAAGGGTTGATCCCGCGCCCCGGCGGCTCGAACACTGGAGAGATCTACTCATGGCTGACGGGACCTCCGAGCAGCTCCACCGCATGTTCCAGAATTGGTGAGATCACATCGAAACACTCGTCCACGCCCTTTAGCGATCCGGGAAGATTTATCAAAAGTGTCCCGTTTCTAATCCCGGCGACGCCCCTCGACAGCATCGCGAATTTCGTGTGTTTGGAAGATTCGATGCGTAGGGCTTCAGATATTCCCGGGGCTTCTCTGTCAATCACGGCCAGAGTTGCTTCCGGGGTATTGTCGCGCGGAGAGAACCCCGTTCCTCCGGTTGTGAGGACAAGGTTCGCTTCGGTTTCGGTCAAAGAGTAAAGAGTTTGTCGAAGGCTCTCGAAATCGTCGGTGACAAGTTGTTTTTCAAGAACCTCCGCGCCCGAATCCCGAAGAAGTTGCAATAGCCTTTCCCCAGAATGATCATTCTTTTCATTCCTTGTGTCGCTAACTGAAACGACGATTGCCTTGATCCTACTTTCCATACGAATACCATTCTTTCAGCCAGCAACGGTCCATAACTACAAGAAGCCCCGCTTCAGCGGCCCGAATTGCCGCCTCTTCGTCGATCACCCCTTCCTGAAGCCAAACGGCTTTGGCCCCAATTCCGATAGCTTCATCCACGACCGCACCAGCCGCATCCGATCGCCGGAAGATATCGACGAGTTCGATCTTTTGCGGAACGTCAGAAAGCGAGTCGTAGGCCTTTTCCCCCAACACCATTGATTCATAGGGGTTTACAGGAATGACACTGTACCCTTTTGACTGCATGAACGCCGAAACCCCATTTGACGCACGCATAGAATTTGAGGACAGACCAACCACCGCGATGGTCTTACAGTCGGAAAATATTTTTTTTAGCTCTTCCGGCGTGTTCATAAAAGATATCCTACATCCAGCGGCTCAATCCTTAAAATAGGTTGTCATGCTTCCGTAACTTCGGCGAGCTTATTGCGCCGAGCGTACAAAACGCTCATGATCACACCTCCCACGACAAGTGCCATACCGGCGAAAGTGAAAATCGTCTGTTCTTCCCCGTA
>JABDKD010000254.1 GCA_013003215.1 Pyrinomonadaceae bacterium
GATCAGGGCATAATGATGAACTGTATGGCTGTGAATAAACTCAAGTTCACGCAACAAGCTGGATTCTACCCATAGCGAATCATCAACTTCTGAGCGAACGGTGATTGGCTTCTTAAGGTCAGATTCCGTAATGGCGGAGAGTGAAAGCAGGAGCGAGTTAAATCTGTCGATTGCGTAATCCCTGTTCGTTTCAACTTCAATGTCGCGGTCGCGTTTGGAGTAATCTAATTCTCCCTTTTCAAGCCCGCGGATCAGATTCGTCCCGAAATCGAGGTTATGACGGAAATGACTTCCGACGCTGGCCGGGCTTTCCGGCTTAGCAGTATATGCCTCGTCATCTAGGTGCTCGATAAGAGCGATACCCTTTCGGATTTCCTCTTTGAGGCTTTGAATCAACTCCCCGCCTGTGTTCATAAAAAAATCTCTGATCTCCGGGCCTTCGGACCCACCGAATTCGCACTTAAAATTACTATTTTTGCAGCTTTTATTCCAATTTTCAGGCGCACTAATACCTGTGATCTGAAAATACTTGTCGAAAACAGACAAAAGCGTTGATTTGTTTACGAATTATCGGTCCCGCGGGATCCAAGTTGTTTGAGCTGTCAAACGGGAATTTGGCGACTCCCGTGGACTCAGATCCACGGCTACGATCAGTTCGTCACTCCGTTACTCCAGAGACATCCTCCGGATCGATACGAAAAAGCGGTTTCGCCGCGTTAGCGACGACGGAAGCAATGCTCTTTATCAAAGACGTTTTTCAATTGCCACTGTTTGGTCCAGGGGCATGGCCATGAGGAAGTTGAGTAGCCCAATACCCTTCTATTCCTTCCAGTAACCGGATTTTCCGGAACAATCAGCGAGCGATACGAAAACCAGGACCTTTGTTGCTTAACCCGCTTCTTAGCGATTGATCGCCGTCCCTAAGCCGTATCCAAACTCAAAACCGCTCGTCAGAAACATTGAAAAACGACTTCACCTTCGCGACTTTCTGGTTTTCGGTCATGCTGTCAGATGATTCGACTGTCTTGATCCGGTCATGAAGTTTCATCTTCTTCATTTCCTTCTCAAGCTCATTCCTCGCACTGCCGGGGCCGAAGATGTAAATCAATTGTGCGTTCGAAGCTGCTTTTCCAACCTTTTCATAAAAGCCGTGCAACTGGTGCTTGCGGCGTTCCCCGATCTTCTGTTCGTTTGAAACAGATTGCGCGACCGAGGTGCCGCCCGATTTATAGCCGCCCTTTGATCGCACATTGCTATCTGCATTTGATTCGATCCGTTTAATCTGTGCGTCTCCGTTTGTGAGAAAGACGAGCGTTGCTTCCTTGTGATCGATCCATATGCCCAATCTTTTGCCTGTCCCTTGAATTGCCATATATATTGCTCCAAATGTTTTTAGCCAATAGGTTCGGGTAAACGGAACCTATAGCTGTTTATTTCAATTCCATCCAATTGCTGCCTGTCCCTGTTTCAACAACCAGGGGTACCTCGAGTTCGGCGGCGCTTTCCATTTCCTTAATCAAGAGTTCACGAACGTCCTCAAGTTCCTCGTTTGGTACCTCGAGGAGAAGTTCGTCATGGACCTGCATCAACATCCTTGCTTTGAACCCGTTCTTCTTCAGCGCACGGTCGACCTTGAGCATCGCGATCTTGACGATATCGCTCGCCGTTCCCTGGATCGGCATGTTGATCGCCTCGCGTTCGGCACGTGAACGAACATTGAAATTCCTGTCTTTGATAGATGGCAGGTACCTGCGTCGACCAAAGATCGTGGAAACATACCCATGGTCGCGAGCCACCTGGGGGGTATCGTCCATGTACTGCTTTACGCCTTTGTAGGTTGCGTAATACTCTTCGATAACCTTTTTCGCTTCAGACCGAGAAAGGCCCGTTCTTTGCGAGAGTCCAAACGCTTCCACAGCATAGGCGATTCCAAAATTGACGATCTTCGCGAGTCTGCGTTTCTCCTTCAGGTCTTTTTCGCCCTCCGCACCGAAAATCAGCTTCGCGGTCTTTGCGTGGATGTCCTCGTTGTTTTCGAATGCTTCCCGCATGACCTCGTCACCGGTGATATGGGCGATGATCCGAAGTTCCAGCTGGGAGTAATCCGCGGACATAAGAATGTTTCCGTCTTCCGCAACGAACGCCTTTCTGATCTGGCGGCCGATCTCAGTTCGGATTGGAATATTCTGCAGATTCGGATCTGTCGAACTCAGCCGGCCTGTAGCCGCGACTGCCTGGTTCAGGGTGCTGTGGATACGGCCGTCCCCGGCGATTAGTGAGGGAAGTGAGTCAGCGTATGTTGATTTCAATTTGTCGAGTTCGCGGTACTCGATGATGTGATTGGCAATCTCATATGTTTGGCCGATCTCATTGAGCGCGTCTTTGCTCGTCGAGATCTTTCCGGTCGGGGTTTTGTACTTGGTTTCAATATTTAGTTCCTGCAGGACCTCGGCGACCTGCTTCGGGGAATTGATATTGAATTCACGGCCGCCCAGTTCGAAGATAGTCTTCGACAGTTCTTCGAGCTTCCCGCCCAATACTTCCGAAGTTTCCGCAAGGATGTCTTTATCGACCTTCATCCCCTTCATTTCCATTTCGAAAAGGATCGGTATGAGAGGGAGCTCTATCTCCCGGTAGACATGTGTCAGATCGTTTTGTTCGATCTCCCTGGATAGCTTTGGTGTGAGCTGGAATACGAAATCCGCCCTTTCGGCGGTTCGATATTGCGATTCTTGCCACCCGTCGGGGATATCAGCGAGAATTTCCTGCTTCAGCAATTGCTGTGCGAGGGTCCGAAGCTCATAGTTGCGTCGGCCAGAATCGATCAGGTAGGCCGCTATCAGCGCATCTTCATGCACAGCGGATGGCGTGATCCCAACCAGGCTCAAACACGAAAGATTCCGTTTGTAGTCATACGCACATTTCTCCAGAAAACCATTCGAAAGAATATCGCTGACCGGTTTTAGGGCTTCTTCCTCGCCCTCTTCAAAATTTGCGAAGTCGATGTAGTAGGAAACACCCGGCGCGGTCGCGATCGAAATCCCCACCGGCTTCTCTGAAGAATATGAGCCGGAGAACTCAGCGCCGCCTTCATCGACATCAAAACTCCAGTTCTCAGCCTCCCAGAGACTGCGGATCAGTTTGTCCAGCTCGTCGCGGTTTTTGATTATCGAGTAGTGCCGTGCAGCGTCACCGGAGCCGTCTTCTCCCGATTCAAAAAGCGGGGCCGCGTCAGCGAATTCCCGGGTGAGCGTGTTGAATTCAAGTTCACGAAACAGCTCGTATGCCTTTGCCCTGTCAGGTTCTGAAAGTTTTAGTTGTTTGAGATCGAGGGTTACATCAACCCCGGTGTGAATCGTGGCGAGTTCGACCGACTGCCTTATCAAGTCTTGGTTGTTTTGGAGCGATTCGCGATACGTTTTGTGTTTTACCTTTTCGGCATTAGCCATCGCTTCTTCAGCTGAACCGAATTCATTGAGGATCTTGAGCGCTCCCTTTGCTCCGATGCCCGGAGCTCCAGGAATATTGTCAATTGAGTCGCCCATCAGGCCGAGGTAGTCGACAATCTTTTCCGGCGGAAGTTCAAATTTCTTCTGTACCCAGGCTTCGTCGCACCATTCGATCGGAGGAACGGGGACTTTTCGCCTTATGTTTTGTGAATTCTGCCGCATGCACAAAACATAGGGATCGGAAACGAGCTGGCAGAGGTCTTTATCGTTTGAAACGATGACCGCCTTCAGCTTTTTCTTCTCACATTGCTTTGCGAGAGTCCCGATGATGTCGTCTGCTTCAAATCCCGGTTCCTTCAGAATCGGCACATTGAATGCTTCACATACGCGCTCGATATAGGGTATCTGGGCAGCGAGGTCTTCCGGCATCTCCTCGCGGTTGGCCTTGTAGTCCTCAAACTGCTCGTGCCGAAACGTCGGATCGGGAGTATCAAAGACGGCAGCGACATAGTCCGGCTGCTCATCGGCAATGAGTTTGCGCAGCATGTTGGTGAATACAAAGACAGCTTGAGTTACCTGTCCGCTGCTGTTGCGCAGCGGTTCCTGTCGCATTCCCATCGGAGCATAAAAAGCCCGGAAAATATGGGACATCGAATCGATCAAGAATACGCGTTTTGGTTCGCTCATTAATTCCCCTAGACGGACAGGTTTACATAACCTTAAGTGGATTGATATAGATCTCGATAACCGTGAACTTCGCTTTCAAGTCCTCGAGTCGCTTTCGTTCCAAATCGTAGAATTTCTTATCCCCTTCCGGGCCTTCTGAGGCGCCTCTGATCGAAGGTTTGAAGAATCGTATTTGATTGTTTTTTGAATCTACGAGTATTCCGTCCTGATATCCGGCCCCAAGACTCTTGAGCTTTTGTTCAACTGTAATGATCTTGGATGACACCAATTGTCCTTCGTCATCGACGACGACCTCCTTAACTTCATCTTTGGCTTTTACACCGTCGGGAAGATTTTCAAACTTATCTGCCGGAACAACCACGGGCGGTGCCTCCTTTTCTTTTGTCATTTTCCTGTCGCCGCATTGTGCGGGATTTTGAATTACGGAGATCAATACTGCGAAAACTACTAGGAATATCTTCATACCGCCTCTATCTGTTGACAAGATTCAACTTCCGAAAGTCCAAACGGCTTTCTTGCTCAGTGATCCGAAGTCAAATCAATATCTGTTTGATTGTCTAAGAATCATAGAGAAACTCCGCGCAAGGTACAAGAAGAATGACAAGTTTGCGAGATGTCCAACCTCGTCCGGATATTCCCAGAGGGTACAATGATTCGCGGATTTGTTATTAAGCCGTCAAGGTTTTGAGACTTTCCAGACTGCTGGGTTGAACTGTCGCCGTCGGGTACAAATCCCTGCCTCTGTGATCTCCCAATTCGACAGTCGTGTCCCCAGAATTGTATTGACCAATAGATCTCTTTAACGGCCGGCTTGACCCGGTTTCGAACAGACTGACAAGTAGCAATTTGTTGATTGACAGACGTATGCTCCTACGCTATTCTAAGCGTTCGTTTTCTACTGGGAACGGATTTTGATAAGCTAATTTCGCCGGCCGGGCCGGCACAAGTGCGACCCGTTCGTCTAGTGGTTAGGACACCGCCCTTTCACGGCGGCAACACGGGTTCGAGTCCCGTACGGGTCGCCAATTACTAATTCGAAACCTATTTGTTATCCGCTTGATGAATTTCAGCGGATTTCATTGTTTTAAATGTATCGCTCTTTTCGGGTAACTCCTGGTGTATGGAGCACATCATATCGGATTGGAAGAAATCTGTTATGCAAAAGTTATTTGTTTTAATTTTACTCAACTTCGTTCTTGGCGGATTTGTATTGGCTCAGAATTCTGCCAATGCCGTAACGGACACTGTAATGGTGCTTCCGTTTGAAAACACCTCATCAAAAAGCGAGTTCAACTGGGTCGGCGAGAGTGTCGCGGATTCACTTACGGACCTCTTGAAAGTGCCGGGGCTCAATGTTATTTCGAACGAGGAACGCAAGATCATGCAGCAGCGCATGAAAATTCCTCTGAGCGTCCTGCCGTCCCTGGCAACATCGCTCAAGATGGCAAGACAGGGCAACGCATCTCTCTTGGTAGCAGGGAAATACAACATTGTTCCCGCGAATGACGATGTTGCCGCGAAGATCACAATCAATGCAAAATTGATCAGGGTTGAGGAAGGAAGGTTCCTGAGCGAAGAATTCCCGGACGGGAGCCGAAAGACACGTGAGATAGACCTTTTCGATGCCTTGGGGAATCTTCAGACCATCCAGGGGCAACTTGCTTACCAGATCCTCTACCAAAGGGACAAGGCACTGCCTTTTTCCCAAAACCAGTTTATCGAAGCGGCAAACAAAGTACCGGCAAAAGCTTTTGAGGCTTATATCAAAGGCCTTCTCACTGACGTAGGAGATACCCGGCTTCGAGAGAACTACTTCAAAAACGCGATCCGGATATATGCTGCCGAACGTGGAGGAGACATATATGCAGAAGCGGCGCTGGAGCTTGGTCACATCTTTTACGACACCGGTAAGAATGCCGAAGCTATCGCTAACTTCGCCAGAATCCCGCAGGATAATTCCCATTACGCGGAGGGCGCCTTTTACACCGGAGTGATCTATTGGAAACGCAAGAACTACGAGCAGGCAATATCTGTTCTCGGTCCGCTCGCCGAAGATCTGCAGATGACAAGTGTTCTGAATACCGTTGGCGCAATAGCAGTTCAGGCTTCGATTAGCACCAAAGATCCCAAAAAGTCCGCAAAGTTCATGGTTGACGGGACCGGATTCTTGAAGAAATCGTCAGAATCTTCGGGAGAAGACACCGAATCTCATTTCAACCTCGGTCTCGCTTTGATGCTTCAGAAGAAGTATGCAGAGGCGGCAAAAGTAATACGGCTTGTTTTGGCCAATGACCCGCGCGACGGCGAGGCACATTTCCTTTTGGCAAAAAGCCTTGAGAAGACCGGAGATCCCTCAGCCGTAGACTTTGATAATCAGGCGAGGCGTTTTCTAACCGGCAACAACCAGTACGCAACACTTGAAAGTGCGTGGAAAAAGAATTCGCTAAAGGGAATTGACTTACGGGTCAACCAACCGACCAGGCGAGAGTTCGTAAGTGTTGTACTTGTTAAGAACCGAAATGTTTCACCGGTCAGGACACCGGAAAACGAAACGGTCGTGCTTCTCCGAAACGCGTCCGAATTGTACCGGGTAGGACGTGATGACGATGCGATGGTCGTGCTGCGCCGAATTCTAGTGCAGGAACCGATGAGTGCTGAGAGTTACCTGTTGTTGGGCAAGATTCATTTTCGGCGCGGAGACATTGAGCAAGCAGTGTCTTCCCTGAAAACTGCTTTGTTTTGGAAGAACCAACTGATAGAGGCACACATCCTACTTGGACGTATTTATGTGCAAAAAGGCGATTGTTTGCAGGCGCAGAACTACTCGAAGTCAGCGCTTGCAATCGATTCTGATGACCAGAATGCCCTTGGTTTAGAAAGGCAGGTCGAAAGATGTTCCAAATAGTGTAACTATTTTTGCTGAAAACCCGGCCAAAGTGGCCCAAGGCCCGGAAGAATTTCCATCTTCCGGGCTTTTTTCATTCTCCAGAGTGCTGTAAACAAAGGGCGTTGACGCTTTCTTTACAAATATTAAGTCATTTCAGGAAGTTTTGGCACGACACGTGCAATATACATTCACGGCTAGCTTGATGAAGTTAATCAAGACCCCGCCGCCAACCTACACCGAGCGTGGTTTGCCACTACGTTCGACCACCTTCCGAGCGTTCCTTCAGTTGTCCTTCCGATTATGAGTCCGGTCAAATAGACCGGGCTCTCCTTCTTTTAAACCCCATAATTTCAGCACGTTACGAATATCAAGGATCTTACGGTCAAATTGAACCCTCCGGCAGTAAATGAAACTTACAGAACCAATCAAAATGACCGCCGGCATGTGACGAAGTCCGGTAAATGACAATATTCGTTATTTTGTGGGTGACAAAAAATGTTTCTTTTCATTCATTTTGACTAATAGGCGTCAATTTCCAATTCATTTTGACCGCATTTCCGCGGATGAGGCTCTCTGGTAGAATCGTTGAATGCGGATTGGAGAGTTTTTCAAGTCATTGTTACCCGGCAGTATTTCGATTTCGTTCGCATTTCTGTCCTCCATTGTACTGGCCGCATCCTTCCCGGATTTTGAAATCGCCTCACTTGCCTGGATAGCGCTTATCCCGCTGTTCATTTCATTGGAGAGGGAGAAGAACTCGAAGCGCCGCGCATTCATAACAGGATGGGTGTTCGGAACCTTTTTCTTCTTTCTCACGGGTTGGTGGCTTACTTTTGCACCGATTACCTATGCTGGTTTCCCGTCACTGCTGGCGTATTTTCTATTGCTTTGTGTTGCGCTTGTAGCGGGTCTGTTTCCAGCTGCGGCGTCTCTTCTGACCGCACACACATTGAAACGATTCGGAAGAAACGGAATCTTCGCCGCCCCATTCTATTGGATAGGGTTTGAGTTTCTTAGGTTTTGGCTTACGGGAAATAACTGGAACACGATCGGGTATTCGCAGGCGTTTACGTCGATTGTTGAGTTCGCAACTATCGGGGGAGTACACGTTGTCGGTTTCACGATAGTTATTTTTAATGCGGCTTTCTCTTTTCTGATCATGGATCAATTCGGAAACGGAACTGCGGGGAGGCCTCTTTTGTCGAGAATTCTCAAAACATCAGCGGCCGTGTTTTTGCCTTTGGCCGGAATTATTCTCGTTTCGAGTGGATTCCTGAATGCAGAAGAAAAGACATCTCGGAAGAAGTTCGAGCCAAATGCGGATTCTGCCGCAATCGTGGTTGCGGTGCAGCCGAATGTGCCAATGGCAGGTCTCGACCGTTCAAAATGGAGTCGATTGAGAGCACGGCAGACCTCCGTCGCAGGACGGGAGGTTGAAAGGATCCGTTCCAATCCGGAACTTAAGGATAAGCCTTTGACGGTAATCCTTCCGGAATCGCCGATGAATTACCAGTACGAGGCAGATCCTGAATTCCGAGCTTTTATCAACGGATTCGCCACGAAATACGATGTTTCGGTCCTGTTCAATTCGGCGGAACCTGACAGCCGAAGAAAATACGGTTTTTTTAACTCAGCGGTTTTGGTAAGCCCTGAAGGGGAAAAGATCGCTCAATATGACAAGATCCATTTGCTGCCGTTTGGCGAGTTTGTTCCGCTTCCGGAATTTGCTCAGTCATTGATCCCCCCTATGGTCGGACGGTTCTCGTTTGGCGAGGAATACGACCGGTTGCCCGTTGGAGATGCAAAATCCGGTGTAATGATTTGTTTTGAGTCGCATTTCCCGTCGCTCTCGAGAGAGTATGTTCTGAACGGCGCCGATGTTCTGATCGAGATGACGAATGACGGCTATCTGGGACCCACTCCGGTTCTGAGACAGCATCTCGCAAGCGCAGCCTTCAGGGCTGCTGAAACGCATCGTCCCGTGCTTCGGACGACAAATGTCGGCGTGACAGCCTATATCGATGAATGGGGCAAGATTCATGACGAAGCCGATGTGTATAAAGAAGATGTAAAGGTTTGGGGAGTATCGAAGTCAGAAGGCAAGATCACATATTCCGTCAGATTCGGCGACTGGTTTGCATGGCTTTGCTCTTTGGTTTCAATTGGGTTAGTTGGGTCGGGTTTTCTGAGCGTCAGGAATTCCAAAGACGAGAATCCGATTAAAGGCTCGTGAAGCTGTTCGCCGGGTACGGGGCGGAAATTGCCCACGAAACTCACGAAACTCACGAAAAACACGGATAGAATTTGAATATGTCGGCGGCCCTCCCGCTCGGAAATCTGTTGAGGATGTACCAAAGGTCAAATGGATCGCCGGCGAGTCCGGTTTCAGACAAGACTGAAAGCGTCACGGAGTGACGAACTGATCGTAGCCGTGGACTTGAGTCCACGGGAAGCGGCGATTTCAGCATTTGTCGCGTCAGCGAAAATTGAATTCACGCGTCGCAAATTCACGTATGCGCATCTTCTCTGAACAATGCCAAAAACACAGGAGGTTTCGGGTAACTCGATTAAGAAACTGGATTGAATTGCTCTTGGTCCTGGAACACTCAAGCCCTCGTAGAGGGCGATAGCGTTTAGCCCGTAGCGTAGGCCGCAGGGTCAAGCTACGGGTCGACTCAGCAAGGAAAGGTAAGCCTGTGTAACGGGCGGCAGATGTGTGCTCGACGGGGATTGGCGCGAATCGGCTGAGACTGTCGCCCTCTACGAGGGCTTTTGGAAACTTAATCGATCAGACCCATAGCTCGACCTTCGGTCATCGCTATGGGCTACACGCTACCGCCATCTACGATGGCTATCTGATAGCTTTTGTCGATGTGCGGGTAGCCCAGAAATTAAGATGAAAAAGCGAATTAAACCCAGGTTCTATGTCATGATCGTTCTCATTCCGATTCTCTATTTGGGTTCTTACGGCTATGTTCGTGAAACCCGAAAAGAGGTATGGGAAAAAGATAAAAAGACGTACGTGATTTTTCCGGAGGACAAAATCCTTTATTATGTTTACCGTCCGTTGACTATCGCAGACAGAAGACTAACCGGAATGCAGTTTCATATCGGACCGCACCAATAAGATGGAAATTATAGATCTCCAAAACCTTTACGAAGAAGTCAAAGAAAAAGTGTCCCAGCTCGGGAGGTTTCTTTGACGTACCTGCCAGACAAGCCGAATTAGAACAGCTGGAAAAGCAGATATCGGAACCCGACTTCTGGAACGACCAGCAAAAGGCACAAAAGCTCGTTCAGAAGCGAAGCCGGATCGAAAAAGCAATTGACGCACAGAAAGGATTTGAGACTTCGGTCTCAGACGCCGAAGTTCTGTTTGAATTTGCGGCCGAAGATCCGGATTCTCGTGCGGAACTTGAAACACTGATTACAAAACTGGACGAGGAAGTTGGGGAAGCTGAAACCGCGGCCCTTTTGTCCGGTGACAACGACGCCAACAATGCTATCTGTTCACTCCAGGCGGGCGCGGGCGGCACGGATGCGCAGGACTGGGCCGAAATGCTTATGCGCATGTACATCAGGTGGGCCGACAAAAAAGGGTTCAAGGTAGAGATTCTTGATGAGCAGGCTGGGAGTGAGGCGGGTATAAAGTCCGCGACGTTCAGGGTTGAAGGTGAAAATGCTTACGGATACCTGTCCGCCGAAGCAGGGGTGCACAGGCTTGTAAGGATTTCACCTTTCAATTCCGGCGGGAGCCGCGAAACGTCGTTTGCCTCGTTCTTTGTTTCCCCTGAGATTGATGAAGACATCGAGGTCGACGTACAGGAGAAGGATCTGAGGGTAGACACCTACCGATCGACCGGAGCCGGCGGACAACATGTCAACACCACTGATTCGGCAGTACGGATAACCCATGTTCCGACCGGCATCGTTGTGACGTGTCAGAATCAACGTTCCCAGATCCAAAACCGACAGGTTGCTATGCAGGTCCTAAGGTCGAGGCTCTACGAACTGGAGTTGGAAAAGCGAAGGGCCGAAGCCTCGGAACTTGAAGAAAACAAACAAGATATCTCGTTTGGCTCCCAGATTAGGAATTATGTGCTTCATCCGTATCGAATTGTGAAGGATACGAGAACAAAGTTCGAACAATCCGATGTAGACAGCGTATTGAATGGTGGGATCGACGACTTCATCAAGCAATTCCTTCTATTTAAGAAGGGTTCGGTTGAGAAGTAGGTGCTGAAAAACAAGGTCGATTCTTCGGAAAACGCTTAAAATCGTGTATTATGAGTTAGTTTTCTAGCCTCCTAGCCGCTTCTATGGCCACCCGAAAGAAAAAACGCAGGACATCAAGTTCAAGAACTCATTATAACGAGATCACGGCGATCGTATTTTTTGCGGCCGGTGTATTGATGATGCTCTGTTTGGTCAGCTCTGACCCGATGGACCCGTCGCTTAACACCGCGAGTTCGCAGGAAGCACAAAACTGGATCGGTATCGTGGGTTCCGTCGTAGCGGACCTGTTGTTCCAGTTTGTCGGTGTGTTCGCTTACGCCCTTCCCGTCATTCTTCTGATTATCGGGTTCAGATTTCTCTTTTCTAAAAGCCTTTACACACCTCCAGCAAGAATACTTGGCACTATCCTGTTTATCCTTAGCGGCTCTTCGCTTGTGGCACTGGGAGGGTTTTACGGTGGCGTGACGGGTGCAGCTTTTTCCGGTCTGTTTACCGGTCTTTTGAACACAGTCGGAGCGGGGATTCTCCTGAGTGCATTGCTTCTGACTTCTCTTGTACTGCTGACAAACGTTTCTTACAGATCCTTTATCGAGAGCCTCGGATTGGGGTGGTCAAACTTTAGGATCCGGTCCGGCGAGTGGTCTTCTAAGTACAAGAAGATGAAGGCAGAGCACGAAAAAGAGGTTGTAACGGTCAAGAAGAAAAGGCCTGCGGCTAAACCAAAGATTCTTACGGAAGATTCCGTGCTGTCGAAAGGGGCCGAAGCAGGTAACAAGATCTCTGAGAAGGTCTCAAACGTAATTCAGAAACTCGGCGAACCCCCGGAGGCTGAGGAAATTGAGCCGCCGAAGATCCTTGACGAAGGCACATCGAAGAGCGAGATCAAGAAGGAGATACCAGTCTCCGAAGATCTAATGATCGGAAAAGCCGCGGCCGCAGGCGGATCGACCGGGGAACTTGTCGATGGCGGCAAGATACCGATCACACCTGCAAAACAGACCGGTGACCTGACCGGTTCAAGCAATGGCAAAGCGAAGGAGAAAGTGACCCCGGAACCCGTCAGCTATGAAGACTATGAGTTGCCGAAGCTTGAGTTTTTGACCGAGCCTGAGAAGAAGAAAGAACAAAAGGAAGACGAACTCCTGGAGATCGCACGCGAGCTAACCGAAAAGACACAGGAGTTTAATGTCACCGGACAGGTCAAGAACATCGGTCTTGGGCCGGTGGTTACGACGTATGAGTTCAAGCCGGATCCGGGCGTTAAATACTCCAGGGTTACCGGTTTGGTTGACGATCTATGCCTCGCCTTAAAAGCCGAATCTATAAGGATCGAAAGGATTCCCGGTAAAGCTTTCGTAGGTATAGAGGTTCCGAACAAAGACCGCGAGACGATCTTCTTGAGAGATGTGATCGATTCCGACAAGTTCCGGGATGCGAAATCGCCTCTTTCTATTGCACTTGGTAAGCGAATCGACGGACTCAGGCAGGTTGCAGATCTTGCGAAGATGCCGCATTTGCTAATCGCGGGAGCTACGGGTGCAGGCAAATCGGTCGGCGTAAACTCCCTGATAGTTTCAATTCTCTATAAGGCCAAACCCGATGAAGTGAAATTCATCATGGTCGATCCAAAAAGGCTCGAACTCGGGCTCTATGCCGAAATTCCGCACCTTGCGACACCGATAATTACGGATCCGAAGCGAGCATCCTTTGCGTTGAAATGGGCTGTTAGTGAAATGGAGCGCCGGTATAAGGATCTAGCCGGATGGGGCGTCAGGAATATAGCAGGTTACAACACCGAGGTTGAACGCAAGAATAAGCGCAAAGACTTCGATGAAGACGGTAATCCGCATACGACGCTGCCCTATGTTGTGATCATCATCGACGAATTGGCTGATCTGATGATGGTTGCCGGCAAGGAGGTTGAGGAGTCCATCACCCGCCTTGCCCAGATGGCGAGAGCCGTGGGTATTCATTTGGTACTCGCGACACAAAGGCCTTCTGTCGATGTGATCACCGGTTTGATCAAGGCGAATTTCCCGTCGAGGATCTCATTCAGGGTTTCGTCGAAGATAGATTCACGGACGATCATTGATACAAACGGAGCTGAACGTCTTCTTGGAAAAGGTGACATGCTATTTCTTCCGCCGGCATCTTCGCATCTTGTACGTGTTCATGGTGCGTATGTCGATGAGAAGGAGATTCAAAAAGTCGTAAGGCATATCAAGCAACAGGCAAATCCGGAATACGACGAGACGATAACGCAGTCCGAAGAAGAGCAGGACGATTTTGGAGATCTTCCGGGTCGCCGGGACAAACTATTTGGGGAAGCCCTTCGTACGGTCTGCTCCTCGAAACGTGCTTCGACCTCATTGCTTCAGCGCCACTTGCGTATCGGTTATGGGAGGGCTGCAGCCATTCTAGACGCACTCGTAGCGGATGGATTCATTGGTGAGATGGACGGCTCGAAAAGAGCACGGCCCGTTCTGCCAAAGGCTTACGAGATGCTCCAGGACATGGAAGAAGGAAGGGAAGTCTGAGTTCCTAGTTCCAAGTTCCAGGTTTCAAGTTTCGAGTTTTCAGTTTTTAGTTTTCCGGCTAGCCGCCACTTTTTCTTGACACTCCTCCGTTTCATCAAGCATCATTCAAATCTCATATTTGAGAAGAGTTATCCACAGAAATTGTGGAAAAGAATGTGGAAAACGCGGGTTGGAAATCCGTAAGTTAATTTGTTGTAACACTTCTGGCAGATTGCACAATTCGTGTGCATTAAACGCATGGTTTTTGCTTCACCCGAGACCGGCGTTGCTCCCCGTCGATTCGTCAAAATAATTCTCGTATTTTACTTCGCTGTCGCCGCGTGCGGCTGCGGGGCATCCCGGCCTGTATACAAATCCGTCACACCCTCTTCGCGCCACGCTTTCGACACGATAAACATCAACCTGGCGGACTCGAGGACGCTCGAAAGTCTGCCTGGAATCGGGAAGAAAACTGCGGGGCGAATCATTTTGTATCGGGAAGAATTCGGTCCTTTTAAGAACACTGCCGAGTTAATGCTGGTAGAAGGAATTGGGGAAAAGCAGTTCCTTAAACTCCGTAGCCTGGTTCGAACGGAATGAGCGAGATGTCCCACTCACCAGCGCTCAAAGGGAATTCCCTAGAGCGGAACCCGCTGCTGTTCGCGGCGATAGCTTTTTCGGCAGGCATTCTCATCCGAAGTGAGATCGATTATTCGATGCCGGTGCTTCTGGCGGTCGTCGCCGTATTGGGCATGGCAGCATATTTTGTTTCGAACCTTCGTACTTTCTGGGTTCTGTGCATTTTCCTTTTTTGTGGTTCTTTTTCCATGTCGGCGGACCTCGCTTCCGGGTCAGGAACAAGTGTAAGGGAGCTATACAACAACCGTTGGATCAAGTCCGGCGCCCCGGTCTTGCTGACAGGTGTGCTGAAAGATGCCCCAAGAACTTCAATCGATGGATTTGTGCTTCATCTCAGCGTCGATGCTATCCGGCACAAAAGCGAGACGATCGATTCATCCGGCTCCGTTCAGCTTTTTGTTCCTTTACTTTCAGCGGAGTCAAAAGAAAAGTGTGATTCCCTGGAGCTCCACGCAGGAAACAAGATTGAAGTGAATCTGAGACTGCGAAGGGAAGAGAAGTTTAGAAACCCGGGAACGGCGAACTTTCTCGACGCAATGGACCGCCATGGTCTGGACGCGTCATCTACCTTGAAGAGTTGTTTTCTGATTCGAAAGCTGGATGACCGTCGTTCGATGCTGTCCCCCGTATTTCAATTGCGCGAATACTTCTCAAAGAGAGTGCTCGCTATACACGGACCGGACACCGCTGGGATCATAATCGCTTCGCTAACAGGCAACCGCGGATTTTTATCGAGATCCGCCGGGGAACGATTTCGAACGAGCGGCACCTTTCACGTTCTCGTTATCTCCGGTTTGCACATTACATTCATAGGCGCTGTAGTTCTTTTCGGGGTGCGGCTTGTTAGCCGAAACAGGCCGCTTCAGCTGATCGTTTCAGCTTCGGTGCTTTGGTCATATGCGTTTATGGTCGGGCTCGAACTTCCCGTCGTAAGAGCTGTTATCGTGTTTTCGATAGGCCTTGGCTCATACGCTCTTTATAGGCCTTTCATTACTCTAAACGGGCTCGGTGCGGCTGTTTTGGTGATACTTGCATTAAGGCCGGGAGACCTGTTTGGTCCTTCGTTTCAGCTCACTTTCCTGAGTGTTTTCGGCATTGTCGGCTTTGGGCTTCCAACGCTGGAGAGACTCCGTTCGATCGGGAAATGGATGCCCAAAAATTCGAAACCCTTTCCTCCGGATGTCTCGAGGCCGCTGAGGATTTTCTGTGAGGTCTTTTACTGGAGCGACTTGGAGTGGAAGGACTACCTTTCGAGGCAGGTCTGGAGTTGCAGGATTCCCAAGTCCGATCTCGCCGGATTAATATCTGACAGGTATTTGCAGCGGGTGCTTAAATCAATGTTCGAGATGGTTTTTATCTCGTTTTGTGTTCAGGCCTTCCTGCTTCCGCTTCTCGTCTACTATTTTCACAGGATAGGTCCCGTGTCCCTTATCTCGAACCTCTTTGTCGGCATGCTGGTCGCGTATCAGGGAGTAACCGCCATTATCGGCGTCTTAATCGCCGAATTGGATCTCGAGGCAGGCATGGCGTTCGTGGCTTCGGCCACAGTACCGGCAAATCTGGGATATCAGCTTCAGGACTGGATGTCAGATCTCCATATCGCGAGCTTTCGTATTCCAGTTTATTCCGGCTGGGCGGCGACGGTATACACGTTCTACTTCATTCCTCTTTTAACCTTTGTTATCACGCTCGCGAGGATTGATCCGTTTAGTAAGACTCTCCGGGAGAGATGCTACCGGCTCATCAGTATAGGTTCTCTTATCACTGTCTTTGTACTTGGTCTGGTGATAGTGTTTCATCCCTTCAGCGTTTCGCCGACTGCCGGCAGGCTTACTATGCATTTTCTGGATGTAGGACAGGGAGATTCGACTTTTATCGTCTTTCCAAACGGATCGACAATGCTCGTCGATGGCGGAGGCATGCGGAATCAAAGTAACGGAACGACCATCGAACCTGATCGGTCAAGGATCGGTGAACGGGTCGTTTCTGAGTTCCTGTGGGAGAAAGGATATTCGAAAATCGACTATTTAGTGTCTACACATCCCGATTCGGATCACATCAATGGTTTGATCGATGTCGTGAAAAACTTCCG
This sequence comes from Pyrinomonadaceae bacterium, assembly GCA_013003215.1. Classification (GTDB taxonomy): domain Bacteria; phylum Acidobacteriota; class Blastocatellia; order Pyrinomonadales; family Pyrinomonadaceae; genus Aridibacter. The sequence goes on from JABDKD010000254.1 coordinate 16,507, forward strand.
TGTTGGGGTTATTTATGCAAATGGATTTTTTGAGTCTAACGAAGAGTTTGTAAGATTACGACGTGCGGCAAAAAGAAAGGGGATTCCGCTTCGTAGACTGTCAAAAGGGTTTTTCGCGAGGATCGGGAAAGCGAAGTTTTGGGTTTTGCATCCAGAACAGTATTCGCCGATTCCCGCCAACGATGATTCCCTGGTGGTGAGAATTTCCTATGGAGGCAAGAGCTTCCTGCTTACGGGTGATATCGAAGGATCAGCGGAGCCCTTTCTAAGGGAGACGCAAATCAAGTCAACAGTTGTGAAGGTTCCGCATCATGGTAGCAGGACATCTTCAACTCCCCAGTTCGTTGAAGCAGTCAATGCCAAAGTTGCAGTGATACCGGTTGGACGAAATTCTCCATACGGTCATCCGCACGTTGAAGTGGTAGAGCGTTGGAGGGACGCCGGTTCGATCGTTGCATTAACTGGAGAATCGGGAACAGTGACAATATCGACGGATGGGTCTGACCTAAATATCGAAAGATTCGTTCGCGGTCCTTAAATACAAAGCGCCCGTCAAGATTTCGTTAGAAAAACCTTCCGAGCGCTAAACAGTTCGTCCTAATTGACACCTTTTTACAACATAATGGCCCGCAAAGTCAAATACCGCAGGGATTTGGAGTTACCAAGAAACAATTCGACCGGTCCTCCGATAACTAACAAAACAAAACAGGAGACCATCTCAATGGAAAAGGTAGACGGAACAAGCGCTGCAAAGTCAGTAGAAGCTTCAAAACCCGTTGATAACAACACGAATCCAAAAGAAAGCTATGCCCCGCAAGAGGTGATTGATTCGAACGCGGATCACAATGCGGGCCTGATGAGCAAGATCGGAGAAGTTGGAACGGACGGAGTGGCTCGCAAGAATCAGATCGAGAGCTTCATGCAGAAAGCAGTGCCCGATATTTCAACTGAGGCAAGCGTTAGGCGTGCCGGCGGAAAAGTTGTAATCGACGCGGGAAGCGGTGACGACAACGTTTCGGTTACTCAGGACCCCAAGACCGGCGAATTGACGGTTAACGTAAACGGTGCGGAAAGGGCGTTTACCGGAGCGGATCGCGACAATATTGTTATCAGGGCGGGCGATGGGAATGACCGCATCGAAGTTGGAGAAAATATCACGGTTAAGCTCACGCTAGAGGGCGGAGATGGTCGCGACAGGATTCGCGTGGATGAAAAAGTGACAACAGGGCAAGTGATCGAAGGAGGTGCTGACAGGGATGTCTTGATCGGTGGCGGAGGACGCGACTACTTAAACGGTTCAACCGGAAAAGACTTCATAATGGGCAGGGGAGGCAATGACACTATCTACGCGGGTGATGGTAATGACTATGTTTCGGGAGGCGACGGAGACGATTATCTCGAGGCAGGTAAAGGCAATGACACCGTTCGCGGTTGGGCAGGAAACGACAACATTTCAGGCGGTCGTGGAGATGACCGGCTCTATGGCGGCGATGGTGATGACGTCATCTACGCGGGGGAAGGAAAGGATACGATCCAGGGCCAGGCGGGTGCGAACAAGGTTTTCTCACAGGGCGAAGATGCGATTACCGATAAAACAGGCGTGACTAATACAGTCGTTGAAGTAGATATGTCGATGGCGATAGGGGGCAGCGTGGTTATCAACGGTTCGGCTGAATTCAAGGAGAGGATCGAACAGGATCTTGATTTTCTTCGCAGCTCGCCTACCGGCCGGCAGATGCTGGAGGGGTTTGATGAGACGGGGCATACAGTAACTATCCAGGAGTTTGACGCTCAGAATGGCACGGCGTTTCCGACAAACAGGGTTGATACGAGCTTTGATACCGCGAACCAGAAACCGGGTAAGACTGATGATGCGACTTTCAACATCAACCCGGATTTTTATCCGGCTGACCACATACCACCGATCGTTGTCTTTTACCACGAGATGGCGCATGCCTGGGATTACACACACGGCACGCTGAGAACTGAGAGGTATCGTGGAAATGAGCGAGGCGACCGGGGAATCAAGGACGCGGAACGTGTAGCGGTCGGGCAACCTATCGATCACGACAAAGATCCGACGACTCCCGAGATTCATGCCCCCGAACATCCTCGCGCATTGACCGAGAATGCTCTTCGAGAGGAGCTAAACCGGGCCTTGAGACCCAGATATACCTCTTTATAAGGAGTCAGGAGTCAGGAGTCGGGAGAGGCGATCACTATGGAATGAGCGGGTTTTCGCCGCCGATGAAATCGGATCCATTCAGAACTGTCGCCAATAGGCGATGGCTATCAAAACCGCCCGCGGTAGCGGGCGGCAAAAACCATCTGTCGCCATCTAGGATGGATTTTTTTCCGATCCGTTTAAATCCGCGTTGATCCGCGGCCAAAAAACCATCTGCCGCCATCTAAGATGGCTCAGGCCTCAGCACTCAGCCTTAGTGTTTAAAATGTCGGTAGCCCGTGAACACCATTGCGATGCCGTGTTCGTTAGCGGCTGCAATCGACTCGTCATCGCGTTTAGAACCACCCGGCTGAATGATTGCTGATATGCCTATCGCGGCTGCCTCATCCACATTGTCACGAAACGGGAAGAACGCATCCGAAGCGAGAACCAGCTCAGGATCCGGTATCGTTGATGTTTCGCCTGAATGTTCACCGGAATTCGCGGCGTTGGACATTTTTCTTGGCTTTAACAATTCGAATCTTTCCGCTCTGGTTGCTGCAATCCTTACGGAATCGACGCGGTTCATCTGGCCGGCACCTACGCCGATCGTCTTCGAAGAATTCGAAAGAACGATCGCGTTCGACTTGACGTGTTTACAGACCTTCCAGGCAAGCAGAAGAGCCTTAACCTGATCATCGCTGGGCTTCACGTCGCCCGCAACCGTAAGGTCATCAGATGTAACAGTTAGAGCATCACGATCCTGTATAAGAAAGCCCCCGCCGATCTGTCTGTACTCTAAACCTGCGTCTGCACCGGCAGTATCAAGTTTCAATACACGCAAATTCTTTTTCTTCTTGAAAACCGCGAGAGCTTCTTCGTCATAACCGGGAGCGATCACGACCTCCGTAAACACCTTGTTGATCGCTTCAGCGACTTCGGCATCCGCCTTGCGGTTCATGGCGACTATTCCGCCAAATGCTGAAACGGGATCAGTGGACAGCGCCCGCTGATGTGCTTCCAGATTCGTGTCACCGAGACCGAGACCGGACGGGTTCGTATGCTTGATGATCGCTACGGCCCTTTCATCAAAATCGGTAACAAGCCTCCAGGCTGCTTCGGCGTCTACATAGTTGTTAAACGACATCTCTTTTCCGTGGAGCTGCTCCGCCGCTGCAATTCCCGATTCACCGGCGACATCGTAAAGAGCGGCTTTCTGATGCGGATTCTCACCATACCGAAGGTCGGTAACCTTTGCGAGATCAATCGATGCTCCCTCTGGCATGCCTTCAGCTTCTTCTCGCTCAGTCCCTTCAGCCTGCATCTCGATGAATGCGAGATCCTTGTATGGATTCACCGGCTCAAGGTAGTCCAAATCATCATTCGAAAGCTTATCGGCGAGATAAGAAGAAATTGCGAGATCGTAGTAGGAGGTCCGGGAATATGCCAGTGCCGCAAGCCTTTGCCGCGTTTTAAGTGAGAGTGATCCACCCGATGCGTCCAATTCGTCGATGATATCTCCGTAAAGCGATGCGTCGGTAATCACTGCAACGTCACGCCAGTTCTTTGAGGCGGAACGAATCATCGCGGGTCCGCCGATATCGATCTGCTCGACGACATCTTCGAGATTCGCTTCCTCATTTGCCGCAGTTTCCTCAAACGGATAGAGATTCACAACCACTAGATCAATCGGCACGATGCCATGTTCAATCATCGAGGCGACATGATCTTCGTTATCCCTGAGTGCGAGAAACGCGCCATGGATCTTTGGGTGCAGCGTTTTGACACGTCCGTCCATCATCTCTGGAAACCCTGTCGCATCGGCGACCTCGGTTACTTCCAGTCCCTTTTCCCGGAGCATTTTTGCAGTGCCACCGGTCGATAGAATTTCTACACCGTGCGATACTAGCTTGGAAACGAATTCGGCGATCCCTGTTTTGTCTGAAACACTGACAAGGGCACGTTTGATAGTTTTTTGTTCTGACATTTTTGTCTTCCGGTCCTCAATTACTCTGATTTAAAAAAAATATAGCGGTCCGTTCAAAGACCGCTTTATATAACAAGATACTTACTATTCCAAGTTGTAGGGTCATTTCGAACGAAAATCACAGAATAAATCTGCCCCAAAACAGGAGACCCAATATAAATGCGAGCGCGTAAACAACTATTTTAATAATGCTCATTTTTTTCCTATCCTTTTCGAAAAGAAAGTCAACAACGTTTACGACCGAACTATTATCATAGTTCCGAAACCCGCGTTATGTCAAAGATTCTAAATCGCATATTTTTGCTGACTCTCCCATTTTTCCTGCTCTCTGGGACTTCCTTCGGCTCAATGTTTGATGGCGTCGAGGTCGAGGTTGCGAAGGAAGCCGGGTCTGAAATTTGGCTGGTTTCGGGCAAGGCCTCAGGCGGATCCGCTTCAAAGATCAAAAGTCTTTCATTTACAGACCTTTATGCGGACGCTGCGGATCTTTCCGCAAGAATCAGCAGTGTGAAAGCGTGGGCAAGCGGGGACCGTGAACTAAAGCTTCGAAGATTCGGCTCGGGAGACTATCAGGCTGACGAGAGCATTAACGCGTTTTCATATGAGATCAACTTAGCTCCCCCTGAAAACTTGATCGTGGCGCCACATGTTTCCTGGAGCAAAACCGTGAATGCAAAATTCGCTCCGCGAGCATTGCTCAAGGGGGAAGACCTTCTGCCAGAATTAGGGGACACCAATTTCCGAATCAAATTCCGGCTTCCCGAAGGCTGGAGCATCTCATCGGACCTGCCGGCCGGGGAAGGATCTGTTTATGAGTTTATGGACAGGGGGCGCGCCGTATTTTTCATGGGCAATGGTCTGCGGGTTCATACAAAGACCTCAAGCGGTGTCACTCTCCAGTTCGCAATAGTTGACGAATGGCAGTTCGATGACTCGGTCGTTCCCGGTATGGCGTTAGAAATAGTGGAGTTTTACCGGCGCGTCTTTGGGGCGGTTCCGAGGTCAGGCATCCAGATAAACCTGATGCAGTTTCCGGGTAACTTCGGAAATGACCGTTGGAGAGCACAAACTCAGGGAGCTACTGTCACCATCGTTTCTTCCGTTTCAACATATAGGAACCTGGCGGAGCAACGACTTCACGAGCAGTTGCGCCATGAACTTTTTCACCTCTGGATACCGGAAGCGGTACAACTCGAGGGTGAGTATTCGTGGTTTTTCGAAGGCTTCGCTCAGTACCAGGCACTTAAGGCGGGTGTAAAAGTGGGTCGGTTGACGTTTGCCGATTTCCTTCGCTCGATGTCTGAGGCGATCACCATAACTTCGTTTGACCGTTCGGATCTGCCGCTTCACGATCTCGCATCTTCCCGTTGGCAGGTCGGTCCCGGTGTCATAGCGGCACGAGGGATGACGGTTGCGTTTCACTCCGATCTTGTGCTCTTAAAACAGACGAAGCGAAAAATGAGCACGGACGATATTGTCA
>JABDKD010000007.1 GCA_013003215.1 Pyrinomonadaceae bacterium
GGCAGATACTGGTCCTTGTCGTGATCTATAAAAACGAGGAAAAAAGGCTCTTCTACTGCATTGAAATCTTTCTTTAGGCTTTCGATGGTTTTTCCTCCATCTCCCAGAGTTCCAACAACTACTTCAACACGGTCAGAGACACCGGCATGACTCAGTATTCGCCGTGCGATTTCGGCGTTCGCCTCGTTAAATTCGATCGAGACAATTTTTGCTTCCGGTGCGGCAACCGCCATTCGAAGTGCACTGTATCCGCAATAGGTGCCAAGCTCGAGAATTCTCTTGGGATTTGTCTGGGTGATCGCATCATCAAGGATCTGGCCTTTTTCATCGCCCACGTTGATCAGGAATTTTTTATTCCATGCGAACTCGTCAATCGCCCGGACGCAATCCTCTGGGTTACCGGCGCTGCCATTCTCGATAACATACTGCGCGAGCTGAGCTTCTCGTCCATCACCCACCTGCCACGTCTTTAGTAGACGTGGAGCCCCCAATATCATTCGCCACACTGACCATCTCAGAAACGGATTTTTCTTTTTTGACATAATCGGACCCGATTGAACTGTTTCGGAAGATCAAAAGTTACACCAGCTTGGCAGTTTGCACCAACAGCCGTTTTACAAAGTATGGAATATTGAAATTTGAACCGCGAAACCTCCCCTTCAGGGCTCACAAATTGGTAGGGCACAGGATCCAGTTGCTGGGGCCTTTGGCCTTGCACCTGGCTAAGTCAGCACCTCGCGTTCAGCGCTTCTTCTAAGGAATTCCGGATTCCAAAACCTGAACATTGAACTTTGAACTTGGAACTTGGAACTAAAAGTACCGATAGTGCCCGATAATTTCCCAGTCAAAAAGACGGTCTTCCAATTCAGTCCCGCTTCCGATGTTGTGGATGATAAGGTAGCGGCCTTCTTCTTTGTTCCATTTGTTTGAAACAACTCCGATATGGGTTAGGCCTTTTCCGTTGAGGTCCCATGCGACAACATCTCCGGGCTGGAAATCATCGCCGTCTTCGGAGATTGTGAGGGACTTTCCTTTCCTGGAAAAAAAGGTGTCAAGATTTGGTACCCGTCTGTGGTCAATACTTGTATCCGGGCGGCTCAAACCCCATTTCTTCGGATATTTCGAGAAATGTCCCTTCATATCCTCGTGAACTTCTTTCTGCAGATCCACTCCCGCAGCACGAAAGGTTCTGATCACGACATCGGTGCATGCCCCTGTATCTTTAGGTACGTCACCGTTTGGATAGGGAATCGAATAATACTTCTGAGTGTACCCGGTGACTGTCTCCGTTTGAGCGAAACCGCTTTCGAGAATGCTACGGATATCATCAGATTCGATTTCGCTGAGCGCCGGTTTATCGATTACATCGGTCTCAGTAAATCCGACTTGCCGGGGCACCAAATCAACGTTTGACAGTCCGCATGCCGCGACTACCAAAGAAGCAATAACGATTCCAATTTTGAGGGCTTTATTATTCATCGTAAGTTCTGATGAAGAAATTGGTTACAGGGATGCCGCAGAGCGGTTTTGAAGTTGGGTTTGACAGAATACACGATTACGGGTAGCTTCTAAGGCGTATTGATTTAGCTCCATCCCCAATCCAAGATTTCCATTTAATACATTATTTGCACGTCTTCATTTTCGATTAGACACAAGTAAGGGAGAATCAATATGAAAAAAATCGTTGCGTTTGCGGCACTGCTGGCCTTTGTCGTGGTAACCATAGCATTTATAGCCACGCATAACAGGACGGCGATCGCACAAACCAAGAAGGATGTGCCTGTTTATGGATTGGACGACAAGAAAACACCAATCGTTAGAGGCACCCGTTTCTGCGCTACTGAACATGATCCTGAAAAGATCGCTGCGGCTGAAATAGATTTCTCAGCGCGCCTAGCAGCTTTGCGTGGGGACTCGGCCAGGGGCGGAAACGGAAATGGAAACGGCGGCGGAAAGCCCGACAGGACACCAACGCCGACACCGACTCCTCCGCCTCCGCCAACCGGTGGTGTGATCAATGTTTATTGGCACGTGATTAGTCAGGGGCCATCTGTTTCCGATGGCAACATCTCGCAGCAGATGATCGATGATCAAATGAACGTGTTGAATGGTGCCTACGCTACGTATAATTTTTCATTTAACCTCGTATCTGTAGACCGCACGATAAACTCAACCTGGTATAACGGTTGTTATGGTTCTTCTGAAAATGCGATGAAAAGTAGCCTGCGGCAAGGTTCTGCAGACGACTTGAATGTCTATTCCTGCAATCCGAGCAATGGAATTCTGGGCTACGCCACATTCCCTTCTTCGTATTCGAACTCACCGAGCCTTGATGGGGTTGTTCTGCTTGACCAGAGCTTGCCCGGGGGTAACGCCGCTCCTTATAACCAAGGAGATACGGGAACCCATGAAGTTGGTCACTGGATGGGTCTTTACCATACCTTTCAGGGCGGATGTAAAGGCAATGGCGATTATGTAAGTGATACAGCTCCCGAAAGATCTCCCGCCTACGGATGTCCGGACGGAAGGGATACATGTCGAAAGAATGGTCCTGATCCGATTACAAACTTTATGGATTACACGGATGACTACTGCATGTTTGAGTTCACTGTCGGTCAGGGAACCCGTATGGATGATCAATTTGTGGTTTATAGAGCCGGAAACTGACTCTTAGATATTTAGGGATCTAAAGGCGGGCCGATTCGGTCCGCCTTTCTTTGTTTAGGAATGTACGCATATCCTCTCGCATCTCGTTTGTTATCTCGTGCTTTGCCGAGTATTGCTTAGATTCGAATGAAGGTAGATATTCGGCGAGACGTTCCTCAAACCCTTTTAACTTATCCTGCGAATAGAACTCGTCGTCATCCGGATACAGGTAGAACACATCCGCGTCAGTCGGTCTGTAACTTTCATTCGAATCCAGGTCCGAGGGAATACCGCCACATGCACCAATAATGCCTTTCAGGGAATTGGGATGTGTGAAGGCGAAGCGAAAATTCAGGGCACAAGCCTGAGAAAAACCATAGAGGAAAACCCTGGACGGGTCGATCGTTCCTTTCTCACCAAGTTCATCGATTACCTTCAAAACAAAGTCGTGATGAAGCACTACCTGTTCCTCAGGCCGGAAATCACTTAACCAGCCGAAGGCCAGCTTGTATTCCCCATCTCCTGTCGGCCGGAAAAAGCGGTTTGGTCCCTGGAGTGAAGCGATAACAAAATCCGAAGGGGCAACAAGTTTCGCTTCGCGCATCATGTAACGCGCATGAGCCGCATACCCATGAACCGCGATCAGAAGAGGGGCCGGGTCTCGACGATCCTCAGGTTCGAATAGTTCGTAATGGAGGTTAATCTCAGCTGATACGGAAGGCATAGGAATTAAGAATACAGGAGTCGGGAGTCAGGAGTCACGGAGCAGCGCTAACTAAGCTATCTGTTTTCGGTCGATTTCGTAGCGCTTGATCTTCAGGTATAAACCGCGGCGGGTAAGGCCCAGCTCTCGTGCTACCTTCGAGATGTTGTCTTCGTTTCTTCGAAGCGAGTCAATAATCATCTGGCGCTCAAGCTCGGCAACAGCCTCTTCAAGCGTAGCACCCGAAGATCCGATCGTATATGCGCCTCCGGCGGGTGCCTGTGCCATGATCGGGGTTACGTTCGAACCCTCCACCGGAGCAATCGGACTTGCGGTTCTTTTCAGTTCCGGTGACAAATGATCGGGCGTTATCAACTCTCCGTCCTCGGCGCGTGCGACGATCCGCTGTACCTCGTTGCAAAGCTGCCTGACATTCCCAACCCAGTCACAAACCATCAGCAGGTCGATCGTCTGGGGTGTGATCGAAATGTCTTTCTTATTGAATCTGGACGAATAGTGATTTACGTAGTAATTCACTATCGGTTCGATCTCTGACCTTCTTTCCCGGAGCGGCGGAACACGGAGCCTGATCACGTTCAAGCGGTAAAAGAGATCTTCGCGGAAAAGGCCTTCGGCCACACGTTTTTCGAGATCCATATTCGTCGCCGCGATAATCCGTACGTCGACCTTGATCGGCTTCTTCTCACCAAGCGGCTGCACCTCACCTTCCTGAAGGAATCGCAAAAGCTTCGGCTGAACGTCAAGCGGAAGGTCACCGATCTCGTCCAGGAACAGTGTTCCTCCATCTGCGGTCCGAATCGTGCCCGGCGAATCTTGCGCGGCACCTGTAAACGCGCCTTTTTTGTATCCGAAAAGATGGCCTTCGGCGAGTTCTTTGGGCACGGCCGTACAATTAAACGGTACAAAAACCTTGTCTTTTCTATTGGATACGGTATGAATTGCGCGTGAAACAAGTTCCTTACCCGTACCAGATTCACCGGTTACCAAGACCGTTACGTCGGAGGAGCGTATCTTATAAACTTCTTCCACGAGTTCGGTCATCGCCGCCGAAGAATGTATGAACCCGGGCATCAGGCTCTGTGATTTAAAAGGACTTGCGGCCTCATCGGATTTGCTTATCCTGTCTTGATCCCGCAACGCGCAAACATCCATTCCAAGTTCAACTACCCGCAGCAGAGGTTGAATTTTATTACCGTTTTTTAACTTCGCACCGGATGCAGGAAACATCAACAGCACGGCCGGGGGAGCGCTTGCTGTCTTTAAGGAAAATACCGCAATGTTCCTTATCTTTGAAAACGTTTCAAAATCGTCCTTCTTGACAGATTCGTTCAGCGCATCAATCACATCTGAACACTCAGCCGGGGTGTAACCGTGAGTGATAAATGGCGTATATCGGGTTTTTTCACCAGTTTCGGCGATGATAATGCGGCGCGCCTTGCTTTCCGCCTGGAGTATCGAAGTTAGTTCTCGAAACAGAAGTTCACGGGATGCAGTTGCCTCTGCCAGCCTCTGCATAAGCAACTGGGAGCTCGCAGTTTTTATCACATCCTGCCCATCTTCGTCTCCGAGATTCTCGATCGTCCTCTCGGCCTCTTCATGCAAGCTGCCGACACCAAGTTTTCTGAAGATCTCGCTTGAAGTAACAAGATGTTTGGAGGATTTTCTCGTGTCGGTCGAAGAAAGCGCTTTTCCTAAATGCAAGTGAGCGAGCGCGATGTGATAGAGATCATCAGAAGACTCAAAGATTGTTAGTGCGCGGCTATAGTGGTGCACGGCATTTTCAGTGTCGCCGCTCAATTCCGCGGCCTTGCCCCTGATCTTTTGAAGCATTCCAAGCACAAAGAAATCACTCGATGGATCAGTTTCCTCAATATCTTCGATTACTTTCTTATATTCTTTTCTTTTTCCGGTCTCTAAAAGCGCTTCCGCAAGTACGAGCCCGGTCATCGAAGCGTAGTGGGACTCACCCATCTCCTCGCAGATTGCGATCGTTTCTCGGGAGGTCTTTATTGCCTCTTCAAACTCTTTGGCTGCGAGGTGTACCCGGCCGAGAGTCCGCATCGCCTGGATCGCATACCAATCCTTTTTTCGTTCCTTCGCGGTCTTGATCCCTTCGGTAACGTACTCCTTGGCTTCCTTTATGTTGCCCCTCAGCAGGTTGAGTTCTCCGAGCGAGTCCAGAATTCCGGCGATGTGGGCATGGTCAACTTCCTGTGCAATTGTCAGTGCATGCTGGATCATTTCCTCGGCTCTTGCCCAGTTCCCAAGGATCATCAGGTTCATACCGAGATTGTTATACGCTGCGACCGTCTGGACCTTGTGTTCGGTCTTTGAGAAAAACTCGATAGATTTCTCGAGACAAGCGATTCCTTCGTGAGGCTCGCGGTGGAACCAGTACGCTCCTGACATATCCGAATAGAGCTTTCCGAGCAGGAACGGCGCCGTACGGTCGCCGATTATCTTGATTGCGAGCTGAAAGTTCTCGAGTGCTTCCTTGCTGTCACCTTCCTGGTGATAGGTCATGGCAATGGTGTGATAGGCATCTGCCATTCCTCTCCAATCACCCTGTTCGCGATATTGAGCAAGGCCCTGTCTGGCGTGGTCTCTTGCTATCGGGTATTCACTGAGCTTTCTGTATACGCGCGCAAGGGAAACAAAAATCTGGCCTAAATAAGACGTAAGCCCCTCTTCCTGAGTCTTTTCAAGGGAGTAATTAAGAAGCGCTACCGCTTTCGGATTATCACCGGAATTACTCAATGCGATAGCAAGTTGGTTGATGATTAGGATCTGGGTTTCGGGAGTTAGTTCGGCAAGTTCTTCCTCGCTGTCGTATTTATCGATAACCGACAGCGCCCGGTCATACCGGCCAAGGGTTTCGAGTGCGTACGAAAGCAAACCGGTGACTAGCCCCTCGTTTTCCGGAGAGAGTGCGTAGGTTTCTAGCGTTTCAGTGAGTTCTTCTTCAGCCTTTCCGGACAGACCTTCCGCAAGGTTCTCCCTTACAGAAGAAAGAATCCGGGCAACACTTTCATCAGAAATCCGTCGTTTGCCCCGTGGATTTGCCAAACTGACCCTCCTCTATCGGTCATTGGTCTACAACGTTGGGAACCTATTCTATTATCCGATGTTTAATCTAGATGTTTAATGGGTCCCGAATTTCACGAAAACCAGCAGTTTAACTATGAGGCGAAAGCCGCTTCAGCGGCGGTGTCTGGCTAAAGTAACAAAAAGAAGCGAGTTAGTCCAAGAATTATTCGGTCTGATACCGGGATGTTGGACTAAAAAGCCGGATTTATGACATGCTAATTTCGAACCCAAAAGGAGAACTTAATTGAACCTCGAACAAGAAAGACTCATTGCGGCCTCGAAACGTGCAATAGATTGGAAGCTATGGGGGCCCTATGTAAGCGAACGGGCCTGGGGTACAGTGCGGGAAGACTACTCGCCGGATGGTTCTGCCTGGGGTTACTTCCCCTTTGAGCACTCACATCTACGGGCTTTTCGCTGGAATGAAGACGGGATTGCGGGAATCTGCGACCGTAAGCAGCGGATCTGTTTTTCCGTCGCGTTTTGGAATGGAAAAGACAGCATTCTGAAAGAGAGGCTCTACGGCCTTGCGGGTCCCGAGGGAAATCATGCGGAAGATGTAAAGGAGTACTACTATTACCTTGATGCCGCGCCGACAGCTTCATATCTCAAGTATCTGTACAAATACCCGCAAAACGAGTTTCCTTACGAAGAGCTGAGAAAAGAGAACAAACAGCGTGACAAAACGCGCGACGAATTCGAATTGATCGATACCGGCATATTCGACGACGACGAGTACTTTGATGTTTTTGTTGAGTACGCAAAAGAGTCTCACGACGACATCGTGATTCGAATAACCGCCCACAACAGAGGTCAAAAATCCGCCCCGCTCCACCTGGTTCCGACTGTTTTTTTCAGAAATCGCTGGACATGGCACGCCGAGAAGCGGATGAAGCCGGAAATGAGGGCGGTTTTGGGAGCGGATTTGCCGACGATCGATATCTCAGAACCAAAGCGAGGTGATTACGTCCTGGTTTGTTCCGATGAACCAGAACTCCTGTTTACCGAAAACGAGTCGAATTTGAAAGCGCTCTACGGTGTAAAAAATACAGGTTTGCACACTAAAGATGGGATCGGCGAGTACGTTATCAATAACAAGAAGGGTGCTGTTAACAAATCAAAAAAGGGGACCAAGGCCGCGGCGTATTACAACCTTGAAATTGAAGGCGGTGAGAGTAAAACGGTTTACCTGAGACTCTCTAAGCCTGCCAGTAAGGCCCCTTTGAAATCAGCTGGGTTTGTTTCAGGTTGCGAAGATGTTTTCGAATCCAGAATAAAGGATACGGACGAATTCTATGGCGATCTGACTCCCGATTCCCTCGGAAAAGATGCCGCCATGGTCATGCGGCAGTCGCTTGCGGGAATGGTTTGGTCAAAGCAGTTCTATCATTACGTCGTAAAGGAATGGCTGGAAGGAGATCCAAAGACTCCTCCCCCGCCGGAATCAAGAAAAAACGGCAGAAACTCCCATTGGAAGCATGTTTACAACGACGATGTCGTTTCTATGCCTGACAAGTGGGAGTATCCCTGGTATGCGGCCTGGGATCTCGCTTTTCACTGTATTCCGATCGCGATGATGGATCCCGATTTCGCGAAAAGGCAGCTTTTGCTCCTTTTGCGTGAGTGGTACATGCATCCGAATGGACAAATTCCCGCATACGAATGGGCATTTGATGATGTGAATCCGCCCGTGCACGCATGGGCTTCGCTCCGTGTTTATCAGATCGAGCGCAAAAACACAGGGCGAGCTGACTACGAGTTTTTAGAAAAGGTCTTTCATAAACTTCTTCTGAATTTCACCTGGTGGGTGAACAGGAAGGACCCAGCCGGAGACAATGTGTTTGAAGGCGGCTTTCTGGGGCTGGACAACATCGGCGTTTTTGACCGTTCGGCCGATCTTCCGACTGGCGGGCACCTTGAGCAGTCCGACGGCACGAGCTGGATGGCGATGTTCTGTTTGAACATGCTCGCAATATCTTTGGAGCTCGCTCAGCGGGACAAGGCTTATGAGGACGTTGCGACGAAATTCTTCGAACATTTTATATACATCGCCGATGCGATGAACGGTGTCGGGCACGACCGGATCGAGCTTTGGAACGAAAGGGACGGCTTTTACTACGATGTTTTGAACCATCCCGGCGGTGAGAATATTCCGTTGCGGATCCGTTCGATGGTTGGATTGATTCCGTTGTTTGCCGTGGAAACTCTGGAAGAAGAGTGGCTTGATGCCTTACCTGAGTTCAAGAGGCGAACCGACTGGTTTATCGAGAATCGCCCGGACGTTATCGATGACATCGCCTGTTTGCAGGCAAAAGGAAAGAAGAAGCGGCGGTTGCTGGCAATTGTTAACGGCGAAAGGCTCAAGAGGGTCCTTCGGGTGATGTTATCGGAAAACGAGTTCTTGTCAGACTACGGAATTCGTGCACTTTCCAGGTACCACAAGAAGCGACCTTATGAATTTGACGCAAGCGGAGAGAAATATGTTGTGAAGTACGAACCCGGTGAGTCTAGAAGCGGCATGTTTGGAGGGAATTCGAACTGGCGGGGACCGGTGTGGTTTCCGGTCAACTATCTGATAATCGAATCGTTACAGAAGTTTGATCATTATTTTGGTAAAGATTTCAAGGTCGAGTTTCCGACCGGTTCCGAGCGTATGCTCTCTCTCTGGGAGGTTTCCCAGGAACTCGAGAAACGGCTGGCACGGCTATTCTTGGTGGATGAGGAAGGCCACCGTCCGGTATTCGGCAATTCCAGAAAATTCCAGAACGATGAGCATTTCAAAGACTATCCTTTGTTTTACGAGTATTTTCACGGTGATAACGGCAAGGGGCTTGGTGCGAGTCACCAAACAGGTTGGACGGGTCTTGTAGCAAAGATACTGAAGCAGATAGGGGAGTACTCCGACAAGGGACACGGCGACAGCGAGACAGGGTGACGCGGAGTTGAGTTTCACAGCGAATGAGTATGTCACCGCGTCCCGTAGTCTCCGCGTCGCAATTTTATGAAGGCAATCGCAATAACACCCGGTAAGAAGCACAGCGCACGATTGGTTGAGGCTGAGAAACCGAAAGTTTCCGATATTAAGGACGGCCGGGGAGCGCTCGTACAGGTTTTGCAGGCGGGAGCTTGCGGAACCGATCGTGAGATCAACGACGCGGAATACGGTACTGCTCCTGAGTCGAGCGATTACCTGATCCTCGGACACGAGAACTTTGGCCGTGTTATTGAAGTCGGTGAGAATGTGCGTGAGCTCACGCCGGGGGACCTCGTAGTCGCTACGGTGCGAAGGCCCTGTGGCACAAGTATTTATGATCTTATCGGCCAACAGGATTTCACCACGGATAACACATACTACGAACACGGGATTTCACGCCTCCACGGTTTCTGGGCGGAATTCTATTCTGAGGATGAGGATTTTTTGATCAAAATTCCGCCGGCGATTGCCGACGTAGCGGTTTTGCTGGAGCCGCTGTCGATTATAGAGAAGGGATTTAAGCAGGCCCGCGACATCCAGACCCGTCTCGATATTTGGCACCCGAAGACCGCGGCAGTCTTGGGCACGGGGAATGTAGGACTTCTGACGATTCTCGCTCTCCGTCTGCGGGGGTTTGAGGTCCACGGTTTCGGACTGGATAAGCCTGAAGGTTACCTCAACGCCGAGCTCTGCAAAGCGATTGGAGCGACCTATGATTCGACGCTCGAACTCTCCGTAACGGATTCGGTTGAGAAGTACGGGGAATATGACCTTATATTTGAAGCGACCGGCTATTCCCCTATCGTGTTTGAAGCGATGCAAACTCTCGCAGAAAACGGCATCCTAATACTGTCTAGTGTTACCGGAGGCGATCGTCATACGGACGGTGTTCCATCAGACCTCATTAACCAGGAGTTTGTGCTTGGGAACCGGGCGATGGTCGGAACGGTCAACGCCAATCGGGAACATTTTGAGTTGGGCGTAAAGGATCTGGCGCTGGCAGAAGCCATGTACCCAGGTTGGTTGAGCCGAATGATCACGCATCGCGTCAAAGGGTTGGAAGGTTTTGCCGAAGTTTTTGACATTCTCGAAAACGGGAGCGCGAACAAGGCGATCAAAACGATATTTGAAGTATCCGATATTTAGTTTTTTGACGCCGAATCAATTATTATTTAGGAACGCTTTGCCGGAAGCAGAACGAACTCTCGATGGCTAATTACGACCATGACGAAGAAGTCTTAACCGAAACCAAGGAGAAGCTTGAAAAGCCTCCTATGTACAAGGTTTTGCTTCATAATGACGACTACACCACGATGGAGTTCGTTGTATTCGTATTGAACAAGGTTTTTAAGAGGTCAGAAGCGGAATCTTTTGTAATTATGCTGAAGGTTCATAATGAAGGGATCGGAGTCGCCGGAATTTATACCTATGAAATCGCGAAGATGAAGGCCGACAAAGCGATGAATATGGCGCGGGCGCAGGAGTTCCCGTTTCTGTGTACGATTGAGAAAGAGTAGTTATGTTGACGAAGGAACTTGAAAAGACTTTGAGCGTCGCGGTTGATGAAGCCGTGAAGAGGCGGCATGAATATGTCACGCTCGAGCACCTGCTTTTCGCACTTCTGGAGGATAAGTCCGCGAGGGACATTCTCTTTAATTGTGGTGCTGATCTGGACGAAATAAGGTCTTCACTGAGCGAGTTTTTTGATACCTCGGTTGAACAGATGCCGGAAGGCGTGAGCCACATGCCCGAGCTCACCTCGACGTTTCAGTCAACGATCCAATATGCGTTGCTGCAAGCGGAAGGGAGCGGCCAGCCATTTGTCGACGGCGGCAACATACTCGCGGCCATGTACCAATCAGAGCATTCGCATGCGGTATTCGTGCTCACACAGCAGGGGGTCGCTCGGCTCGATGTTCTCAATTACATCGCGCACGGGATATCGAAGATCGAAATGATCGACGACATTTCGGATGAGGAGCTTGAAGAAGATGTCCTGTTTGCGGAAGAACGCGCGGGACAAAGAAAGAAACCGAGGCCGCTTGAATCGTTTTGTGTTGAATTGGTGCAAAAAGCCGAAGACGGGCTGATCGACCCGATCATTGGCCGCGAAGCCGAGATCGAACGCACCATTCAAATCCTTTGCCGTAGAAAGAAAAACAATCCGCTTTACGTAGGTGAACCGGGAGTTGGCAAAACCGCGCTTGCGGAAGGTCTCGCATTGAAGATTTCCGCCGGCGAGGTACCCGAAGTGATCGAAAATGCGCGCGTGTTTGCTCTCGATATGGGGGCTGTCCTTGCGGGCACCAGATATCGCGGTGATTTTGAGCAGCGGTTTAAGGCGATTATTAAGGAACTCAAAAAGCACGAGGATGCGATCCTGTTTATCGATGAGATCCACACGATAGTGGGTGCCGGTTCCGTGTCCGGTGGCGCGATGGATGCGTCGAACATTCTCAAGCCGGCATTGGCCGAAGGCACGCTTCGTTGTATCGGTTCAACGACCTACAGCGAATACAAGGCCGCTTTCGAGCGTGACCGCGCACTTGCAAGGCGTTTTCAGAAGGTAGAGATCTTTGAGCCGTCGATTGAGGAAACTTTTGAGATCCTGAAAGGCTTGCAGAAGTATTACGAAGAGCACCACGGCGTCAAATATACTGAAGACGCACTTAAGGCTGCCGCCGAGCTCGCCGGTAAGTATATTGGCGACAAGCATTTACCCGACAAAGCGATCGATGTAATCGATGAAGTAGGTGCGATGACGAAGCTCATGCCGGAGGACAAACGTCCCAAGCGAATCAGCGTTACGATGGTTGAGAATACGGTTGCGAGGATGGCCAAGATACCTCCAAAGACCGTTGTTTCGGATGAAAAAGACAAGCTCAAGACGCTACGCAAGGATCTCAAAGAAGTCATTTTTGGCCAGGACGAGGCGATAAACGCAGTCGTTGACGCGATACAGATTTCTCGTGCCGGACTCGGGCATGAAACCAAGCCCGTTGGTTCGTTTCTGTTCTCGGGCCCGACCGGGGTTGGAAAGACAGAGGTTTCGAAACAGCTTGCTGAGATCACAGGTGTCGAGTTCTTACGCTACGACATGAGTGAATATGCCGAGGCCCACACGGTTTCGCGACTGATCGGTGCGCCTCCGGGATATGTCGGTTTTGACCAGGGCGGTCTTCTGACAGAAGCCATCATGCGTCACCCTCACTCGGTTCTCGTTTTGGACGAGATCGAGAAAGCACATCCAAATCTATTCAATCTTCTCCTGCAGGTTATGGATTCGGCGACGCTTACCGACAACAATGGAAAGAAGGCGGACTTCAGGAACGTCATCCTGATAATGACCACAAATGCGGGTGCCCGGGAGCTCTCGTCCGGCGGTATCGGATTTCAGAACGACGCAAGTACCAAGGGTTCGGCGAAGGGTGCGATCGAGCGTACCTTTACACCGGAGTTCCTGAATCGTCTTGACGCGCGCGTGGCGTTCAAGGCTCTCGATTCCGAAGTGATCCTGTTGATCGTCGACAAGTTCATCAATGAGTTGAACGCACAGATGTCTGAGCAGCGCGTAATCGTAAAACTGACGAAGGACGCGAGGAAATGGCTTGCCGAAAAAGGCTTCGATGCTAAGTTCGGTGCACGGCCGATGCAGCGGCTCATTCATCAGAGGATCAAACAGCCGCTTGCTAAAGAAATCCTTTTTGGTGACCTTACGGATGGCGGAAGTGTGAAGGTCGTCGTTCGGGGCGGGGAACTTGAAATTGAGACTAAGTGAGTTCGGTGAGTTCTACGAGTTTGCGAGTTCTCTGTGAGTTCTGTGAGTTCTACGAGTTTGAGAGTTCTCTGTGAGTTCTGTGAGTTCAGAGAGTTCGCTGAGTTCAGAGAGTTCAAAAGTCTGCTATCTTGAACTCACCGAACTCACTAAACTCGCTAAACTCGCTAAACTCGCTAAACTCGCTAAACTCGCTAAACT
>JABDKD010000011.1 GCA_013003215.1 Pyrinomonadaceae bacterium
GGCTTGCTATCGACGAGAATTGAAAATGGTAGTTATGGTCCCCGCTACGGTGAGTTACAGCTTCATTTCTATGCTCACGACCGCAACGGAACGAATCATCTGAAAACCGAACGCCTTGAGTTTGCGCCGGTTGGAGTTGAGATGTCCAAGGAAATGCCGTGGCTGTCTCGTTTTGATAGTGAACAGAACGTCTATGTAATTGCTGAAGTAAAGCGAGGCCGCAGGGGATGGAATTATCCTCCTCCGTTCACAATTTCGAAGGCTACTCCTCTTTTGATTTCGGACAAGTAGAAGTTAGCTAAAAGCTTTTCAAAAAATAAGCTGCAAGTCAGCACTTTGTCTTCGTTCATATGTGAAGGCAGAGGAGCAGACTTGCAGTTTTTATTTATTTGGAGGGCTTTTTATGAATTACGCAAGAATACTCATCGTACTTCTTTTCGGTATCTCATTATTATTTGTCTACGGCTGTACAGCAGAACCGGCAGACGGAACAAAAACGGGCGGTTTACCAGAACCCTCAACCTACGACGCGAAACGCGTATCCAACGCAAACACGGCAACAGCCTCAAACGAGGCGCCAATGGATTTTGAAGAGACGGACTCGAGCGAGAAATACGCCTCTTTGGACGAAAATCCTTTTTACGAAACAAAACGCGCGCCCCTTTCTACATTTTCAATAGACGTCGACACCGCTTCCTACGCGAATGTGAGGCGTTATCTGGAAAGAGGTACCGCACCGCCAAAAGACGCTGTTCGAATCGAAGAACTGGTCAATTACTTTGAATACGACTATCCGCAGCCAGTAGGTGATGTGCCTTTTTCGGTCACTACCGAGGCAGCTAGTGCACCCTGGAACGGGAAGCACAAGCTTGTTCAGATCGGACTCCAGGGAAAGACTGTGTCGCTTGATAATCTGCCACCTTCGAACCTTGTGTTCCTTTTGGATGTCTCCGGTTCGATGAACGCACCGGACAAGCTTCCGCTTCTCAAGTCCGGTCTTCGGATGATGATCAGTCAATTGTCGCCTAGGGACCGCGTGGCTATCGTCACCTATGCGGGATCTTCCGGTCTCGTCCTGCCGTCCACAAGTGTTTCCGACAGGAACGCTATTCTGAATGCGCTCAATAGGTTGCAGGCGGGTGGTTCTACAAATGGTGGGCAGGGAATCCAGCTTGCCTACAAAGTCGCTCGAGAGAATTTCATAAGGGGTGGAAATAACCGGGTGATCCTCGCCACCGACGGTGACTTCAATGTCGGCCCTTCAAGCGATGACGCCTTGGTTTCCCTGATTGAAAAAGAGAGGGAATCAAATGTGTTTCTTTCTGTCTTCGGTTTTGGTACGGGAAACCTGAACGATTCGATGATGGAGAAACTATCGAACAAGGGAAACGGGAACTACGCCTATATCGACTCAACGCAGGAAGCACGGAAGGCCCTCGGCAATCAGATTGCCGGCACGCTCTATACAATCGCAAAGGATGTAAAGATCCAGGTCGAGTTCAATCCCGCAAAGGTTGCCGGGTACCGGCTGATCGGTTATGAAAACCGCGTAATGGCTGACCAGGATTTTAATAACGACAAAAAGGACGCCGGTGAAATAGGAGCGGGCGTCTCCGTAACCGCTCTATATGAACTGGTTCCCGCAGGTCAAAGAGTGATTAATCCGGGAATCGACAAGCTGAAGTATTCAAAGGTTGAACCGACCGGAGAGGCCTTCGGCAGCGAACTGATGACCGTAAAGCTTAGATACAAGGAGCCGGACGGAGCAAAAAGCAAACTCTTGAAGCACGGGGTGCTCGACAGAAACGCTTCGATGGAGGCGGCGAGCGACAACATGCGGTTTGCCTCATCTGTCGCGGAATTCGGATTGTTGCTTCGGGATTCCAAGTACAAAGGCAGCGCGAGCTTTGATTCGATTAGAAAAAGAGCTGCTTCCTCGATGGGCTCTGATTTGAAGGGTTATCGGGGCGGATTCCTGTCGCTGGTTGATTTGGCCGCGAAGTCGAGGGGCTAGTTTTACCATTCTCATCCCAGGGAAGACCCGGTTGAAAGTGAGCTTTCGATTCGGTCTTTCCTGTTTTTGAATGCCTTCGATTTTCTTGTGAAACAGGACAACATGATGCACAATTGGGACATTCAAGCATTATGGGAGGGAACAATGTTTCACATAATAGGACAATTATTCGTGGGTTTGATAATCGGTGCGATTGCCCGCTTTCTGATTCCGGGTAAAGAACCGATCGCGGCCGGCCTGTTGGGTTGGCTGATTACCGCTCTGATTGGTATGGGCGGATCGTTCATCGGTACGCTCGGCGGAAAAGTTATTTTTGGCAAAGAAAAGT
The DNA here is from genome assembly GCA_013003215.1 of Pyrinomonadaceae bacterium. GTDB lineage: Bacteria > Acidobacteriota > Blastocatellia > Pyrinomonadales > Pyrinomonadaceae > Aridibacter. The sequence goes on from JABDKD010000011.1 coordinate 2,343, forward strand.
ATGCTGCCGGCTGGTTAATGTCGATTCTCGGCGCCGTCGTACTGCTCGCTATCGTTCGAATGCTTACTTAGTTTGAGCGAAGTGAGAGGAAAAGCCCGCGGTTAGTTTGTTTGGTTCAAGACAAACGCTACCGATTAATTGCTCGTTAGCATCTACCTATGGACTCCGGCTCGCGGTTGGGAGGCCGGGGTCTTTTCTTTTCTAAGTCAGAATCCAGCATCCTCTTCTCATGCGCAACCGGTCTAGACATCACCGCGTTCACCAAAAAAAAATGCCGGACCCGAATTCTCGGGCCCGGCTTAAGGTATTACTCAATGACATTTAAGGTAAGTAGGCCGATGGAATCGGGTCGTCACCGGCGATTCCAAACTGAACGGCCTTAAAGTTTTCGGTGGACTGCTGTACGAACCAGGTATTGCTCGAGGGCCTGAAGACCGCAGCGTCCGCGATTCCGTCACCATCGTAGTCTCCGGGAACGGGCCGGTCGCCCGTAATGCCAAATGGGAAAGCAAAGAACGAAAAATCTTCACTTCTCAAGACAAACCATTGGTTATTAGATGGCCTTACGAAAGCGAGATCAGCCTTGCCGTCACCCGTGTAATCAGATGGAACCGGCTTGTCACCGAATTGTCCAAACTGGAATCCGTAGACCTGACCGTCGCTGCTGCTTTCGTAGTACCATTCACCGAGCGAAGGCCTCCAAACCGCGAGATCCGTCTTGAGATCTCCGTCGAAATCCAGCGGAAGAGGATCGTCTCCCGTCAGACCGAACTGCCGGATGGTCTGACCGCCGCCGGAATTGTTTATGAAGTAGGTCGCAGTCGACGGCCTAAAGACCGCCGCATCCGCCATTCCGTCTCCGTCATAATCCCCGGGGACGGGTATGTCGCCCGAAGTTCCGAATGGGAAGGCATAAAATGAACTGTCTTCACTCCTCAACACAAACCAGAATCCGTTTGATGGCCTGAAGAACGCTACGTCAACCCTGCCATCGCCAGTGAAATCTGCAGGCGCGATTATGTCCGTTCCGGCGCCAAACTGGAATGCGGTGTTATTTCCATCAATGGACCTCAAATACCACCATTCACCCGGTCCGGGTCGGAAGATTCCGACATCGGTGCGGCAGTCCCCGTCGAGATCAAACGGTGCCGCCCTAGTGGTTACATTGAGTGCGACGCCCTTCACCTGCAGTTGATAATCCTGTCCGATTGCGCCACCCGGATTCAACTCGCTAACAACGATGCTAAAGGGCTGCCCACCAACAACTTGAAACGAAAATGTCCTCGGAAACGCGGAGGTCGAACTATTACCGGCATCTGCCAGGTAATTAAGAGACGGATTGGCAGGGTTAAACCCCGCAGAGTTGTAAGCAATCGGATAGAGTCCCGGATTGCTAACGATTGAAACCTCTACACAACCAGAAGTAGCTGGAACAAAAGTGTACAGATCGTATTGCCGCGGACCGACGGCTGTGAAAAGTCCGGGATTCGGTTTTGGTGCCGCACATGTCGCCTGAATTCCGTCACGAGTCAAACGACCGGTCTGGATACCAGTTGAGGAGACGAAATCAGGGTTCGTCGATGGGGGAAGGGGATCCATTTTCGTATTGATCTGAGCGACAGGAGCCAGTTTAACGTTGTTAACATTCAGCGTATATATATCTCCTATTCCTGCGCCCGGATTTACTTCGTGCACAGCAATATCAAAAGGAACGCCGCGGGTGACGATAAACGAAAACGATTTCACCGTATTGCCTACGCTTCCTCCGATATCGGCCAGGTAGTTCAAAGATGGATTGGATGACTGAAATCCGTTTTGATTGTATGCAACAACCTGAACCTGGTCCGCACCCGTGTGGTTGATTGTGGCCGTTACGCATCCTGAAGCGAACGGAACGAATCTGTACAGATCGGTCCGTCTCGCGCCCGTTGGCGTATTCAAACCGGGATTGGGTTTTGGGGCCGTGCAGGTACTAGGCGGATTGAAACGATTGAGACGGCCCGTTTGATTTCCCGTTGCTGAAAGCAAGGTTGACGAACTAACGGCAGGGGAGATTATGTCCAGGGTCTCTGCAGCGGAAAAATCGGGGTCTAGTTTAACGCCGCTTACGTCCAGGGTGTAACTCTGACCAATTCCTCCACCCGCATTCACCTCATGAACGACGACATGAAATGCCTGCCCGGCAACGACGTTCATCGAGAAACTCCTTACGGGGACAAGGGTCGTTGGACTGTTACCCGCATCCGCAACAAAGTTTTGCGAAGGATCAGCGGGATTAATACCGTTTTGGTCATACGCAACGCTATAAAAGATTCCGTTGCCTGCATTGCTCAAAGTTACGGTAACGCAGCCTGTGCTCAAGGCGACAAATCCGTATTCGTCATACTGCCTCGTCCCGGAGGTTGTAAAGTTACCTGGATTCGGTGCCGGCGTTGCACATGTGCTAGGCGGAAGATTGCGCGTCAATCGACCTGTTTGTCCCCCGGTTTCCGGCCGATAGGCCGGGTTGGCAGCAGGAGTTGTGCCGTCTAACGTCTCATTGATCGTTACACCCAAGGCACTCGAATGGAGTGACCCGAATAAAAAAAGTATCGATACCAAAAGAGCTGCTCTCATAACTTCCTCCTTCTGCGAGTTGAAATTCATCGACCCGAGCCTTACCTGAAGCACATCACCATTTACTGACCGTGCTTTTGTGGTTGTTATGAGCCATAAATGCAATTGATATGCCATTGAGAGCGCTAGGTTTTATAGGGCTTGGGAGCAATCAGAAGCGCGTGGTGTTGAATTTGAGAGTATCAGTGTGGAATATCCCCCATTTTTTATGTAGGTCGTTCGAAAGATAGTTCCAAGTTTCGGGTTCCAGGTTTCAAGTTTCAGGTTCCAAGTTCCAAGATTCAGGTTTCTAGTTTCAAGTTCCAAGTTTCAAGTTCCAAGTTCCAGGTTCCAAGTCTGCATCTACAAACTTGAAACTTGGAACCTGAAACTTGCAATCTGATGGTTTGAGACAAAAAAAGTTCCAAGCCTGCATCTACAGACTTGGAACTTGAAACTTGAAACTTGAAACTTCCTATTGCCTGACATAGGCATTCGGTGTCGGGATGTCTCCCGCGATTCCGAATCCTACCGCCTCGAAACCACTCGTCGACTGGCTCAGGAACCATGTGTTGTTCGATGGCCTGAAAACAGCGGCGTCAGCCGTGCCGTCACCGTCATAGTCACCCGGTACAGGGATGTCGCCGTTGGTTCCGAACGGGAAGCTGAAGAACGAGAAGTCCTCGCTTCTCAGCACAAACCATTCACCTGTCGTCGGCCTGAAGAAGGCCACGTCAGCCTTACCGTCCGATGTGAAGTCGGCCGGTGTCGTCTGATCACCCGAGGCACCGA
>JABDKD010000133.1 GCA_013003215.1 Pyrinomonadaceae bacterium
GTTGCGGAAGGAGTTAAATACGGGTCGGCTCAGTATTCTTTCCTTGCCGGGTTCGCTGCGGCAATGTTAGGTGCGCTCTGGGGTTATGATGGTTGGAACAACCTGGCATTGGTTGCCGGCGAAGTGAAGAACCCACAGAGAAATCTGCCGATCGCCCTGATCGGCGGAACGATCTTGATAATGGTTCTTTATGTGATCATACACTTCGCGTATTTCTATGTTTTGACGCCGACCGAGATCGCTTCCGTCTCAACTGATTCTTCAGTTGCCAAGGTTGTTGTTGAAAGGTTCTTCTCAGGAGACATAACGACATTCGCGACCGGGTTTGCGGTTGCGCTTTTTACGGTCGGATTGATGATTTCGTCGGTCGGGACTCTTCATACCTCGATACTTTCCGGTGCCAGGGTTCCATATGCGATGGCGAAAGACGGTGTCATGTTCAAGTCGTTCGCCAAACTCTCGGCGACACGTGTTCCTGTAGCGGCACTAGCATTTCAAGGTGTTTGGGCATGTCTCCTGGCTCTTTCCGGCTCTTTCGATACACTCACGGATTATGTGATCTTTGGCTCGTGGATCTTCTATGCTCTCGTTACATCTTCAGTTTTCGTGTACCGAAGGCGTTACCCTGAGATGGAACGGCCCTACAAGGCATTCGGCTATCCCGTAGTACCCGTGCTGTTTATTCTCGTCGCGGGATGGCTCTTGGTTAACACCGTAATATCTAGTCCTACAAATTCGCTTGTCGGAATGGGACTGATTGCGCTTGGATTGCCCGTTTACTATTATCTGACGAGAGGTTCGCAGCAAGGATCACCGGACGAAACAGAAGATGAAGGATAGAAGACAGGGAAAGGAAAGGCGGGTCTCCCGTCGCTTCGCGATCACAATCGATGTCGAGTGGGAAGGCCTTGTTGGCCGTCAGCAGGGCACGATCAGTGACGTCAGTATGCTTGGGTGTTTTGTTTTATGCTCCGGTGAAGTTGAAAACGGTGAGACCGTCAAAATCTTTTTTCCAATCGGGGACGGAATGAAGGTCCAGTTTTGGGGGGAAGTGGTGAACCACGTCTATGAGATTGGATTTGGAGTGCGCTTTATTGAGCAAAATGACTCTCAGATCGAATTTCTCGAGAAGCTTATCGGGTCGATCCCTAAAACAGTTTAGAGTTCGAGAGATTCAATGGCTTCGGCGGCGATTTCCCGGTCGTCAAAATGGAACTTGTCGCCGCCGACTATTTGATATGTTTCGTGCCCCTTTCCGGCAACAATCACAACATCATTGGTATTAGCGGTAGCGACGGCCTTGAATATGGCTTCCCTGCGGTCCGGTTCGATCGCGTAATCGCACCCGGTTGACTTTATCCCGGATTCGATTTCATTGATTATCGCGAGCGGGTCCTCTGTCCTTGGATTGTCTGAGGTGACGATTACGAAGTCAGAATGCATACCTGCCACCTCACCCATCGGAATTCGCTTTGTCTTGTCACGGTCTCCTCCACAACCGAAAACCGTAATAATCCTTCCTTTCGCAAGTTCGCGGGCCGTTTTCAGGGTATTGAGCAACGCGTCGTCAGAGTGGGCATAATCGACAACAATCGCGAAATCACCGTCATGCGGAACTTTTTCAAATCTACCGGGCGCACCAATACAATTTTCAAACGCCTTTGCGATATCCGATAACTCAAGGTCCAATTCGAGTCCTACCGCCGCTGCCGATAACATGTTGTAGACGTGTGGTTTGCCGACAAGAGGGGATTGGATATGGATCGAGCCTTTGCCTGTTTCGAGGTCAAACTCCGTACCCGTTACCAATGAAACCTCGATATTGCTCGCTTTCAGGTCGGCATCATCAACCTGCGAGCACGTGACGACTTTTTGACCGCATTCGCGGAGATCGTCGGCAAGTTTCACACCCCATTCATCATCGATGTTGATCACACTCGCAGCCGGAGGTTTGCCGAGTCTGCCGTCAAACAGCTCTTTCTTGGCATCAAAGTAGTTCTCCATCGTGTGGTGATAGTCGAGGTGGTCCCTCGTAAGATTTGTGAATACCGCAACGCGGAATTCCAGTTTGTCGCATCGCCGCAGGTCAATAGCCTGGGAGGAGGCTTCCATTACCGCCGTCCGGCAGCCTTTCGATACGGCTTCTCTGAGAAATCTCTGAGTATCGGTTGATTCAGGGGTGGTGCGGACCGCCGGTCGTGTTTCCTCACCGATCCTGTATTCAACTGTTGTGAGCATTGCGGACTTACTTCCGCCCGCATTTGCTACCGCAAGTGTCAGATACGTTGTAGTAGTTTTACCATTTGTCCCGGTGATACCAATGAGATTCAATTCGGCCGACGGGTTGCCGTGCACGATAGCAGCCGCTTCCGCCATCGCTTTTCTCGAGTCGGGGACTTTTAGCCATATTCCTTGAAATCCGTCAGTCGGGTCTTGCTGGGAAATTATACCTGCTGCACCACGGCGGATGACGTCCTCGATGAACTTGTGGCCGTCCATTGTAAGCCCTTTGACTGCAACAAATAATGAGCCAGGGCGAGCCTGTCTCGAGTCGTGGGTAATATCTTTGATCTCTAACTCTCCGTTTCCGAAGAGCTGGGTCAGGTTCATGTTTTCAGCCAGTTCGGCTGCTGTTATATGATTTGCTGCCACGACTTTGTATCCCAAGATGAAGTTCTGTCGAGATGAATTATACGCTAAGCGATTTGTATTGCTAAAAGGATGCGGAACGAAAATTGACCTGGATTATTCCTTCTCAGGTTTTCCGATAAGCTGTGATAGCCTTAGCGTCAGTATGGTGTTCCGGTTTTCGAGCGGAACTTCGAGTTTTTCAAAATCGTACTTGTTAGTATGAAGATCCTTAAAATACTTCTTCTTTTATTGGCGATTGGTGTTGGCGCGTATGTCCTGCTTTGGCTTCTTGGCGTGATTGCCGGCCTGCTCTGGTACGCGTTCTGGATCGCGCTTCTCGCGATCGGGCTCGGTGTCGGGTACAAGCTGTTTTTGTCCGGTGACGACGATGAAGAAACGCCCCAGCTTTCGAAAAAGACGCCGACCGCAATAAGTGAGATTGAGAATACTGATCGAATGCTCGAGGAATATCGAGAGAAGATCTATTCGGACAAGAAGTAGACCCCCCAAAACATCCGTTTCTTAGGGCTGTAGAGGCTCGATCAATAGCTGCATTCCTTCCTAGACATTCGGTACTTTATCCGATAACTTTTCAGTTGGAATTAAGTCGCCCGGTGCAGGCGTCGGGCGCATTTGAAATATTGGCCGAGGTGGTGAAATTGGTAGACACGCTAGTCTTAGGAACTAGTGCCTATGGCGTGCGAGTTCGAGTCTCGCCCTCGGCACCATGTTGATGCGGGATGCCTATTGGTTTTGAAAGGGAAACCGTCTTGTCCCATTCTCTCAATCATATCCGATTCACGAAGGTTTAAAAGCTCGCCAGGGAATCTGGCGGGCTGAACTGTCTATAAGAGAAACAGATAAAAATAATGAATACAGAATTAGTCGAAGTAAGTCAGACCCGAAAGGAAATCAGAATCGAAATAGCTCCGGATGAAGTTAGGCAGGCCTACGACAATGTAAGCCGCAAATTCGCTGACAAAGCAGACGTTCCCGGATTTCGTAAGGGTATGGCACCGCTGGATGTGATCCGGATGCGTTTTAAGGAAGAGATCAAGTCCGATGTTTTGCAGGAATTACTCCCCGGCAAAGTTGCAGACGCCATACGGGAGCACGAGCTGCAGCCTATCAGCGAGCCGCAATTGCACCTGGAAGATGCTGAAAATGCCAAGGTAAACGGTTCGCAGCCGATCATGGTTCATGCTCATGTTGAAATCATGCCTGAGGTTCCTGAGCCGGCGTATGAGGGCCTTGAGGCGACTCGAAGGGTCAGGCCGGTGTCTGAAGAAGAGATTGAAGGTGTTATCGACGAGCGAAGACAGCAGAATTCAACGATGATCCCGGTCGAGGACCGGAAGTCTAAAGAAGGCGATGTCGTGATCGCGGATTTGAAAGGCACCTTCCTGGATGACGAAGATGCCGATCCGATCGAAGTAAACGATCTTGAAGTTAATCTTGGTGACGGAATTGTGGAGGAAGCATTTACGGAAAACCTGGTCGGGGTCGAAGAAGATGATGAGCGGGAGTTTACGGTCGAGTATCCCGAAGAGTTTTCATCCGCTGCATTGGCGGGCCGGAAGGTTAAGTACCACGCTAAGATCAAGTCGGTCGGGCAGGTTGAGCTTCCGGAAGCTGATGACGAGTGGGTCGCAAGCCTTGACGAAGGGTTTGAGAGCTTAGCCGACCTGAAGAAGCAGTTGCGACAGGATCTCGAAGCAATGTCGAAAGCGGACGCCGATGGGCGGGTCCGTAACGAACTCATTGCAACTCTCATCGAAAAACACGAGTTTGAGGTACCGGAAGCGCTCGTAAATTCGCAGGCACAGACGCTTTTGAACAATTTTGCGCAGGACCTGGCACAGAGAGGCGTCGATCTTACTAAAGTGGAGCAGTCTTTTATTGAATCTACATACAATCAAATGAAAGTGCAGGCTTCCAGAGATGTTCAAGGGGCCATGCTTTTAGAAAAGATTGCCGAGAATGAAGACGTTGATGTCACCGACGAGGAAGTCGACAAAGAGATCGAATCGATGGCCGGTTATTACCAGGTCACCGAAGATCAGATGATGGAGACTATCGAGCAGCAGGGCGGTAAGGCAATGGTTTCTAACAACCTTAGAACGAGAAAGGCTGTCGAGGCTTTGGTTGTTAAGGCAAAGGTAACCGACGCGGAATGGGTCGAAGAAGAAAACGAGCCGGCCGATGTTGCCGAACCTGTGGATTCGGAAGCTTCAGTTTCCGATGATGAGGGTCAATCGAAGAAGAAAGAAAAATCGGTTTAGATACCGGATATTAAGTGGAGCGTCTAAAGCATTTGCGCTCTATGCGGTTGCAATTTAGGGAAGAAGATGTAAAATCGTTGGAAATGGCGTCCGGTCATTCCACTTTGCGGCTCCCGCAGCGATTTACTTCTTAAACAATTTATTCTTAAGGTTTTACAAGGAAGAGGAAATTATGGCTTTAGTCCCTATGGTTGTCGAACAGACCTCGCGCGGCGAAAGGGCATTCGATATATATTCCCGTCTTTTGAAAGACAGTATTATCTTCATCGGCACGCCGATTGACGATATGATCGCGAATCTCATTGTGGCCCAGCTATTGTTTTTGGAAGCTGATGATCCGGAGCGCGATATTAACCTTTACATAAACTCGCCTGGAGGTTCGATCACTGCCGGTATGGCTATTTATGACACGATGCAGTTCATCAGAAATGATGTTACGACGATTTGTGTTGGTCAATGTGCATCGATGGGCGCTCTTTTGCTGTGTGCGGGTACAAGCGGGAAGCGTTTTGCGCTTCCGAATTCCAGGATTCTGATCCATCAGCCTTCGGGCGGTGCTTCCGGGCAGGCGACAGATGTCCGAATTATGGCTGAAGAAATCCTGCGCATGAGGGAAATGACATCCAGAATTATTTCGGAGCATTCCGGTCAAACTTTTGATCAGGTTGAACTTGATGTTGAACGTGATCGTATTATGTCTGCAGAGCAGGCGAAAGAATACGGGCTGATCGACGAGGTAATCGATCACCGCGAAAAAAGCAAGAAGTAAACTCCGGGCTCTGCGGATTCTACCCGGGGCCCAAAACCACTCTCGCCTGAAAGATTTATGTCAATTCTACGACCAGATGAAGTACTGCGCTGTTCGTTTTGCGGAAAATCGCAGAACGAGGTCAAAAAACTGATCGCCGGTCCGAGTGTCTACATTTGCAACGAATGTATCGACATTTGTAACGAGATCATCAATGACGACGAAAAGGTCGAAACGGTAACGACCCGTACTACGCTTCCTAAACCCAAGCAAATAAACGAGTTCCTGGATGATTACGTGATTGGACAGGATGACTCCAAGAAGCGGTTGGCGGTAGCTGTCTACCAACATTACAAGAGGCTTGAGCTTGCAAAGAAGCGTGGTGATGTTGAGATTCAGAAATCGAATATTCTTCTGATCGGTCCGACCGGGACCGGAAAGACCTTGCTCGCACAAACACTCGCCAGGTTTCTGAGCGTTCCTTTCTGCATCGTGGACGCGACGACACTAACAGAAGCGGGCTACGTGGGTGAAGACGTCGAGAATATCATTCTCAAGCTTCTCCAGTCAGCTGGGAACGATGTCGAAAAGGCACAGGAAGGCATCATATATATTGATGAGATTGACAAGATTTGCAGGAAAGATGACAACCCCTCAATTACAAGGGATGTTTCGGGTGAGGGCGTACAGCAGGCACTTTTAAAGATCCTTGAAGGCACAGTGGCAAATATCCCGCAGAGTGGCGGACGAAAGCATCCGCAGCAGGAATTCTTGCCGATCGACACGACAAATATCCTGTTTATCTGCGGTGGTGCGTTTGTAGGGCTTGATAAGGTCATTGACAAACGAATGCGGAACAAGTCGGTTGGGTTTAAAGCGGACGTCAAGCTTACCAAAGAACGAATGGCTGAGACTGCAAACCTGCTTGAGCCGGATGATTTGATCCATTACGGATTAATTCCGGAATTTGTTGGTCGACTGCCGGTAGTAGGGGCGCTTCACGAGTTGGATGAGCATGCGCTGGTCAGGATTCTGACTGAACCGAAGAACTCATTGGTTAAGCAATACAAACGAAAGTTCGAGTTCGATAATATTGAACTCAAGTTCACGGAGGGTGCGCTTCAGGCGATTGCAAAACGTGCTCATGACAGAAAAGTGGGTGCCCGGGGCTTGATGATGATCCTGGAGGAATTGCTGCTTGAGCCCATGTATTTGTTGCCTTCTCAGCAAAAGGTCAAAGAACTGGTCATTACTAAGGATATTGTTGAAAGAAAATCGACTCTGTTCGGGACGGTTAAAAACAAAGAAGCGGCGTAGTGAACCAATAAGAAACGGTGGCCGTTGGTGGAAGCCGACGGCCTTTTTTTGCTTGGAGTTAGGCGAATCTGTAATTTCCCGGAATTGTAAATAGTTTCCCCAAATGTTTAGAATTAGAAATTAGGCTTTAATAGGCATTTATCAAGAGGAAGCACATGTTTTTTTCAAGGAATAATTAATGGAAGAGTATACAGACCAAATGCCCGACGATATCGAGCGATTTCCCATGGTCCCAATTCGGGACGTGGTGATTTTCCCCTTCACAAAAGTTGCTTTCAAGATTGGCCGGCCGAGCTCCGTAAAGGCCCTTGAGACCGCAATGAAAGGGGAGAGACAGATCTTTCTCGCGACACAGCATGACGCGTCAATTGACGAGCCGAATCCGACCCAGATTTTTCCTGTTGGCACTATCGGTCGAATTTTGCAAGCCCAGAGACAGGACAATGGTCAGATAAAAGTCGTCGTTGAAGGCCGGGAAAGAGGATCGTCTGTAAGGATCGAGCAAGATAGTGATGGTACTTTTTCGGCATTTGTTCGTCGTGTGGAATCGGTTGACGAAAGTGGAGTCCAGACTGACGGCTACCTCCAGCAGATCCATAACCTGGTCGAACAGTTTTTACGCGCTGCACCGGATGCCTATACCGATGCGCTTCACGCGGCTCTTCGCGGCGTATCTGCGGCGCAGATATCAGATTCGATGAGCTCGCACCTCCGGATCCCGGTAGAGGAGAAACAACAGCTACTCGAGACCTTTTCTGTTAAGGAGCGGTTGAAAAAGCTCGTCGAGATCCTTGAGGTTGAAATTGAAAAGAAACAGCTGGACCGGTCTATACACTCGCGTACGAAGAAGCAAATGGACAAGCACCAGCGTGAGTACTATCTGAACGAACAGATAAAGGCGATTCATAAGGAACTGGGCCGAAAAGATGAAAAAGCTGAGCTTGAAGAGTTAAAGAAGAAGATTGAAGAAGTCGGAATGAGCGAAGAGGCAAAGGAAAAGGCCCTTCAGGAGTATTCAAGGCTCGAGGCGATGCCGCCGATGTCTGCTGAAAGCACTGTCGCCCGAACTTACCTCGACTGGTTGATCAGCGTTCCGTGGAAACAGCGCTCCGAGGAAATCGAAGAACTTGCCAAAGCCGAAGCAGTCCTCGACGAGGATCATTACAGCCTTGAGAAGATAAAGGAACGTATCCTCGAGTATCTTGCTGTCCGACAGCTCGTTAAGAACCCGAAAGGAACAATCCTCTGCTTTGTGGGCGCACCCGGTGTCGGTAAAACCTCGTTGGGGAAATCGATCGCGAGGGCAACGGGACGGGAGTTTGTAAGGCTGGCGCTTGGCGGCGTACACGACGAGGCCGAAATCCGCGGACACAGGAGGACATATATCGGAGCCCTTCCCGGGCAGATAATCCAATTAATGAAACGCGCAGGTACGGTTAATCCGGTTATTCTGCTCGACGAGGTCGATAAGCTTGGTAAGGATTTCAGAGGTGATCCCGCATCTGCGCTTCTGGAAGTTCTCGATCCTGAGCAAAACGACACCTTCAGGGATCATTATTTGGACATAGACTACGACCTTTCAAACGTATTCTTTATAGCGACGGCGAATGTCATGCATACGATTCCGCCCGCGCTGCAGGACCGGCTTGAGATACTTCATCTCTCCGGGTATACCGAACGTGAGAAGAGTGAGATCGCGGTTCGGCACCTGGTACCGAAACAATCTGAATATAACGGTTTAAATACTGAAAACGTTACATTTACTGATGATGGAATTTTGGAGCTCATCCGTCATTACACCCGGGAAGCAGGGGTTAGAAATCTCGAAAGGGAAATCGGCTCGTGTTTCAGAAAGGTGGCACGGAATTTCATCGTTTCCGATGAAAAGGAAGGATTTCAGGAAGTTATCGACGCCGAAAAGGTCAGGGAACTACTCGGTACGATCAAGTTTAGAAAACAGGACATTGCCAGGAAGAGCGAGATTGGCCTTGTAAATGGACTTGCGTGGACCGAGGTTGGTGGAGACGTTCTGCAAGTTGAAACGACTATCGTCAAAGGCCGCGGAGGCGTTCAGCTTACGGGTAAGCTTGGCGAAGTTATGCAGGAGTCTGCGCACGCGGCTATGACCTGTGTAAGGACCCGTGCAGAAGATCTTGGGATTGAATCCAAGGCGTTTCGCCGTAACGACTTTCATATTCACGTACCGGAAGGCGCCATTCCAAAGGATGGCCCTTCGGCCGGTATTACTATGGCGACAGCCATGGTGTCCGCTCTCACAAAACGCCCTGCGCGCCACGATGTTGCGATGACCGGCGAGATCACGCTGCGCGGTAAGGTGTTGCCGATCGGCGGTGTCAAGGAAAAGCTCCTGGCGGCTCACAGGTTTGGCATCAAGAACATCATCCTCTCGAAAGAAAACCAGAAAGACCTGGCGGATGTGCCTGAGGAAGTGCTGGCTGAACTGGAAGTAATTTGTGTCGATACGATTGACGAGGTGCTTGAAGCTGCACTTGTTGGTGACGAACACAGCGAGTCTCTCGATGACAATCTTCCGCCGGTATATGCCGAAGACAAGCCCTCCAGCGAGATCAAGCTGACTTGAGCCCGTGCGCCTTGATTTGGCGAATTTATGAAGATTACTTCCGCCGAATTCATCAAAAGTGCGGTTCAGGGAAGCCATTGGCCGACTTGGAATAAGCCCGAAATAGCTTTTTTGGGCCGTTCCAACGTTGGAAAATCCAGTCTGATCAACTCTTTGCTTGGACGAAAAAAGCTTGCGCGCACTTCCAATACGCCGGGTAGAACACAGACTATCAACTTTTTTGATATCAACAGCCGGTTTTCGTTTGTCGATTTGCCGGGCTACGGCTATGCCAAAGTCCCAAAGAAAATGAAAGACGACTGGGGAAGAATGGCCGAGGAATATCTTGCAAATCGGCGGCAACTTATGCTATCAATACAGATAGTAGATGTTCGTCATAAGCCCACGGTTTTGGATCTGCAACTCTACGATTGGCTGTCTTATCATCATAAAAATCACCTCGTCGTAGCCACGAAATCCGACAAACTTTCCAACAATAAACTAAGGAACAGTTTACGTGTGATCGAAGATTGCATGCCGGAAACAACGGTAATCCCGTATTCAGCTGTAACGGGAAAAGGAAAAGATGCTGTGTGGACGGCGATTGAGGCTTCTTTGAAATTCTGAAAATCCAAGATTATGTTTGATTTAATCGGCAAAATAAGTTAATAATGGCTTATCCCAAAAACTCAAACGGGTCTTGTAAGAGATCAAGAACTCTTGTAAGAGATCTAATGTTAAGGTCTAACGTACCACTTATAGAACTTTCCAGAATTTTCAATTCGAACTAAGTCTTTGCTAAAGCTAGGTTTAGTTTGTTCCCGTTGCTTCATTTTGAGCAAGCCTGAATTATTCAACAGCGATAACTAAGATGACAACCAAAACCACCCAACGTAGGCCCCGAAAACCAAAGCACTCCAATGGTGCCGAAAAATCAGGAAACGACATGAAACAGGATAAAAACGGCAAGAACAGCGAGAACAAGAAGTCTGGGAGGTCTAAACCGTCCTCGAATGGCGTAACTCTTGATTTAGCTGAACTTAAGGAAATGTCCATCAGTGAACTCACGACTGTTGCGAAGGAACACGAAATTGAAGGTGCTTCCGGAATGCGCAAACAGGAGCTGATTTTCAAAGTTCTCGCCGCTCAGACTGAAAAAAGCGGATTGATATTTTCGCAGGGTGTTTTGGAAACGCTGCCCGATGGTTTTGGTTTTCTGCGGGCGCCTGAGTATAACTATCTGCCCGGCCCTGATGACATCTATGTTTCGCCGTCACAGATTAGGAAATTCGATCTTCGCACCGGCGATACGATAAGTGGGCAAATAAGGCCGCCGAAAGAGGGGGAAAGGTATTTCGCCCTTATAAAGGTCGAAGCTATAAACTTTGAAGCTCCTGAAGCCGCAAGAGAGAAGATATTTTTTGACAACCTGACGCCGCTTTATCCGGATGACCAGCTACGCATGGAAACTTCCGATCCCGAAAAGGTGTCGGCGAGGGTTATCGACCTCGTTACCCCAATCGGAAAAGGCCAGCGTGCGTTGATCGTAGCGCCTCCGAGAACGGGTAAAACGATGCTTTTGCAGACGATCGCGAATTCGATTACGCAGAATCATCCCGAAGTCGCCCTGATCGTACTGCTGATCGATGAGAGACCTGAGGAAGTAACGGACATGCAGCGCTCGGTCGACGGCGAGGTTATTTCATCGACGTTCGATGAGCCGCCGACCCGTCACGTACAGGTTGCGGATATGGTCATCGAAAAGGCAAAGCGGCTCGTAGAGCATAAAAAGGACGTTGTGATACTGCTTGACTCGATTACGAGGCTTGCAAGGGCACACAACGCCGTTGTGCCGCCTTCAGGTAAGATTCTCTCCGGTGGTATCGATTCAAACGCACTACAAAGGCCAAAACGGTTCTTTGGCGCTGCTCGAAATATCGAAGAGGGCGGTTCGTTGACGATTATCGCAACGGCGTTGATAGATACCGGTTCCCGTATGGACGACGTAATCTTTGAGGAATTCAAAGGAACGGGTAATTCAGAGATTCATCTGGACCGTAAGCTTTCGGACAAGCGTCTCTTCCCGGCAATCGACCTGCAGAGAAGTGGTACAAGGAAAGAAGAGCTTCTTATCGGCAAGGAAGATCTAAACAGGATTTGGGTAATGCGCCGGGTTCTCAATCCGCTTTCATCTGTTGAGCAGATGGAGGTTGTACTTGAGAGACTCAGCAAGGCCCCGACAAACGCGGAGTTCCTTGCTTCGATGCAGACCTAAAGCTTGTAAATTGTACATAGAGAATCGTGGATAGCGGACTGCGTTATTCACGATTTCTTTTTTTGGCACACGCATTGATCGGGCGGTGCGGTATCTTTGATTCACTATTTACCATATACGATCTAATATGAACGCATGCGAATAGCTGTTATCTCATCTGAGGCGGTTCCATATTCGAAGACCGGCGGTCTTGCGGATGTTAGCGGAGCGCTGCCTAAAGCGCTCAGAAGGATCGGTAACGATGCCTTTCTGATCACCCCACTCTATTTGCAGACAAGCGGAGAACACCTTTGGAAACTCGCGATTGATGACCTGTTGGTTGAATGGCGTGGAAGGCAATATCCCGCAAAAGTCTTCTATTCAGAAGCGAACGGGTCACCGACATTCCTGATCGACGCTCCGGAATACCTCCACAGGGATTCGATTTACGGTTATACCGAAGACCACGAGAGATTCGCGTTCTTTAACATGGCCGCGCTGGCGCTGATTCGCCGTCTCGGCAAGCCCGTTGATATCGTTCACCTGAATGACTGGCATTGTGGTTTTGCTGCGGTCAAGATCGCGCACCTTCGGTTCTGGGATCCGTTTTGGCGGAATACACGGACTGTGTTTTCGATCCACAACTTGGCTTACCAGGGTGCGTTCGGTTCAGGAGAACTCTGGAAGCTCGGTTTTGGAAGTGAGTTTGAACAAAACCATTTTGCGTTCGAGGGGCATGCGTCGGCGCTAAAAGGGGGGCTTAGCGCGTCGGACATGCTTTCGACCGTCAGCAGGCGTTACGGCTTTGAGATTCAGTCAAGCGAGAACGGTTATGGCCTCGATTGGCTCTTGAGGGCCAGAAGCGACCGGTTGTTTGGAATAACGAACGGGGTTGATTACGAAGTCTGGAATCCCGAGACCGATCCCGATATCCCGGCTAACTACTCTCCGGCCGACCTTTCAGGCAAACTCGAGTGCAAGAAGGCGCTGCTCGAGCAGTTTTCTCTGCCGGTCGATCTTGACAAGCCCGTATTTGGTGTGATTACACGGCTTACAGCTCAGAAGGGGATCGAGCTCATCCAGCACTCTGCGGCTGAACTTATAAATTCTGGTGCTTATTTAATCGCACTCGGCTCGGGTGACAAGCAATACGAGAGCTTTCTTCAACAGCTTAAAAATGCGGCTCCGGGACAGGTTGGGGTCTACATAGGCTACAACGAGAAACTCTCCCACCAGATCGAAGCCGGGGCGGATATGTTCCTGATGCCGTCCAAGTTCGAACCCTGCGGATTGAACCAGATGTACTCGCTCCGCTACGGGACTGTGCCTATCGTAAGAGCTGTGGGAGGCCTCGATGACACAGTCGTGAACTTCGACCGGGTCAACGGAACAGGGAACGGCTTTAAGTTTTCACGATTTGACCCATCTGAGCTCGCCGAGAAAATGTATGAGGCACTGTTTGCCTACGCCGATCCTGAGGTCTGGCAGGCGATCCAGCGCAACGGTATGGCCGAGGACAACTCCTGGGAAAGCGCCGCCGGCAAGTATGTCGAACTCTACCGGCGAACGCTGCAGCGTTAAATGTCCTTGAAATCGAATGTTGTGGTAAAACCGATTTCGAAACTGTTTTGAGTTAAAACGAATTTTGGTGCATCTCGACCCGTTCGAAACTTTATGTACGGTTGAAGTACTTCGTTGCCGAAGACGTTAAAGACTAGGGATGTTTCCAGGAAGCCGAGTGGCTTCAAATTGTCGGCTATTACAACGTCATCTTCATTAAACATTGGGTCGCCGGATAAGAACATTCGATTGATGTACTGTCCTTTGAAGGTGACGAAAGAGCCTCCATTCACGTTGCCCGGAACAAAAGTCCAATTGAATCCAAAGAATGGCCGACTTATCCATTTATTGGGTTTTTGTCCATTAGGGTCGTCATTTTCCAGATTATTAGTTAAACGACGTCCGAATTGGTATCCAACAAAAGGTGCAAATTGGAAATAGGTACCCTCTCGTGGGCTAAAGTTTAACGGGGCAGATGTTCTTGTTTCAAACCCTAAATTGAATATCTCTTGCTTGTGGTCCGTCTTGAGAAATGCGCTGTGTTCGAATTGCAGCCCCGTGTAGATTGCGCGAAATTCGCTTGGCGGCGGCGAGCCATCTCCTTCGGATCTCCTAAGCC
>JABDKD010000142.1 GCA_013003215.1 Pyrinomonadaceae bacterium
CCGGTGAATGCCCCTTTTACATAGCCAAAGAGCTCGGATTCCAAGAGGGTTTCTGTAAACGCACCGCAGTTTATCGATATAAACGGCTTTTCAGCACGGGGTGAAAGATCGTGGATCGCACGGGCAACAAGTTCCTTTCCTGTTCCGGACTCACCCTGTACCAATACCGTTGAGTGGACTTCCGCAACAGTTTCGATCATTTGGAAGATCGCCTGCATCTTGTCGGAGTCACCAACAATATTCTTGACGCTTCCTTTTTCCCGTTGTGCGCGTTTGAACGCACGATTCTCATTTACAAGTGCTTGCTTCTCAAGGGTCTTTTTGACGATCAGCTTTAGTTCTTCAACATCGAACGGTTTTTGAACAAAATCGTCGGCCCCGAGTATGAATGCTTCCCGCGCCGTATCGACTGTCGCAAATGCGGTCATTAGAACGACTCCGATGTCGGGATAAAGCTCACGGGCCTCCCTCAAAAGGGAAATGCCGTCCATATCGGGCATTCGAACATCGGAAATCACAATATCCGCAGGATCTCCGCTGAGCTCATCTATCGCCTCTTTTCCATTTTTGGACGTACGGATACTGTGACCGTCACCTTCGAACACAAGGCTCAAAAGCTGGCGGTAGCTTTGTTCGTCATCGACAATTAGGATTTTAGCCATGGAATAAAAACCGGGGTAACTTGCAGGGATTGGTGAAGAGCCAGAGGACAGCTATCTATATAATCACAGAATTAGGGTCATAATTTCAAGAGCTAATCTTGTTTTGTTCCTCATTCACCGTCACATAGTTCTTCAAAACAAGGTCAGGGTCTTCGGCTTCAACAGGTCGGTTTTCATCGGTTCCGCCTGCTCTGACATAGTCCGTTGGAAGCTCAATAGTTATCTTCGTTCCGGCATATTCCTTACTCGTAATGTTTATCGTTCCGTTATGATCCCTCACTATTTGATAAACAATCGACAGTCCGAGTCCTGTCCCGCCGGTGGTGGATTTCGAAAATGGCTCAAAGAGCTGTTCAACCTGCTCAGGAGGCATTCCGCAGCCGTTATCTGAAAACTCAATTCTGATGCGGTTGGTATTGAGTTGCGAGAGCCGGATCGAAAAACGCCCTTTTCCCTCGAGTGCCTGCATGGAATTTCTGGCCAGGTTCCAAAAGATCTGTTTTAGTTGGGATACATCTGCATTCATGAGCACGTTATCCTTGGGCATCTCCGCGGTTAGCTCAATGTCTTCTTTGACATCAGGTGAATGGCGCAAAAGAGTGATGGTATCCGTAATCGCTTCTTTTACATCAACTTCCGCAAAGTTGCCGATTCGCGGGCGGGCGTACTTGAGGAAGTTCGTGATGATCTCGTTCAACCGGTCGGATTCACGAAGAATGATATCCATGAGGTTTGCCTGGTCCGAATTCTTCTCAGTCTTTGATTCCAGGATTTGGATTGCACCTCTCATCGCGCCCAACGGGTTCCTGATTTCATGCGCAAGGCCCGCCGCAACCCTCCCGACCGCTGCCAACCGGTCCTTCCTACGGACACTTTCTTCCATCGAACGAATGTCAGTCAGGTCCTGGAATGTAACGATCAAACCCGTCTTTTCCCCATCTTCGGAAAAGAGCGGTGAAATCCCGTAACCGAGTTGGACAACAAATCCATCCGGAGTTGTGAAACCGATTTCGTGCCGGAAATTCGAATCTTCTTCCGACTCCATCGCTTCAGCGATTTGACCGCGAATGTCTCCCAATAGCTCAAATATCGAGCTGCCTCGCATTTCACCGGCGTTTCTGCCGGTAATCTCTTCGGCGGTCTTGTTGAACGTATATATTGTGCCCTCGAGGTCAATGGTTATTAGCCCGGATCGAACTGACTCGACGATTCTCTCATGCAAGACCCTCAAATTTGCGAGGGTTTTCGTGGTTTCCCTGAGTTTTTCGTTTTGCGCGTACCTGCCGGCGAGCCTTGCGGATAAGAGGCCAACGACGAGGAAAGCAACGCTGTGAAACCCTACAATTTGAGCGATCTTCGACGAATCAGGCAAAACTCCAAGTGATTCGATGAGGGAAAACGAAGTTGCAATCGACAGGGCTGAAAAAAGCGCAACACAAAGGACCGAGACGAGAATCGTACCGCGACCGCTCAGAAAGACACTGGCAACACTGATCAGTACAATGTAAAGTGTTATGTACGGTGAGGTTACATCGCCTGTTCGCCAGACGAGCCAAGTGGTGAGAAGTATGTCGAGCAGGAACTGGATTCGTATTTGCCATGCATAATTGGTGCTGAGACGGGTCAGGAAAAAGTAGACGATCGTTAAACCGACTGCAATTACAAATACAATAAAAAGATCACGGGGGAAGTTCTCGTAGGACAATCTCAGCTGGCCGCTGTGCCAAACCCAGCTTGAGACTAGCAGCAGGAACACAACCATCAGACGGCCGACTATGATCGTCTGTAGTTTTTGGGCTAACGAAAGATGTTTTGGCAGAAAACTGCGTTCTTCCATTTCTAAGGATTCGTTTTTCTAGAATCTGAAGGCGATAAGTGATCTAATAAATCTAAATGACACAGGAATTTGACCATCGTCCGTGGGGAAGCTACTACGTTCTCGATGAAGATGACAATTACAAGGTAAAAAGGATTGAGGTCTTGCCTCAAAAAAGGTTGAGCTACCAGAGGCATGCTCATCGTGCCGAGCATTGGTATGTGGTTCAAGGCACAGCTAAAGTTACACTAAATGGTGTCGAAAAGCTAGTAAACAAGGGCGAATCGGTCGATATAGCATTGGGTATGGCACACCGGGTTGAGAACCCGGACGAAAAGGAAATGTTGGTTTTTATCGAGACTCAAACTGGCGATTATTTTGGTGAAGACGATATCGTCAGAATCGAGGACGACTTTGGTCGGACGTCTGAAGACTGAATAGGTGAGATTGATGATTGAAGATTGATGATTCCAAAGCCGTGTTTTGGCTTCCGAAACTTGCCGCACAGGCTCCCGCTTAGCTATTCTTTAGTGACAAGATGCCCATAACAATGACTCACGGCTTTTAAGGCAACGAATTGTCCATTGTCAATTGTCCATTGTCCATTTCCACGATTTTCCTCGCTGCTTCGAGCAAATTCTCAACAATCAGGTCTGGTTTCCTGTCTAAGGTCTCCTGATGTTTTTCGCCGTACCCCGTGCGGACAAGTGCGCATTTCGTGCCGGCATTCATACCCATTTCAATGTCCAGCTTTTTATCCCCAATGACCCAGGACTCCGACAGATCGATATCCATCCCATCAACCGCACGTTCGATCATTCCAGGATTCGGTTTTCTGCAGGAACAGCCTTCATCAGGAAAATGACGGCAGAACTCAAACTTCTCGATGTTCAGGCCGGCCTGATTCAAAATTTCATTGATGTGGAGATGGATTGCATTGACCGCGCTTTCATCAAAGAGTCCCCGCGCGATGCCGGACTGGTTTGTCGTTATAAAAAACTTAAAACCCGAATCGCGTAACAGGGACAGGGCTTCGATTGAAAAATCGAACAGACGGGTTTCTTCCACCGTCGAGAGGAAATTTACCTCGTGGATTAGTGTGCCGTCCCGATCTAAAAATATTGCCTTATTCTTCATCGTCTACTAGATTCTGCAATCTTTCGCTGAACAATTTCAAATACATCTGTTGCCCCAATGCGCGTCATGCAGCGATGGTCGATGGGGCACTCGCGCAGATGGCACGGTGCACATTCAATATCATCTCGCCGAACAACCTCCGCCTTCCAGGGACTCGTGGTTGTCGGATTCGTCGGGCCAAATATTGTGATCGTTTGAGTCCCCACTGCAGAGGCGAGGTGCGCGAGACCCATGTCATTTGAAACGAAAAGATCAATCTCAGCGAGCACGCCGACAGCTTCGCCAACTGAAGTCTTGCCCGTCAAATCGACGATGTCGGCCCCGGTGGCGCCGGTCACCTCATGCGCGGTGGCAATCTCAGAATCTGATCCTATCAGAACTACACCTGCATCGTATTGCTCATTGATCATGTCCGCAAGTTGACCGAAATGGGACGGTATCCATCGTTTGGCGTTTGAGTTCTGGGACCCGACTCCCAGTCCGACAACCAGGGTGTTTTCAGATACCCCGGCGTTCGATAGGATCGCGGATGCCTTACGGCGGCGCTCCGTACTTACCCGAAGCGACGTGTCGATCTCGTTTTCTGAAGGGAATTCCGCATCAAGCAATTCGGAAGCCCACTTCACGAGTTCGAGGTAATAATATGTCTCGTGCTTTTCCGATCTCCAGTCGGGGACCGGCACGGCTTCCGTCAAAAGCATTCCCCTTCCCTCGTTGGCAAAACCAATTCTTATCGGTGTACCCGCTAGTTTGGCGATCAGAGCGGTACCAAACGAATTTGGGAAAAGGACGGCGGCGTCGAAAGCCTGCTTTTTCCAAAGGCGTGATTCGCGAACCGGACCAAATATCCCCGACGTGTCGGCCTCCGGCACCAAGACCCTGTCCAGAAAACCGCAGTCTTCGAAAACCTCACTCGCCCATCTTCTTGAATATAAGGTTATCTCGGCATCGGGCAGCATTTGCCTGAGTGTCTTAAGCGCCGGTATCGACATTACTGCGTCACCGATCCAATTGGTCCCGTGAACTACCAGTTTCATAGTATTGGAGGTGCAAACAGGGTCTTAAGGCCTTCATCTATCGAGATTTCCGGTTTCCAATCGAGTTCTCGGGTCACTAGCGAAATATCGGATACGTAGTTCACTGGAACCGGATCCGGCAGGGAATTATTCTCATCCACCATGCCCTGATAACCGGATACTTCCTGCATTTTTTCAAAGAGTTCTCTTAGCGAAAGTGCATTATCCGGACCACCGCCAAGGTTATAAAGGCCGTGGCGAATGACCGAATCGATAAATGAAGAACATGCTGAGGCGAAATCATCAACGTGAAGAAAATCCCGCACCGGTTTACCGTCGGCCGGAAACACGACCGGGTCACCTGTGTTAACGAGATTCGCGTAATGAGAAACGAAATTCGGACTCGTGCCCGCCGCCGCCGGTCCGTAAACCGTTGAGAGCCTAAAAATACAGGTTCGGAAGTTTCGGGTGTTGCCGTAGAACTCGACGTATCGCTCGGCAATCAGCTTTGACCATTCAAGTGCGGATTGCCCCGTATACAATGTCGGGCAATCTTCCGGTACCGCGTCGTACTTGCCGGCAAACCTTCCATATACGTCCTTTGTGGACGCGAAAATAAAAACTGCCCCTTCCTTAATGGACTGCAGGAGGTTCACTGTTCCTCCCACATTGTTCAGAAATACCTGTTCAGTTTCGGCGGGGTCTTTGTCGAGTTTTGCGGCAAGATGTATGACCACGTCATAGTCCGATGCGATTCTTGTATCGAGAAGATTGAGTAAATCCCTGTCTGTTGTGCGTGAGAAGTCGTCGGCACGAAAATGCCTTTTGATATGGGTTCCGAGGTAACCGCTTCCGCCTGTGACAAGTACCTTCATTGCAGGCGGTCTATTGCTCCAAAAATTCTTTAAGCCTTTCGGCTTTACCTATGACGATCAGGAGGTCGCCATCATGGATCTCGGTGACCCCGGACGGGTTGAAGATCATTTCGCCTTCGATCCTGCGGATTGCGACAATTAAGAGATTGTACTCTCTGCTAATATCCGTATCTTTCAGTTCCTTGCCGATGTACTTCGAGTCGTGTTCTATACGTACTTCTTCAAACACAAGATCGAGATGTTCGGCAACGATAGTATCCATAAAGTCCGCGATTGCGGGTCGTGTCAAAGAACGGGCCATACCAAGACTTCCGCTCACGGTAGGTGAAACGACCCGGTTGGCGCCTGCCCTTATGAGTTTGGCTTCAGCCTCTTCTTCGACCGCGCGGGCTACGATATGTATGTCTTCGTTGATATCGCGTGCAGTAAGCGCGACGTAGACGTTTGTTGCGTCGTTATCGAGACATGCCGCGAGACCCGCTGCTCTCTCAATCCCGGCCATTCTGAGATTCTCATCCAGCGTAGCATCGCCCTCAACAACGAGGTCTTCGTCATCGATGAGTTCAATTCGTTTCGGATCGATCTCAACCACAACGAATTTTAAACCGTCTGCTTTGAGGGACTTAATAACCCGCCTGCCGACCCGTCCGGCACCGCAAATAATAAAGTGATTCGATACGTTTTCCATTTCCCGGTTTCTGCGTCTTATTCCAAGTGCGGCGAGGACCTCCGCGTGAACCACCATTTGAGCCAGCAGCGAAAGGGCATAAAGCGCCGTTCCGACTCCGAACAGCATTAAGGCGATTGAGAAAACACGTCCCGGAGCGCTCAAAGGCACAATATCACCGTAACCTACAGTCGTCACGGTGGTGGTCGCGAAGTAAAAACTCTCAAACCAGCCCAGGCCTTCAATGAAGTGGATTCCGACGGTCCCGCCCCCAAGTACTATCAAAATAGCACAGTGGGCAATGATGAGCCGCCTTCGAAGCTGAGTTGGAAAGTTTTGGAATATCAAATCGAACTTGTTCGACAATTTGACTTTCGATACGGTGCAAAAATATAGCAATTCGGCGGGTTATTCAAAGGTAGACGATAGGTCATGAAGCATACTCCTATGAAAAGGTTTCTGCCGCGGCGAACCTCCTGCCGCCCGCTGCCGCAGGCGGTTCTGACAGCCATCGCCTACCGGCGACGGTTCTGATACCTTCTGCTCACCGCTCACGGTATAGACATAAACCCGCAAAAACAGCTAAAATCTATGTAAGTACTCGTTTGCGAACGGGTTTCGTTCGAATGCAACCCTCCTTTTGGCCTGTCTATCAAATCAACTGAATGCCGCAAGTTGTGAAATCAAAGAAAACACGAGTTTCGGGACGTCGAAAAACCCTGCGCAAAGGCGTCAAGGTTAAGAAATATAAGCGTCCGAAAAAATCCCTGATTAGAAGGTTTTTGAGGCTTGTCTTTAATCCGATCACTGCAGCACTCGCGGGCATCGTTTTCCTTGTTGTATTTCTAACCGCCACATATTTTTGGTTTGAATTCTCCGACCGTATCAATCTGCTTCTTGCAGGTGAGGTGTTTACGCGAAGCGCGGGAATCTACTCAGCACCAAAGATCCTCAAAAAAGGAGAAAAGATTTCCGTAGACGAGGTGCGGGACTACCTCAGGTCCGCAGGCTATATCAAGAAAGAAAGAAAAGCGGACCCGACACGCAGCCGGTATGAACTGGACGGGAATACCCTCAATATCGAGCCTGGAAATACGGCGATGTTGGACGGCAAGCGGAACTACCGGAATATTGAGGTCAAGTTTGACGAAAAAGGCGAGAGGGTAGTTTCGATAAAGGATACCGATTCCGATGACGAACTTGGAAAAACCGCGCTCGAGCCCGTGATCCTTAGTTCTATCGCAGCGGAAGGGGACGGCACCAGGAAGGTAGTCTCTTTTAACGACCTGCCGCCGCACCTTGTCAAAGCCATTACGGTTACCGAAGATCGTGCCTTCTTTGAGCATTACGGGGTTAATCTGCGTGGAATCGCGAGAGCCCTCTGGCGCAAGTATGACGGTGAAGACAGTAACTCCCCGATTGAAAACCAGGGAGGTTCGTCGATCACCCAGCAGCTTGTTAAGAATCTTCTGCTGTCACCTGAGAGAAGTTACGAGAGGAAAGCAAAAGAAGCCTATATGTCGGTGATCCTCGAAACCCGGCTTTCCAAGAAAGAAATTTTTACTCTTTATGCAAATCAGATCTACCTGGGGCAAAACGCAGGTGTTTCGATTTACGGTGTCGGAGAAGCCTCAAACATCTACTTTGGTAAAGACGTTTCTGCGCTGACGCTTCCGGAGGCGGCGTTTATTGCTGGAATCATAAGGAGCCCCAACCGGTACGGTCCTTTTAAGTACCCGGAAAAATCAAAGGCCAGGCGGAATCAGATTTTGGATTCTATGCTTGAAGCAGGGGCTATCGCAGGGAGCCAGGCACGAAAAGCGAAGAAGACCGATCTTGGGCTCTCAAAGCGCGTTCGCCGAAAAGACACAACGGGAATGCCCTACTTTTCGCAGTTTGCCGTAGAAGAGGTCCCGAATGTGGTCAGCGATCCGGACGCCCTTCAGCATCTTCGTGTCTATACGACGATCGATCCTGATCTGCAGAAGATAGCCTACGCGACGGTCACAAAGCGCTTGAAACGGCTGGAAAAATACTACAAGACTGCTAAGAAAAAGAAGAATCTGAATGCTGCTCTGGTAGCGATCAGACCAAAAAGTGGTGAGATCGTTGCGATGGTTGGCGGAAAGAACTACGAGGAAAACCAGTTCAACCGTGCAACGGACGCGATGCGCCAGCCGGGAAGTGTTTTCAAGCCTTTTGTCTATGCCGCCGCGATCAACAGTGCCTATGGCTCCGCGAGCCGCGTTATTACACCGGCTACCATCTTCCGGGACGAGAAGAAAGTTTTTACGTTCAACCAGGATTCCTACTCGCCGAACAACTATGGAGACTACTTCTCGAACGAGGACATCACACTTCGCGACGCGCTCGTAAAAAGCAAGAACGTCATAACCGTTGACCTGGCGATGGAGCTGAACATCGGCAAGGTCATGAACTTCGCCCAGAAAGCAGGGCTTCCAAAGGTCAAGAGGGCGTTTCCCTCGATGGCACTGGGTACCGCCGAAGCGACCCCTCTGCAGATGGCCCGTGCCTATACGGCGTTTGCGAACATGGGTGAAGGCGTAAAGCCTATGGCTATAAACCGCGTGACGACCGGCGACGGAAGAACCGTTGTCGCGCCAACGGGCGAAAAGAGGACCGTAATGCGTCCGGATGTAGCCTATGTCATGAACGACATGATGAAGGACGTCATAAACAGGGGTACTGCTGCAAAGGCGAAGGCTTGGGGATTCAAGAATGTAGATGGCAAGCGAGCATACGCGGGTAAGACAGGTACTTCACGCGATGGTTGGTTTGCGGGTTTTACACCTGATCTTGTTGTGGTCGTCTATGTAGGGTTCGACGATGGTTCCGACCTCAATCTTGACGGATCAGAATCCGCAATGCCGATCTGGGCGGAATTCATGCGCGAGGCCCTTAGGCTTCATCCTGAATGGAACGGGGACTGGAAACGCCCAAATTCAATACGCAGGGCCGAGATTGATACCAGGAACGGTGCGCTGATACGTGAATTGGACAGCCGAGAAGCAGATGAAATAGAGCTCCAGCGGAAAGTGCTGGAAGAGAAAGGAATAAAACCGAAAGGCCCCGAAGGTGAGGAAACTATAATTGGGGCGAATGTCGAAGAACAATACGTTACCGATGTGCCGGCAGAATTTCGAAGGATCGAGATCTTTATCAGCGGCACGATCCCGAATCGCGCTCTCTTGCCCGTTATAGATTCCGACCTTGAAAACACCGGACCAAAAGCGACCCCAACACCATTTAAGACGTGGGAAGACGCGAGTTCATCGAAAAAAGAGCCTGGTCCCGATGGAAAGGAAGATGACGGTCTCGCGACGGTTGAGAATATAACGATTATGTGGTGTCCGTTGACGGGGAAGCGGGCAAATTCAAACTGCCCCGAAATGGAGACCAAATCATTTCTTCGAGGGACCGAGCCTAAGGACTTTTGTCGATTCCATGTCGGCAATTGAAGTTTCCAAGGCCATCACGCCTGTCTTTTTGCAGTGGAATCTTTGTAGAATCTGATCTCATTCCGTATCCACAAGAAAAGGATGCCGGCGATCCTGCCGACATCCCAAATAATTTCCCGCTCTATTAAAACTGACTATTGCATTCCAAGGTTCTTCTGGAGAAAACCGTAAATGTCAGCAGCTTCCTGGATCCGTTTCGAAGTCGGTTTACCGGCACCGTGGCCGGCCTTGGTCTCGATGCGAATCAAAATGGGGGCGCTTCCCGCCTGTGCCTTTTGAAGCGTCGCGGTGTACTTAAAGCTGTGCGCGGGCACAACGCGGTCGTCGTGATCCGCGGTCGTGACAAGGACTGCAGGGTACTTTCCACCGCTCTTGATGTTGTGAAGCGGAGAATAGGTGTAGAGCGCTTTGAATTCTTCAGGGTTTTCACTTGAACCGTAATCTGACGTCCAGGCCCAGCCGATCGTGAACTTATGGAAACGAAGCATGTCCATTACGCCGACCGCGGGCAGGGCAGCCTTGAAGAGATCGGGACGCTGATTCAGAACCGCACCAACCAGGAGACCTCCATTTGAACCACCCTGGATAGCGAGCTTATCGCTCGAAGTATATTTCTTTTCAATAAGATACTCGGCGCCTGCGATAAAGTCGTCAAACACATTTTGCTTCTTGAGCTTTGTTCCGGCCTGGTGCCATTCTTTTCCGTACTCACCCCCGCCGCGCAAATTCGCGACCGCGTAAACGCCGCCCATTTCGAGCCAGACAAGCCGCGAAACATTGAATCCTGGCGTAAGTGAAATGTTGAATCCACCGTATCCATAGAGCAGGGTCGGATTCGTTCCATCTAGTTTCAGGCCTCGTTTATGAACTATAAACATCGGTACGCGGGTACCGTCTTTGCTCTTGTAGAACTCCTGTTTGACCTCGTAATCGCTCGAAGTAAAGTTTACGTTCGCCTGACGGAAAACAGTGCTGCTGCCGGTACGCATGTCATAACGGTAGGTCGTCGGGGCAGTGTTGAAACTCGAATAGGAATAAAAAGTTTCGCTGTCATGGCGCTTACCGCCGAAACCGCCGGCGCTTCCGATTCCGGGAAGCTCTACGTCTCGTATGAAATTGCCCCAAAGGTCATAGATCTTTATTTGCGAATATGCATCCTTCAAATAATTTGCGACAAACTGGTTATTGACGATCGAAACTGAGCGCAGGGTCTCCGAGGCCTGCGGAATGACCTCTCTAAACGTCCGCGTCTGATCAAAAACGTTAACCGAAACAACCCTGCTAAGAGGTGCGTCTCGGTCGGTACGGAAATAGAAGTTCCCGCCGATATTTCCGACAAACGAATAGTCGTTCTCAAACTTGTCGATCAAGGGTTTGATCTTAGATTGCGGGTCCAGAAGGTTTTTGTAGTAGATCTGGTCTTTTGGTGAGGTTCCCTGGCTCAAATAGATGATCAGCCAGCTTCCGTCATCGGTTACAAACCCATTTATGCCCATCTTCGGGTCATCCGGCCGTTCATAGATCAGTTTGTCCTGTGACTGTTTTTGGCCGAGCTTGTGGTAGTAGAGCTTGCGGTTCAAAACCGTGTCCTCGAGCTTCGACTTCTCATTCGGAGCGGGGTAGCGGCTGTAAAACACACCCTTTCCATCCTTGCTCCAAGAGGCGCCTGAGAACTTGATGTTCTTCAGGACGTCCGGCAGGTCCTTACCGGTCTTCACATCCCGAAATCTGAATTCCCGCCAGTCTGAGCCGCCTTTAGAAATGCCGTAAGACAGGATCGAGCCGTCCGGTGAAACAGCAACCGACGAAAGTGCGATCGTACCATCCCTGGAAAGTTTGTTCGGATCGAGCAATACTCTGCCCGGATCCGTCATCGAATTCGCTACATAGAGTACGCTTTGGTTCTGGAGGCCATCATTCTTAAAGTAAAAGTAATTGTCTCCTTCCTTAAAAGGCGTCGAGTACTTCTCGTAATTCCATAGCTGGGTGAGTCTTTGCCGTATTCTTTCGCGACCGGGAATCGTGGCGAAATAGGACTGGGTCAACTCGTTCTGCGCTTTGATCCAGTTCTTTGTTTCCGTAGACGAAGGATCTTCCATCCATCGGTAGGGATCTGACACTTTTGTTCCAAAGTAATCATCTACCTGGTTGCCCATACGGGCAGCGGGATAGTCATATTTTACCTGTGCGGGGATGGCGACCGACAGGAGTACAAAACAAAGGGACAAAACAAAAAGCGCAAAAACCTTCTTCCTCATAATTACCTCAAATGAATTTCTTGCAATTCTACTACGAATGCAGTTTCACGCAAAAAACCAAAGAAAAAGGCCCCGCCTTGGAATAGACGGGGCATTGGAGCAATCAGTGTTTGGTTAGAAAAGGTTTGCGTAGGGACTGTCGCTGACATCCGGTTCGCTCGCGCCTTCTTCCTCTTTGTGCGGCAGCCAGTCTTTCTTCTTGTAGAGTTCGGTTTCCATGTCCGCAACCGGCAATGGTCTTGAGAATAGGTAGCCTTGTCCGTAGTCACAGCCTAGGTCAATGAGGATCTTAAGCTGATCAGTGGTTTCAATACCTTCAGCGATTACTTCCTTTTTGAGGTTCTTGGTCAGTGCGATGATCGTTTGGAGGATCTCAGTGTCTTTGTTTCGGTCAACGACGTTGATCACAAAAGACCTGTCGATCTTGAGGGTGTCGAAGGGAAGTCTGTGCAAATAGCTTAGCGACGAGTACCCGGTGCCGAAGTCATCGATCGAAATATGAACTCCAAGGCTCTTCAATTCCTGAAGTACCTCGATCGTTCGCTCCGCGTTTTCCATCGCCGTCGTCTCCGTAATCTCGAGCTTGAGGCTTGAAGGCTTGAGTCCTGACTTGTCCAACGCTTCCTTCACGTCGGACACGAGCCTTTGGTCCGCAAGGTGTTTTCCGGAGATGTTTACGCTGACCAGTATTTTTCTGTAATCGCTAGAGATCTTTTGCCATTCCGCGAGCTTGGCAGTGGTCTGATGGAGGATCCAGTTTGTTATTGGAACGATCGCGCCGGAGTCTTCACAGATCGGGATGAACCGCGCGGGTGAAATAAAGCCCAGCTCGGGATGCTGCCAGCGCAGAAGCGCTTCAAAACCCATCAGGTCGCCTGTACGGAGGCAGATCAATGGCTGGTAATGCATTGAGAACTCACCGCGGTCGCAGGCGTATCTGAGATCTCCTTCGAGGCGTATGTGTTCGAGGTATTCCGAACGCACATCCTTGTCGAACACGGCAACGCCGATATTGTTCTCTTTGGCGTTCTGCATAGCGATATCTGCATCGCGAAGCACGTCCTCGGGTTTTATCTGTTCCGAATCGAACGGTGCGATTCCGATATGGAGATCGGAGAAGATTGTGTGGCCCTGGATGGTAAAGGGCTGCGTGAGCTTTTTGTAGACCTTGTTTGCGAAGTCCCTGGCGTCATCGAGTGACGCGATGTCATTAAGGACGATGGCGAATTCGTCCCCACCGAGACGCGCGGCCGTGTCTTCGTCCCGGAGTGTCCTTCGCAAGCGAAGCGCGACGACCTTCAGTACTTCGTCACCAATCGTGTGACCGAGACTGTCGTTTATGTTTTTGAAACGCGACAGGTCCAGGAAGAGAACGTAGTAGTTCTGCGAGACCTTTACGCCGAGCCTGAGCAGCAAATCGAGTCTTTCGATTAAGTACGCGCGGTTTGGCAGGTCCGTCAGGTTATCGTGAAACGCCGCGTGCTCCAGATCGACCTTGCTTTGCCGCAGGTCGGTGGAGATCTTTTCTTCTTTTTCGAGGAGCACTTCCAGCTCCTGCGCGTGCTCTTGCGCTGCCTGGATCTGTTGGTTGGCGATCTCAGCCTTTTCCTGTTCGGCAAGCTCGACCTGGTGTATCGAGTCATTGATATCGCGGAACATCTGCCGGTAGTTGATGTATATGATCGCAAAGACGAACACTGCAATAACTGACGTGACTACATCTGCAAACTGGTAGAGATAATAAACTATCGCGGTGAGCGTTGCTCCGGCAATCTGCGTAACCGAGGTCGACAGGTAAACCTGCTTCCACACTGAGAAAAAACGCGTCCCTGTTTTCTGAGCCTGAAATACTGAAGCCAGCACGGATAAAAGGGCAAATTGGGTAAAAGCGAGGAGAGCAAAAGTTGAAAGGGTTTTTTCTGGGGAACTAAATGTTAAATCGAAGCCCGCCCGATTCAGGCCTACAAGTAAAAGGAACGAACCAGTTGTAGCGATCCCTGCGCTACTTACGTTAAAGGGAATCGTAAGCTTACTAAAGTAAACTCCTCTTCTTTTCAAATCTAGGCAGCCTACTAATGCTTCAAAGCTTGCCAAGATAATGGCAAACTCCCCTCCCAAGACAAGAAAAGCTGCGAAAACGAACGCATCTGCAAAAGTCACGCGTGAGCCGGAGCGTGGTATCTCTAGCGCTAAGTTCACTGAAAGTACCACCGCGAAACCTAGAATAACTAGGTAACCAATAGATCTTACTGACCAGTTTGCCGCAAAGAGTGCTCCGGAAAGACAGAGAAAACCGGCGACGACAACGCAGACCAAGAACGGGTTTTTGGGTTTAGCGATCACAGATGCTGATAAGAAATTTTGTAGACGCTGAAGTAGGGATTCAACCTTTTGGAAAGTGGTGAGATTCACAAAACCACAGAAACAGTGGTTTTCCTGAATAATTATACCACTTTACTTACTGAAAGAGCCAAAAAAGTAGACTTTCAGAGACATCC
>JABDKD010000165.1 GCA_013003215.1 Pyrinomonadaceae bacterium
ACTCACGGCTGGAACTGAGTATTCCTTTCGCCGCCCGTCCAAGAGAAAAAGGGTTGAAGGAGGGTACAACTCCTGTCATAATCATCCCATCAAAGGATTGATAAATTAAGGATCCTGCCCTGCCTGATTATGAAAGTAGTATTTGTATTTTTGATCGTTCTGATTTCTTCATTCGTTATATCCGCGCAAGAAAAGGGTGTGGACAAACAAACGAAGACAATCAAGAAAAGTACTGAACCAACAAATCGAGGTGAGGGCGTTTCGCGAACGTTTGATTTTGGAAGCGGCAAGACAAAAGTTCGGCGAAGACACGAGAATCCGTATAGGATGCCTTCACGCAGAGATGTCCTGGTAATGAATATTTCGAATATTCTCACAGAGGGTAAATTCCTGATAGACGAATCCGCGTCGCGTTTTGATGAAGGTTTGATCGTCACTCAGCCGAAAATTTTTGCCAGCGGACCGATTCTAACGAAAAATGAGCTGAACAGGTATGCGATAGTCCCGGCAACTGATCAGATATGGACCCGTGGCAGATACTCATTGACGATTGATGTGCGGTCTATAGACGGAATCCAGAATGACATTTCGGTGATCGCAACGATTGAAGGAAGATCCGAGAACGGGATTTTCTCGGAATGGTCGACGTTGGAAAGTTCAGGCGTCGCGGAAGATGAGTTCCTCTCCAAATTGATCGAGTACGTAGGCGGCGAAAGTTCAAAGGAGCGGAAGCCTTAGGACGATAATGCGTTTGAGATTTCTTATAATCATCGGTTTCGGAATTGCAGCGCTTTTTGGGTTGCCGGGCACTGCCGCTGCGCAAATTAATCAGCAATGTCCCCATATCGAACCGCTTTTGCAGCAACAGGAAAGGAGAGACCGAAGATCTGCAGTCACCGTCCGCGAGCAACTCATTAAGCTTTGCATCCAAGAGAACAAAAAGGACTTTGAGAAACTGATTGAAAGGACAGAAGAGATTGCAAAGCTCTCAGGTGAGTTGCAAACCTCCTTTGATGAGAACAAATCTCTCTCCAAAGATGACAAACAGAAGCTCAAAAGGGTCGAGAAGCTTGTAAAGAAGGTTCGCAGTGAACTCCGGGCAAGTGGAGACGACGAGGATAAGGAACTCCCGCAGGATGTTGTCGAGGCATTGAAGTTGCTCCAGGAATCAGCTTCAAACCTTGTAAGTGAAATCAAGAAGACAACCCGGCATTCCGTCTCGCTTGTTGCCATTAAGACTTCAAATACTGTAATGAGCATCGTCAAGTTCTTGCGATTTGGTAACTAGTTATGGTCCGGTGTTGCTCCCGTTTTCCTCAACTCACCTTTTTCGCTATTTTGACTCTACAAACATTCCTTGTCTTCGATAGCGCCGTTGCCCAAAACGGCTCAGATGAAGAAATCAAAATCGATTCCTCCATTGTGATCCTGAATGCTCTGGTGACGGATAAAGACGGTGCCGCAGTCAAAAACCTCGGAGTCGATGCGTTTGAGCTTCACGAAAATGGCGAACGTCAAACCATTGATTTTGTCGAGCCTCAATCCACGCCCTTCGCAGCTGTAATCCTGATCGATGTTTCCGGCAGCATGGAACACCGTGTCAGCCTTGCGCGATCCGCCGCGATCCGCTTCCTAGACGGAATTCGTCCCGAAGATCAGGTATCCATCTTTAGTTTCCATCGCAAGGTCGAGAAACTCCAGGATTTCTCAAACAGCAAGAATTTGAGGTCACGAATTTTTGACTTGAAAGCGCGAGGCTACACCGCACTCAATGATGCGATTTATAAGGCCGCCCTTGAACTTGAAGAACGAAACGAAAAGAGGCGTGCCATCGTCGTACTCTCCGACGGCGAGGACACAAGAAGCGGAGTGTCAGCTTCAAAAGCACTGAAGGCGGCCCAACGCGCCCATGCAACGATCTACACAGTAGACATGTCGCTCATGTCACCGGCAAATACGAGGCGACGTCAAAATCAACAGGTTCTGAAGAAATTCTCATCCAAGACGGGTGGAACCTTTGTTGCGACCCCGGGTGGCGTACAACTAAGAGAGGCATTTGCGGAAATCGTGAAGGATTTAGGGGTGCTTTATACAGTTGGATATTCGTCTACAAATCAGAGTAAGGACGGTAAATGGCGGAAGATCTCGTTGAAGACTGCGGAGAAGGGCTTTAGCGTGCGTACACGTGAGGGCTATTATGCCGCGAAAAAGAAATAACCTACATGATCGTCTTGTTTCTCTGCTTGTCTTTGTGACGCGCAAGAGCGTATTCCACAAGGCAATCCAGAACCTCTGAGAATTCCAAACCAGATCCTGCCCACATCTTTGGAAAGCCGGAAGCATTGGTCAAACCGGGGATAGTATTGATTTCATTGAGGATCAAAGCTCCCGTATCGTTTCTAAGGAAAAAATCCACTCTCGCAAACCCTGATCCATCTACTGCCTTGTAGGCTTCTACCGACATCTTCTGAATCTTGCCCGTTAACTCCTTCGATACAAGGGCTGGCACAACGAATTCGTTGTTTCCCGTTCCACTGTATTTTTCCTTGTAATCCAAAAACTTCTTACTGTCGTCATGGACGATGTACTCGCCCGGCAGGCTTGCGCTTGGTTCTTCATTCCCCATAACCGCGCACTCAATCTCCCGCATGTCCAGATTTTCTTCAACGATGATCTTGCGATCATATTCGGCCGCGAGATCGATACCGGCTCTCAGCGAAGTGCTGTCTATGGCCTTGGTCACCCCAACGGACGAGCCGAGGTTAGCCGGTTTGATGAAACAGGGATAACCAAGTTTTGTTTCGACCTGGCTGACGACGAGGTTGTTATTCGCTTCCCATTCGCTTCTCAAAAACCAAACATAGTCACAGAGAGGAAGATCCGAATCACGGAAAAGCGTCTTCATCGTGACCTTGTCCATCCCGGTGGATGAGGCGAGAACGCCGCACCCGACATAAGGCAACCCGGACATCTCCAACAACCCCTGAATAGTTCCGTCCTCGCCAAATGTCCCGTGAAGTACTGGAAACACGACATCCAAGCCGATCGACGCGCCCTCTTCACCCACATATGTAAGGCCGCTGAATGACGTGTCGCCCAAAATGGCAACCCGCCCCTCCTGATATTTTGAGACTGAATCCCTTATCGAGTCCGCTGCTCCCGTCGGCAGCATCGCCATCGAGGCAATTGGATCTTTCCATTCACCTTCGCGGGTGATCGCGATCGGGATTACCTCGTACTTCTCTTTAGAAATCTGCTCGATTACTGTTGAAGCGGAACGTATCGAAATCTCATGTTCCCCCGATCTCCCGCCAAACACCACACCGATTTTCGTTTTGCTCATAGCTTAAAGTACGACGTTTCCAAACGCCGATAGAATCAATTCACAAGCTAAATTTGCTGTAACATTACCCTGATCCAATATCGGATTGATCTCGACTATCTCAAACGAACGCATCCCACCGGCCTCATGGATCATTTCCAACGCAAGATGCGCCTCCCGGTACGTAACCCCTCCCCGAACAAGAGTTCCGGAGCCCGGTGCGAACCGCGGATCGATCGAATCTACGTCAAAGGTCACAGCAAAACCGCCCGGTGCCTTTGATGCGATCTTAATTGCCCTCGCTGCGCACTCGCTCATCCCGATCCGGTCAATATCGCTCATCGAGAAGAACTGGTCTCTCATTCCAAGATCATAGACCAGATTCTTTTCGCCAACGTCCAGGTCCCGCGCACCTACATGAGCGACAAAGTCCCTATTAAACTTGGGCGAAAAGCCTTCGAGCCCAACCATCTTCTCGTGGCCCATTCCAAGTACGGTCGAAAGCGGCATACCATGTGTGTTTCCGGAAGGCGATGTATCTGGAGTATTCATGTCGGCGTGAGCGTCGAACCAGATCAGCCCGATTTCTTCGCCTTTTTCGCGGAAATGACTCGAAATCCCCGATAGAGTTGCGGCAGCGATCGAATGGTCGCCACCAAGAATAATAGGAGTTTCTCCTTTCGCCAACACAGCCTTTACTGCTTTTGAGATCTCTATACTTGAACTATAGATCTCATCAAAAAACTTCGGATTCTCATTCTCTAAGGGTTCCCGATTGGGGACCGTAATCTTTGCGTCGCCATGATCATTCACGGAGTACCCCAGCTCTTGCAGATGCTCAAAAATCCGCTTTCCCCTTACGTGTGTCGTTCGCATTGCAGAGGTGCCCAATTCGCTGCCTACAATGCCGGCACCAAATCCAAGCGGGGCGCCAACTATACCTACGGTCTTCCCGTCTCCGGGTTTGAATCTTGTTTTTCCCATTCTTGCCTACTTCTCACCGAATCCACTCTCAAACAATGAGGTAATCGTCTCAAAAGCCTCGATTTCATCTGCTCCTTCAGCAGAAATACGAAGCGTGCCGCCCTTGGAGGCGGCTAAGGTCAGAAGACTAAGTATCGATTTCGCGTTCGCGCTTGCTGAACCGTCCTCACTGCTGATAATTATGCGGCTCTCAAAGGACTCTGCAGTCTTCACCAATTTAGCAGCCGCTCGCGCGTGCAAACCGAGACGATTAACTACAAGGACCTTACCCTGTTGCATCGCTATGGCTCTTTTTGGGCACCAGCAATTCACCGGCCCTGTAGATGGAGTCTTTCCCCTGTTCTTCAACAGAACTCGCCATCTCCTCGAGGGTCATTTCTGAGTTCTGGGATGCGAGCTTGATAACCATCGGCAGATTAACTCCCGTGATCACCTCAACCTCATTCTCTTTTATGAACATTGCAGAGATATTCGTTGGAGTCCCGCCGAACATGTCGGTAAGCAACAGGACTCCGACGCCGTCGGACACTGTTTCAATCGAACGCTCAACCTCCGCCTTTGCCGCCTCGACGTCATCGTGCCATCCGATAGATACCGCCCGAATATGCGGAAGATCTCCCACAACCTGTTCAGCTGCCGCCAATAGCTCATTCGCGAGGCGTCCGTGCGAAACGATAACTCCTCCGATCTTCTTCATAAACTCTTCCTTTTCAACTACTTCTGAATGTCTCTATGTGAAACATTCACACCAAAACCGCCCCCCGACAGAGCCTCTCCCAACATGTTCGCCACTCTTACCGAACGATGTCTTCCACCGGTGCATCCGACACCAATGGTCAAATAAGACTTCCCCTCCCGTTTGTAAAGCGGTAAGAGATACTTGAGCAAATCGGCGAAACGCGCGGAGGTCTCCTGAACCTCTTCCTGCTTATCAAGGAACGCGATCACTTTGGGATCCGTGCCCGGCAGTTTCTTTAAGCCTTTTTCAAAAAATGGATTCGGCAGATGCCTGACGTCAAATAAAAGATCAACTTCCCTCGGCACGCCGTGCTTGTGTCCAAAACTCATCAGCTGAACCTGAAGCGGAACCCCGTCTTCATGCTCGCTGAACTTCTCAATCAGACTTCGTCGCAAAGTGTGTACGGTATGATCTGATGTATCGATAATCAAGTCCGCTCTGCGGCGTACGTCACTCATTGCTTCGCGTTCCGCCCGAATAGACTCCAATAGGCCCGATCCGTTATCCGCAGGATGAGGTCTCCTTGTTTCACTAAATCTCTGTTGAAGAATCCTGTCGGACGCTTCAAAGAACAGCACGAACGGCTCAAGATGCTTTTCCTTCAGCTTTTTTATCTCCGAATCGAACTCGGACAGGAAATGCCGCTCCCGAATATTGATAACAAGCGTTGCTTTCTCGATCGCAATCTTACCATCAGGATCCGGGACAAGGAGTCTAGAAAACGTCGACAACATTGTTACCGGCAGATTATCTACACAGAAATAGCCCAGATCCTCAAAAGCGTTGGTCGCAGAGGACATTCCAGAGCCGCTAAGCCCAGTGATGATCACGAAGTTCGTGTGGTGACGGGGTCCATCTGGAGATTTCATAGAATTCGCAGAAACGGCCGTCCTACGCGGCTATTCACGTAAAACCGCCGTCTCAATTAATTCGGCCAAATCAGTTGTAAGATACCCCTCGGGTACTCTCATAAAATCGATTTCGTAAGCTTCCAAATCCTCGCAGCCGCGAATCTCGTTCGCTGGTCTGTTCTCCAGATCAACAAAGAGGATCACTTCAGTGCCTCGCCGGACACATGTCGGACCAAACCTGTCGGTCACGTCAATGAATCCTTCGCTTCTCTTGTAAACCAAACCCTTTACAGCAGGATGCGGAGATGCGCGTACAGCTTTTTTGCCGAACCGGAGAACTACCGAATCATCCGCAACAAGCTTATGCCCCCGTTTCAGCAACTCAAGCGCAAGAGAAGTCTTACCCGTCGCAGCGTCCCCGGTGAAAAGTACGCCACAACCGTAGACGGAAACCGCAACACCGTGCATTTGTACCCTAGGCGGAAGTCCGTTCACATTTCCCAACGTCAAGTGTAAAGAGGCAGCTACTCAGCTGATGCTGACTCCTCTTCTCCCTCTAACGACGAAAGCTTTACCGCTTTATGTGATCTGTCAATCACCTTGTTCTTAATTTTCAATGCTTGCTTTTCAATCTTGTCGATAGACTGCGAAAGCGACATGTACATGTCCGGTAAAATTGTCGTGGCAGTGAGTACTTGATTTCGCCACTTAACAACAATTTCTGATCTGTGCTCGCCCCTTTCAACCTCTATGATTATGTGGGCATGATTATCTTCTTTACCAAAAAGATGGCCTATCCGTTCAAAATGCTCCTCAACATGCGAACGTATCGCCGGGGTAACCTCTATGTGCCTCCCGGTGTATTCAAATCTCATTCTCTGTTTCCTCAATAATTGGTTTCTGTCTAATTAACACTCAAACAACTATCAAACAACCGTCTTTCGTTCCCGAGAACCGGGAATATTCATCTGGTCCCTGTATTTGGCGACCGTCCGTCGCGAAAGCTTGACTCCGTCGCGGCCAAGAATCTTAGCTATTTTGTCATCAGTAAGGGGTTTTTTCGAATCTTCATCTTCAATCATCCGCTTGATCTTGAGCTTAAGAATGCGCGTTGAGACCTCTTCTCCGTCTTCGTTCAACATTCCCTCGCTAAAGAAACGCCTCAATTCGATGACTCCCTGCGGCGTGTGAGCATACTTACGGTTAACGACTCTCGAGACCGTGGATAGGTGCATCCCTATGTCTTCCGCGACGTCTTTCAGCATCATAGGCTTAATCTGCTCAACACCGTGGTCCAGGAATGCCATCTGCCTTTTAACAATACACTCAACAACCCTGTAAATAGTTTGTCTTCGGTGTTCAATATTCCGAAGCAGATCGACAGCCGATCTGACTTTGCCCTTGATGAAGTCCTTCGTTTCTTTATTCGTATCGTCTTTACCCATCAGCGACTGATACGTATGGCTTATACGAAGACGCGGACTGCCATTGTCAGAGAAGTAGATTACATACTCGCCTTCAACTTTCTCAATATATACTTCCGGCGAAACGTAAATCGGTGCTTCTGATGTGTATTCTTTTCCGGGATACGGATTCAGGACCCTAACCTTTTCGATTTCCTCGTCTAGTTCCTCAACCGAAACACCGGTTTTTTTCGACAAGTGCTGAAGCCTGTGGGGCTGCATATCTTCGAGGTGTTCAGCCACTAGGCGTGCTGCCAGGCTTTCTCCCTCACCGTTCGCCTCAAGCTGTGCTAACAGGCAATCCCGGATATCCACCGCTCCACAACCTATCGGGTCCAGTTTCAAAACAACCTGCCGTGCCTGTTCCACTACATGGTCCGGGACCGAACACATCTCCGCGACCTCTTCAACCGTTGCGGCAAGCCTGCCGTATTCGTCCAGATTCCCGATAATGCACTCCCCAGCAAGTTCGGTCTTTTCATCGATTTGCTGAAGATTCAATTGCCATGTGAGATGGTCTATAAGTGTCTCTGAGCTTGAAAGGAACTGATCGAAGCTCGGTGCATCTTCTTTATACTCAAACTCTTGCGTACGATATCCCGGATCCAGGTAATCCTGAAACTCCCGTCCAAGATCAACTTCATCAAATGAATCCGAGCCGTCATCTTCCTTTTTCCCCTCAGCATCTTCACCCTCGGATACTGAGTTTTCAATGGCATCCTTTGTGGTATCCGGCAGATCCTCTACGTGCCCGTTTTCTGTCGCGTCAACTTTTCCTTCTTTATCGGCGACCGCATCCGGCGAATCTGCCGAATCGAATTCTCTTTCGGTCCCGTCAGCATTTTGATCGAGTATTTTCTCAGCTAGTTCAAGTATCTCGTCGCCGCTCTCGACTTCCTCCAAAATTGGATTCTCATTTAACTCAGCCTGGATAAGCTCACTCAGTTCCAACGTCGTCATTTGCAGCATTTCGATACGCTGACGCAACTGCGGCGTCAGTACCATTTTCTGCTGTAATTTTTGAGTTAGCCTAAGAGATGACATTGTATACGGATGCGTGGTTTTCGATATGGAACAGCCTTAAAAATCGGGCTCATGTACCGTCTTTATTATACCCGATAACCAAACCAAACACGAAAATAACGAGGTTTTTGAATTGATTTACAACGTGAATCTCTCGCCCAGATAAAGCCTTCGAACTTCTTCATCTTCAACGAGTTCTGATGGCTCCCCACTTTTCAGGATCTGTCCTTCCGACATAATGTAGGCCCGATCCGTGATTCCGAGCGTTTCGCGGACGTTGTGATCGGTAATCAGAATACCGATGCCCTGACTCCGGAGGTATAGGATTATCTCCCTAATGTCGTCGATCGCTATCGGATCGATGCCCGCAAACGGTTCATCAAGGAGAATGTATTCAGGGTTCGTCGCAAGACACCTGGCTATTTCGACCCGCCTGCGTTCGCCGCCCGAAAGAGCGTCGCCTCTGGTAGACCTGACATGGGTAACTCCGAATTCTTCGAGTAGTTCATTCAGGCGTTCGAAACGCTCATTCTTAGTTATCCGTCTTGTTTCCAGAACTGCGAGGATGTTCTGCTCGGCTGACATCTTTCGGAAAATCGAGGCTTCTTGAGGAAGGTACCCGAGACCCAAACGGGCGCGTAAGTACATGGGGAGTTTAGTGACGTCTTCCCCATTGAGAACGATCGAACCGGACTCAGTTCTCTCAAGACCCGTAATCATGTAGAACGTCGTCGTCTTACCGGCACCGTTCGACCCTAACAAACCAACAACTTCCCCGTGCCCGACAGAAAGGCTCACATCGTCAACGACACGCCGACGCCCGTATGTTTTTTGCAGGTTATTTGCTTCAAGCCTCGCAGGGCTCGCTCCGTTTCCTTTAGCCACAGAAAGATTATAGGGAAAGCATTTAGTTATTGCGACCCTTTCGAACCTTGTAAACTGTTCGTGTTCGTCCGGTCCCAGTGTTGGTACTTCTACCTGAATTCACTGAACGCTTCTTCTTTAAGTCAACATTGATCAGTTTTCCGGTGGAACTACCCATCTCGGTATCCGAGAACGTCGCAGGCCTGCCTCTTAACTCGATCGTATCTTCATCCACTCTATGCCGTACGTAATCACCTGAAGCCTTTCGCCCCGGTTCTGATATCCGCACACCGCCGGTAACAATCGTCTCAATGACAGAATTATTCTCATTAAGAAAAACATCGGCCGCATCACTTGTCACGCGGGCCTTGCCCTGACGCATGTCGACGTTCTTTTCATACCGCACTTGTCTCTTGTCCCTCAGATACAGCATCGAAACAGAGGTTACGAATACCGGCTCTTCACCTTTTCCGTCCGACTTCGGACCACTATAGACCATACTATTAACATCGCCCTCAGCATAAAAGCGCCCCGCTTTTTCTTCGATCAATATCTTATTGCCCTTCACGTAACTCTTTTCCTGCCAGGCTCTTGCATTTCCGGTATAAACTGCGGACATCTCTTTATGATCGAATCTCGCTGCCTCTGCGGTGACATACACCGGAGCATTTTCCTCCTTAAATGGTGCGGAATCCCCGGTCTTTCTCTGATTGAAATACGTGGTACTTACCCCGCCCGCCAGAACTGACTTTTCACTTCTTATATCCCAATCGATACTCGGTGCTTTAGCTCTGGACTTGGAATCCCATACCGTCGGCTGCCCACCTCGCAATTCGACTTTTTGATCACTAACAGAAAAATCAAGCCGCTCGGCGATTCCGTTCCGATCCGCTTCTTTAAATTTTGCCTTGCCGGTCGCAACGTACCTGGTGACGTCACGTGTGTTTTCATCAAAAAACGAATCCAACTTGTCGGCCTCGAGGTATTGGTCATCCTTTTTCTTATCCAGAGGTTTTCTGAATAATCGGCTTCTCCTGGTTGATGTGCAGTGCTTTACGACATTCTCCGCATAGAAACCACAGTCGAACCGGGGTGCCTTGACAGTCGAATGATAGTTGCCGGCGGTTGCCGATTTCGGGTCAACCACGAGCACGGCTTTTCCAATCGCCTCTGCAGCAGAGAGCTGGTTGGTGTTCGGACTAAACGAGGTATTAACCTG
Organism: Pyrinomonadaceae bacterium; assembly: GCA_013003215.1. Taxonomy (GTDB): domain Bacteria; phylum Acidobacteriota; class Blastocatellia; order Pyrinomonadales; family Pyrinomonadaceae; genus Aridibacter. Next base: position 10,466 of record JABDKD010000165.1, read on the forward strand.
ATCTGCGGTAAGTGTCTTTCTTGAACGGGCCTTCGGATCACTCCCCGGATCAAGATGGAGTGTGGTTCTTCCGATTGTCGCGAAGGTTCTTATGTCACCGGCATTGCCAAAAGTCATGTCGAGGCCGCCTGGTGCAGAAAGCCGGAACCTCGAGTAACTCGATTTCGCACTCGGAAACACATCCACCCTGGAACCTCCACGCGCATGTGCCTTGGATATCTTCCCTGAGGAAAACCACGCCTTCATCGAATTTGACTGTGCCTCGGTAACCCGCGTTATGTTCTTTTGCCGAAGAAATGCATTTTGCTTAGCGGTCGCACTGGTCAGAACATTTTGAGGAGAGAGGGTTGCAATGATCTGGTCTCCCCTGACGAGCCCCGCGTTCTGCTGCTGGATCTCCGCCCCACCCGTCAGTGTAATCGTGCCCGCTTTTTCCAGATAGATTGCGTACGCCGCCCTTGCGGTCGATAAATCGCTGGCCTCCTTCATTGCGATTTCAACCCGGTCTTTGAGCTCATACCTTGAAGTATCCCGCTCAAACGACGCTGAATCGGATCGCGATTTAATCGGATTGCCTTTTTGATCGAAGGTTTCGATCATGACCCCATCAAACAAATCGCCGCTTTTCATAGCGCCGTCGATCAGAACTTCGGCTCTGCTGGATTTTGCGACGACACCGCGGCTTCCATTTCCGCTCGGAAGCTGCTTGATTACTACATCACCATTGGCGATTACCTTGCGGATCTCCTGTTCCGTCAAATAAACTCGGGCGGTGAGTGCCCGAATTTCACCCGGTTGACTTTTCTGCCCGCCTACCGGCTTAACTGAAACAAAAACGCCGCCGAAAAGACTGATCAATTCCTCTTCAGCCTCAAAAAATGCCCGACCGGCTTTCAGATGGTTCGCTTGGGCACCATCCAGGGAACCCACAAACGTAGAGATATCCACATCCTTCGAAAGCTCCAATGTGCGCTCGTTGAGATCGACCATCGCTCCAAACGCGGTGCCCGACATATTCCCCCGCTCAAAGTTCACTTCCTCTTCAGCTAATGCTAATCCCTTTATACTCTTGTAGTTAACTTGATCGGTCTCGATCTTCAGTTCGGTCGCTGTGTTTATCACTACGTTGCCGGCGAAGAATACCTGGTAGTCGTTCACCGATCCTTTAGGGATATATACCGCTTTGTCCGAGGAAATCTGGTCGAAATCGGCGCTGTCTCCGTCTTTATAAACCTTCAGTCTGACCTTTTCTAGTTCCTGGTGATTATCGTCGAAGGTCTTTGCGACTGAGGCTCGAATAGAGTATTTGAGTATTCCGTTTTCAGTCTCTTTTCGTTCGTAGCCGTCAATCACGCCTACTACTTTCTCACTTAGCTCTGCTGGGAATTCTCCACTCCGAAACTCAGGTTTCGTGGTAGCAACATAAAACCCTATGGCTAGAGCCCCAAGCGCCACAAGTGTGCCCACGATACCGGTAAATCGTAGTATCGTAGGAATTGAAGCTCGAAAACCGTAATTTGCTTTTTTCTTTTGTTCCATCTTCAGCGATCAGGCACAAGAAGCACTGAATGAGATGAAAGGAGAGGCCGTTGTGTCTGCCGTAATCTTATCACTTATCCCCGTCCGGACGAATATCACTAATCACCATCTGAAGCCGCGTATTGCCTTGCCAGGTGTTGGCTTCAAGTTTATGAGCTACTTCGTAACTGTTTCCTACTGTCAGATCGAGTCCTTCCGATTTCTCAACTCCGTCCCACCAGACTGCTTCCAGTCGATTCCGGTCAGGTCCCTCGAGTTGCAGCTTCAGGTGCTTCTCCTTCATGATCCAAGGCTCAGCAAGTAACTTCAACCGGCCCGTTGCAAACAGTGGCTTGGGGTTGCCCTGTCCAAAGGGTTCCAGACTCTTCATATCCTCGATCAGTTCTAGGCTTAGCGAGGATGCCTGGACCGGCGCATCTATCGTGATTTCAGGAACAAGTTCCTCGTCGGAAAGATTCTGTTCCGCATACTCGTTCAGTCCTTCGCGAAGTGCATCGATGTTTGATGCTTTGAGGGTCATTCCTGCCGCTACCGCGTGACCGCCAAACTGTTCAAAAAGATCAGCGCATGAATCGAGCGCTTTCAATAGATGAAATTCACCTACACTCCTTGCTGAACCATACGCCATTCCATCCTCAACCGATAGCACTACCGCGGGCCTGTGCAGCTTTTCCGCAATTCTTGAAGCAGCGAGTCCGATCACGCCCCGGTGCCAGCCTTCTCCGGAAATGACGACGAAGCGTTGATCACCGATCGCTTCACTTTCCGCTATGGCTCGTTCTGTTATCTCGGCCTGTACTTTCTGTCGTTCAAGGTTTCTCTTGTTTAGGTATTCTGCAAGCTCACGCGCTTTGCTGAACTCGTCCGCCTCCAATAGTTCGACAACGTGCTTAGCGGCATCCATTCGCCCGGCTGCGTTGATTCTGGGGGCGATCCTGAAACCGATATGATAGCTGGTCATCTCGGATCGGCATTCACTTACTTCCATCAAGGCCTTTAAGCCGGGATTCACTGTTTTAGGCAGGTCTCTGAGCCCGATTGACACAATCGACCGGTTTTCACCTGTCAGCTTCATGACATCCGCGATCGTTCCAATCGCAACTACTTTTAGAAAATACGGAACCAAATTCTCTTTGCCTCGTTCACGTAATAGCGCGTGGGCCAGCTTAAATGCAACTCCTACCCCGGCAAGATGCTTGTCGGGATACTCGCATCCCGGCTGATTTGGGTTTACAACAGCATAGGCATTGGGCACCCCCTTATCCTTCGCAAGGTGATGGTCTGTGACTATAAAGTCCATTCCGTTTTCAGTTGCCCAATCTACGGCTTCGAACGACGTAATTCCGCAATCAACACTAATCGCCAAGCCGTATCCGTCGTCTCTTGCCTTTTCAATTTCCGGCTGATTAACACCGTAACCTTCTCTGAACCTGTGAGGTACGTGGTAACCCGTCTTTCCTCCAAGTATCTCGAGTGCTTTCCGCAGAACAACGGTGCCTGTCGTACCATCTACGTCGTAATCACCCCAGATCAATATCTTTTCGTCTGAATCGACCGCCTTCAAGACACGCTCGACCGCCGAATCCATCCCTTTTAGCAGCAGTGGGTCATGTAAATCCTCATAAACCGGGTTTAGGAAAGTAGACGCACTTTTATCGTCATCGTATCCTCTCGATATCAGGATCGCTGCAATGAGGGGTGTAGTGCCGATACTTTCCGCTAGCCGTCCGGCCCGGTCTTTGTCGTGTTCTATGAATTTCCAGCGTTTTCTCATTTTACCCCTGAGGACTGATTATTCCGGCATAGAGCAGATATGCGAGGATGCCTCCAAGAATTATTCTATAGACGATAAAAACCGCCGTGGAATACTTCTTTAGAAATGCAAGCAAAAACCAAATCGCAAGGTAACCAACCACTCCGGCAACCGCGGTGCCGACCAACAAAGATGTAAGACTTTCGGGGGGAAGGATTTCTACTGCTTCGTATAATTCAAGGAGGCCACTTGCGGTAATCGCGGGAATCATAAGCAGGAAAGAGAAACGTGCGGCCGTATCCCGTTTCAGGCCCGCAAACAGGCCACCCATTATCGTCGATCCGGACCTGCTCGCTCCCGGAAGTAGAGCGAGCACCTGCGATAACCCGACTATCAGAGCATCCATTACCCCAAGTTGTTTGATGTTTTTTCTTTGACTGCCAACCATTTCTGCAAGTCCCATCAAAAGACCCACAATCACGAGCATAGAAGCAACGATCCAAAGGTTCTTCGTAAGAGATCCTTCGATCTCCTCCTTGAACAACAGACCGATGATGGCCACCGGTATCGAACCGGCGACGATAAGCCAACCAAGCCAAGCGTCATCTGAAAGCCAGATCGGTCGAATACCGTTTGTGCCTGAGAAATTGTTTTTGCGACCGGATAACCACGCGATATGATCACGCGTGAAGGCAACCGTTATGTTTACGATATCGGTCGCGAAATATACGAAAACAGCCGCCAGGGTTCCAAGCTGAATAACCGCCATCGTAGCGGTCAACTGTTCGGGGTTTCCGTCGTATAGATTTGTAAGCCGACTCGCGATAACCAGGTGGCCCGTGGAACTGATCGGAATGAACTCCGTCAGCCCCTGAACGATGCCGAGAATTACGGCTTGAAGTAGGTCCATAGTTTTTCAGATGGAATCCGCGGGGAAACTTAGGAATTCTCTAACTTTTTCTGACGAAGGTCAAAACAGGTACCTTTATTCTCGATATCTCGCTTTACCTGCGATTCGATCATAGATTCCGGCGGGAAACACCTTCGCCAACCGGACGATCGAAGCAAGTTGCCATGGAAACGAAGCAAACTTCTTTTTCCTACTGATGGCTGAAAGAAATAGTGGTATGGCATCTTCCAATTCCATCAAGAACGGCATCTTTGAGCTCCGTCCCGAGGTAAGCGGAGTGCGAATGAATCCCGGTTGAATGATTGTTACATCGATTCCCTTTCCAAGCGTGTCCAATCTAACGCTCTCGAAAAAAGCCGTCATCCCTGCTTTACTGGCGGAATACGCTGCCGATTTAGGGAGCCCACGAACTCCCGCGAGACTGGAAATAGCCACAAGCTGCCCGCTTTTTCTTTCTATCATCCCGGGAAGCACTGCCGAGACTGAATTTACGGCCCCGAGAAGGTTTATATCGATGACCTTCTTAACGGCCTCCGGGATCAAAGAACGTGTTTCTTTGTTATTTCCACCTATCCCTGCATTGGCGATAAGGATATCAATCGAGCCAAACTCGCTCGAAAACAACTTTGCAGCTTCAAACACAGCTTCGGCATCCGTAACATCAATTGCGTATACCCGGGCCTCTCCGCCAGTGGACACGATACGTTTCGCGACTTCCGCAAGCATTTCCTTTCTCCTCGCAACCATGCCCACTGCGGCTCCTTTGTTTCCAAGGGCAATCGCAAGTGCCTCCCCGATACCGCTGGAAGCACCCGTGAGAAAGATGTTTTTACCTGAAAAATAGCCCATTTAAAAACGTTTTAGCAAACCTCCGCAACATGACCCCTAAGAGCCTTCAGCGCGGTTCCAAGATCGTCCTGCCTTACAAGGATATGGTCCCGTGCAAAAGACGAGATTGGCAGGATCGAAATGCCTGCCTCCGCCATGATGCGCGCGATTCGTGCCATAAAGCCCACGACATCAAAATCGAGATCTGCGTCAAAACTTACAAGCCGAAACCCTTTTTCGACCGCTGCACTTCTAACGGCGTGACGCAACAGACCAAAATCTTCATCGTCGAGCACAAGCGTAACTTCCCAATTATCTTTGAAGATCATAAACGGACTCGACATACGCGGTGAGAGCTCGGGATTCTCCAATAACGTATTCCAATCGGAATCACTTAACGAAAGGACATTATAGGTCTCCGTTGCAACGGCAACCCGGGCCGATTTCAGGATCTCGTCGGCACTTCCATTTGTTTCTGACATCGATCTAAACCTCTACGATTTCCGGGATTATTACAGGCCGGGCACCGACCTCGCTTTGTAAATGCCTCTTTAGGTGTATGCGCAAATGTTCTTTGAGCCACTCTGAATCTGACGCTTGCTGCCTCGAGACTTCTTTAAACGCTTCCGATACGGATTGTCTTGCCACTTCAAGTGTGCCATTCAAAGCATCGACTCCTGAGACACCCTTGATCGAGATAAGCGGGTCAGCAACGAGTTCACCGGAATTCCTATCTATCGTGATAACGAGAGATATCACCCCTGAATAACCGATTTTTCTTCTTTCTCTTACAGTCTCAAGCCCAATTTCCCCCGAGCCGTTATCACCGATAAAGATCTTTCCGATCTCATTAGAGTCGACCACAGTTGCGGTCTCTCCTGTCAGTTCAAGGATGTCCCCATTTTCAACCAGTTTTACCCGGTCTTCCTCAAATCCGAGATGATTCTTCGCAAATTCCCGATGACGAAACAGCATTCGGTATTCCCCGTGAATTGGGACAAGATACTGAGGCTGTGCGGCCTGGGTCAAGATCCTTATGTCATCCTGTGACGCGTGGCCGGAGACATGAATAAGCCTTCGCTTCTCCTCGATGATATTTCCACCCCTGCGGTATATCGCACCGATCATCTTTGAAATACGCTTTTCATTTCCGGGAATGATTCGGGCGGATAGAACAACCGTGTCTCCCTCGGACACCTGGAGACCCTTAAAACTCTGCGTTGCAAGGTTCCACATTACTGCCCGAACCTCACCCTGAGAACCTGTAACAAGATATACGACCTCGTCATCATTCAACTGCCTTGACTCCCCGAGGCCGATCTCAGTTTCGGGATCAATATTTAGGAACCCAAGTTCCTCAGCAAGCTCGACGTTTTGCTTCATTGAGCGCCCAAGCACACAAACCCTCCTGCCGTGTACTTTTGCGAGGTCAAAAACAACCTGCAGGCGATGTATCGATGATGAAAACGTGGTGACGATCAACCGCCCTTCAGCTTCGCCAAAGATCTCATCTAACGCAGGAATTACATCCTTTTCAGATGGAGTCCTGCCCGGAACCGTCGCGTTTGTCGAATCAGCCAGAAGCGCCAGAACCCCTTTTTCTCCTCTTGCCCTCAAAGCTTCCAGATCGTAGGGCCTCCCAATCACAGGTGACTCATCAATCTTGTAATCCCCGGTGTGAATCACTGTTCCCAAGGGAGTCTCCACTGCAAGTGAGAAGCAATCCACAAGAGAATGAGATGCGTGAATGAACTCGACATCAAAACTGCCAATACTCACATTAGAACCCGCTTCTACCCTGTTTAACTCAATCTCATCCGCGATCCCATGTTCCTCGAGTTTACGCTCGACAAACGCCAGCGTTAGCCGCGACCCGTAAACCGGTAGGTCAAAGCGCCTCAGAAGATACGGAACTGATCCAATGTGATCCTCATGACCATGGGTGAGAAAAAGACCGGTAAGTTCGTCGGCGTAGTCTTCAAGAACGTCGAAGTTTGGAATGGAAATGTCGACGCCGTACGGGGTCTCCTCGGGAAAACCCATACCGGCATCGACAATAATCATTTCCCCGGAATAGCGGATTCCAAGGCAATTCATCCCGAATTCGCCAACGCCGCCTAGCGGCATGATCTCAATCTTGTTTCCCATAAGGTTTTTACGGTAAGTGGGGATTGGCCTGATTCTAACACAAAGGGCAGTGACCCGATTCAAGCTTCATCAAGACGGGCCGCCTTCGAGTTCCGGGTATATCAAGCGAACCAGTTCGATCCATTGAGCCAGGGTTAACTGTTCACCCCTGATCGAACGTTCAAGTCCTATCGACTCGACCAGTTCCCTTCCGTCATCAACTTCCTGCAGATTCTTCAGGTTATTTGCGAGTGTTTTCCGTTTTTGCTGGAATCCGATGCTCAACATCCTTCGAAATTCGGGAGTTCGCGTAACAACTTCCTGACTTCTCGGAACTACCCTGACGACCGCACTGTTTACTCGTGGAACCGGCCGAAAAGATCTCGGCGATACATCAAAAAGAAACTCCGTTTCGAAACTGGCCTCAGTAATAACGGAAAGGTACCCGCGGCTCTTGTTACCCGGTTTGGCAGTAATCCGGTCCACAACTTCCTTTTGAAACATCAGAACCGCATCGCGGTAGCCGAGTTCCGTAGCAGAAAGCTTTTCCAACACTGCGGTTGAAATGTTGTAGGGCAAATTCGCGACTATTCTAATGTCGGTATATTCATCGAAAACGTCTACGATATCTCTCAAATCCGAGTCAAGAACATCCTGCTCAAATACTCGAACATCTGATCTGTCGGAAAACTTTGCGCTGAGGGAAGCGGCAAACACGCGGTCCAATTCGATCGCCGCATAGCATTTTGCTGCGTCTACCAGCGTTTCGGTCAAGGCGCCTCTTCCCGGCCCAATTTCGATAACAAGGCTTTGCCCTATGTCTCCAAGTGCAGCGACGATCTTGCGAATCACGTTTTGATCGACGAGAAAGTTCTGCCCCAAAGAGCGTTTTGCAAACGGTTTGCCTGATCTCGATCTCCCGGCCACTCTCACTCCTTGACCCTTGTTGCGACCGGATATCCTGTCACCTCAAGATCGTCTCCGTTCTGTCTAACCGACACTCGCTCGAGTCGCCACGCTTCGCTCAGGGAGCCTGCACCATGTCCTCCAACCGAGGCCAGCGATTCAGTACCGCCGATTACCAAAGGCGCTACGAAAATACTCAACTTGTCCGCAATTCCCTGGTCTAGAAACTCGCCAGTGACGGTAGGGCCGCCTTCGACCAAAACGCCTTGAATGTCTCTCGAATAGAGCGCCTCCATTACCGCCGGGAGATTTCGCGGACCGCCATCAATCTCCAATACATCGACTCCGAAATCGGCGAATAACTGACGACGTTCACTCTCCACACTGGATGAACAGAAGATCACTGTCGGAGTTTCATCCGCAGTCTTGACTACTTTCGATTCAGGACTTATCGAAAGATCGGTGTCCAGGATTATCCGCTGCAAAGGCCTGCGACGGGTGTTCCCACCGCGATAGGTAAGCGAAGGGTCGTCTTTTTCAATTGTCCTTTTCCCCACAAGGATCGCATCATGGTCGTGACGAAGTGTCTGCCCGATCTCTCTGCTTTCCTTTCCAGTTATCCATTTCGAATCTCCGGTGCGCGTAGCACATTTGCCGTCAAGTGAGGACGCGATTTTTAGGTGAACGAACGGGCGGCCGTTCCGATGCCAGTGAATGAACTTTTCATTCAGGCATTCCGCCTCCTCTTTTCGGATACCCGTTACAACCTCAATTCCTTCTTCGCAAAGGAGTTCGAACCCCTTGCCGGAAACAAGCGGATTAGGATCTTCGATCGGAACGACCACTCTTCGAATACCGGCTCGAATCAATGCTTCCGTGCAAGGTGGGGTTTTACCATGGTGCGAATGCGGCTCGAGGGAAATGTAGGCTGTACCATTTTGTGCGGAAGCCCCGGCTTCACTCAAGGCAATAACTTCCGCGTGGGTTACCCCTTCGTAAAAGTATGTTCCTTCTCCGACAACATCGCCCTCTGCAGATACAACAACACATCCAACCAGCGGTCCGGGACTGACCTGACCGACACCGAGTGCGGCGAGTTCAAGCGCCCTTTCTGTCATTCTGGAGTCAAAATCAGTTGTTTTCACTTTGCTTTTAGCTTTACCGATCACGCTTCTACTCAAATAACCCGTTCACATAGGACTCAGCATCAAAAACCATAAGGTCGTTCACGCCTTCACCTATCCCGACATATCGAATCGGAAGCCCCAGTTCCTTGGAAATCGCGACGGCGATACCACCCTTGGCTGTTCCATCCAGCTTTGTCAGAACAATCCCTGTAATTTCGGCTGTCTTGAGGAATTGTCTTGCTTGTTCCAAGCCGTTCTGTCCTGTCACCGCATCGATTACAAGAAGCGTTTCATGTGGCGCGCCCTCTACCTCTCTACCTGCGACTCTCTTCATTTTCTCGAGCTCAGCCATCAGGTAGGACTTATTGTGCAGCCTTCCCGCAGTGTCAACTATGAGAACATCGGCGTCTTTCGCTTTTGCCGATTTAAGTGCATCAAACAATACCGCTGCCGGATCGGTACCCTGTTTCTGCTGAATGAGTGGTACACCCGCGCGCTCAGACCATATTTCCAGTTGCTCGGAAGCCGCCGCCCTGAACGTGTCCGCGGCGCAAATCATCACCTCGTTTCCTTCATCTTTAATCCGCTGTGACAGCTTTCCGATCGTGGTCGTCTTACCAACCCCGTTGACGCCGACAACCATCAACACATACGGCCTGATCGAGACGTCCGTCTCGCTCTCCGAAGCGACTCCGGAGGCAACGCTCCCGGTGAGAATCTCCAGCAGCTCCTTCTTCATCTGCTGCTTGAGTGCTGCAAGGTCCGAAATCTCAGCCCTTGATACACCCTGCCGAATCGAATCCAGGATCTGAAAGGTCGTGGAAACACCAATATCCGTCGAGATCAGCATCTCTTCCAACTCATCAAGAAAAGCCTCATCGATCTTCTTCCGGCTTTCGAATACGGTATCGAGTTTATCGTTTATCGAATGACGGGTTTTTGCGATCGCCTTGTTGAAACGAACCCCTAGTTCCTTTTCAACAGCTTCTTCCTGAGCTTTTAGTTCTTCGACACTCTTGTCGAGTCCAAGAACCGAGGTTGAAAAAGCGTCATCCGTTTTTTTCCTGCGCCAAAATGCCATTAAATCTAATACTCCGGACCGTAAAGCGCTTCCTTTGAGCTGCTACGGCAAATGATAGATTATATGCAACCCGCCCCTTACAAACAAAGACGGCGACGGGATATTTCCCATCGCCGTTCAGTACTGATTCCTGACAATGATCAGCGGTAGAGCTTAAGTTTGTCGGAGTTTTTGTAGAGCGCGTACCCAAGCATGACTGCGAAAACGATCCAGAAATAGAACCCAACAAAACTGGCGGCGAAATTGGCCGGGAGATTCCCGAGGCCCGGCAGGTTGAACGGGGACAAGACCAAGGCGAGAATACCACCGATAACCGCATTTACGATTGACAGCATGAAAGTCATTACAAGGATCTTGAAATAGTCGAGTCCCAAATGCTTGATCGTATCAAGCCCTACAAGCGGATTGATCGCAGCTCCGAATGACTTCGTGTATCCGGCAACCGCACATGCGGCCGGGAAATAGAAAAAGCCCCAAAGCATTGCCAACCCGATTAGTATCACGAATACTCCGGCGACCTTAGCGAATTGCGTTAACATCGCACGCATTTCAGCCTGTTGGGTCTCCGGGGTTTTTCCAATCGTCGATTCAAGCTGTGCTTTTTTGTAATTTTTCGCGATGTCGTTGACTTGTTGAAATTCAGCCTCTTCCTGAATCGTGCGCCTCTGGCCATCAGTTAACCCGTCAGCTCCGACAACGACGTCGGTTCTGCCTTGGTTCTGGCGAACAAACTTCTGGCGGATCTGCTCCACATGCGCGGAGCTTTGATCTGACTCCTTCGTGAGTGCTGCGATCTGTGTTGCCTGGCTGTTTACCTGGCTGGTGATTGTATTGAACGCATACCACACCATTCCCAGGATCAACGCTGTCGCTAACCCGAAAGACGATATGTAGACTCCGAGGAAAAGCAGAAACGGATGAATTATCGTGTCCCATGCAGAAAAATCTTCAAGCCCCGCCAGGAAATTGGATTCGACATCTCCTTTCGCGAAGTTATCCAAAGTATTCGAAACCATGCCGAAAACTATCGCACTTGAGAGAACGAAGCAGATAATCGCGGCCGCAATCAGAAAGAAAGATCCCATCGACGCGGCTGACTGGCCATACCCCAAAATCGCAACGATCAGACCACCGCCAAAGAGGCTCGATTTGAATCTAAACGGGTAACCGAAAGCAGAGGCAAAATCCCCGAATCCGAAGCCTTCTGAGATATCTTTACGAATTCTTGCCTCGTCTGCTGCGTTTTCATTGACCTCCTTAAAAGGTTTGCACATGCCTCCGCAGTAAGGACATATCTTCACATTCGAACCGAAACTCTGCGGACAGGACTTACAGAATCCATGCAAACAGGCTTCGCAGGCATAAAACGACTGAAGTTCCGGATGAACATTACAGATCGACTGATCAATGCCTGAGCCTGATTCCGGTACTCTTTGCTCATCTTCAACCACTGGATCTTCGTATGACTGCTCTGGTGACTCTTCCGGGACGACCGGAATGTTCTGGGTCTGTGCGACACTTGCTTCCTCGTGTTCTGGCATCGCATCGGTTACGTTCACCTGGACAATCGGCGGTTCTGTACCATTTGCCTTAGCATCGAAGAACGGGCGCAGCGGCGGGACTTTGCCCGCATCCAGCCATCGAAGATTTCCTCGGCGCACACGGTCCTCGGGGAGTAAGGAATTCTCGGCAATCCATACCGTTAACTCGGCGAAGGTCGTTTCATAGATCTCGCCCTTGACTTCAACTTGCCAATTTTCGTTCGGATTCTGCATTCTCTATCTCGCTGGTTTCTTTACGGGTTTGGGGGATTTTGCGTTCAAGCTACTTTTTCTGGCTTTTCAGCTCTCGCGGTTTTTTCAAAACTTTTTAGTTTTACGCGACCGACTCCTATCTGTCCCTCTGCACAGGCGCGGATAAGGGCATCAACCACGCGCAGGTCATATCTGGTCCCGACGAAACTCTTGATCGTTTCAAGTGCATCTTCAAGGCCCATTGCTTTCTGGTATGGGCGGTCGATAGTCATAGCATCAAACGTATCTGCCACAGCGACGATCTTGCCCTGGAGCGGTATCTGCTCATCATGGAGTCCCTGAGGATACCCTTTTCCGTTTACCATCTCGTGGTGCATATACATTCCGGGGAGAAACTCTTTCATCGCCGGGATGTTCTTCATGATCTTGTAGCCCTGATGCGGATGCGACTTCATGATCTCGTATTCTTCGTCGGTGAGTTTCGAAGGCTTCTTGAGAATCGAATCGTCGATTCCGATCTTTCCAACATCGTGCAACAATGCGCTTATTCGGAGTTTTTCAAGTTCATCCTCATCCATTCCCATTCGCTGACCGATTGCAACTGATACACGCGACACGCGTTCAGAGTGACCCCGCGTATAACGGTCTTTTCCGTCGATCGCGGCGGCCAACGCTTTCACAGTGCCGACGAAGAGTTCCTTGTTTTCTTTCGCGGCTCGAGCCAGATCGGCGATGTAGGTCTCCAATTCATCACTCATCTTGTTGAACGCATTGCCAAGCGTTCCGATTTCAGTGATTCTCTTTTCAACAATACGGCTCGAGAGATCTCCGGCTGCGATTCCCTCCGCTGCTTCGACAAGTTTTGAAAGCGGCGACGTTACCTGCAGCGAAAGGATTAAACCAAGGACGAGTGCTACAACGGCGAAAGCAAGGCTAATGAACCAGATCTGACTACGCATCTCGCCGACTGACTGCAGGGCTTTGTCTGTGTCCTGCATCACAATTACGCCGTACTTAAGGCCTCCAGCCAGGTTTGCGGTGGAGTAGGCGCCGATCATTTCTCTGCTTGTACCCTGATAATCCGCGTCAAACGGAACGAGAGCGGATTGAATCTGCTCGTTCGTCCTCATCCATTCATCAACGATTCCGATATCGCTAAGAATCCTCCTTGATGTTACGTATGACTCGTTCGGATGTGCAATCGTCCTTCCTTTTTCGTCTACAACAAAAATTATCGGAAGCCCGTTTTCCCACATTTCGGTCTCGCTAATATCCTTGTTTTCGGCGAAACTTGCGATATCGCTCAAAGAAACCAGTGCAACTACGGCAGCCTTCAGTTTTCCTTTAATCGTCACTGGCGAAGCTACGGCCATAACCAGCTCGCCTGACTTTTTGGCGACCTGTGGAGTGCCGATAACTACCTTTTCATCCTGAATAAGTCCAAGCGCACTTGAGGAAAAGGTCGACACCTCAGTCTCGCTTAGTACGCTCGACCGGAAAGCTGAAAGCACATTGCCCTTCAGGGGATTTACACTGAGCGCCAAGAGTCCTGGATCGTCGTTGAGCGACTGGCCAAGCATCTTCTGCGTTCGGTCAGAAAGCAGCATCTCCTCGGAGTCGGCAAATTCGAACGACTTCGAATATCCGCGCACCAAGTCGGAATAATACTTTCCGAATAGCTCGATCTGCCTGGCATTATCCTGTACCAGTTGCGTCTGATACCTCCCCTCGGCCGCACGAAGCTCTTTTCCGCTTCGGTCAGAAAGCATCCATCCGGTTACAATTAAAGGCAGCACGCCGACGGCAAGGAGCGTTATAAGCAGAATCGCCCGCAAACTTATGTTTGGTAGTTTCTTTTTCATTTAGAACTGGACCGTAAGAAAGGTGTGCGAGGGAGTCCAATCCTTATAATAACGAACCGCGGTGACATCAGTCAACATTTTTTAACGTCGCTAAACGCTAATAAATGCACTTGATTGGGACATGCTTTGGCAGGTATATGATTAGCGGCTAGACTCTTTTGACGATCACGAGCGTGATGTCATCATTTGCCGGGGCTGTTTTGGTGAATGCAGATAATGCAGACTCAATCTTATCGCGGATACCGGATGCCGACCTGGATGAATTCTTCTTGATCACTTCAGTCAGGCGTTCGATCCCGAATTCTTCACCTTCCGGATTCTCCGCTTCAGAGACTCCATCGGAAAAGATCACGACACATTCCCCGCTCATAACTTCAATTTTTCCTTGTTCAAACTCCGTTCCCGGCATAATTCCCAGCGGAAAACCGCCGGATTCCAACTCAAAGACCTCACCATCGCCACGTGCAACCAATGGAGGATTGTGCCCCGCATTTATGTACGAAAAGGAATTCGTTGAGGGATCAAGTTCTCCGGCAAAAAATGTAATAAAACGATTCGTCGGCGTATTTGCCGCAAGATACTCGTTGACCGACGTAACCATGTCTGAAAGTGAATTCCGCGCTGTGGCCTGGGCATGAATCGCAGCGTGGAGGCTCGACATAAGTAACGCGGCAGCCGTTCCTTTACCGGAAACATCTCCAAGGGCAATCAACATTTGATTGTCGTCCCTTGGGATAAAATCGTAGTAGTCCCCGCCTATCTCATAGCAAGCGAAGGAGATACCCTGCAGCTCATAGCCCTCAACTTTAGGCGGGGCAGATGGCTGAAACCGCTGTTGTATCTCCGTGGCGAGTTCCAACTCGCGTTCCATTCGTTCCCGTTCGAAACGCTCCTCAGTAAGCGTCGCATTCTCAACCCTGATAGAAGCAACTGATGCCAAGGTGGTCAGGATGTTCAAATGGTCTTCGCCAAAGGTGTTCTCATAGGTCGGTGAATCGGCATAAACAATACCAAACACCTCACCTTCGGTGACGGCTAGAGGCACCGCAAGTACAGAACGCACACCAAGAAGCGCCATGGTTTGACTCGCGAACTTGGGGTCGTGCTGTGCATCGGAAGTCAATACCGACTTTCCATGTACCATTACCTCTTCCATTACGGTCCGGCTTATACGAACCTCATCAGGTTGATCGTCCTTTCCGCGTTCCCGGGCGACGGCGATCTTCATGCCATCGGCCTGCTCCTCATCCCGCAGCATGATCACACAGCGTTCCGCGGGAACCGCGTCAAACACAAGGGCTGCAACCTGATTCAGCGTTTCTTCGAGGTTTTTAGATGAAAGTAACGTTACGCCAACTTTACTTATCAGGCCCAGAAGATCCGTTCGCGAAGAAAACTGAGACTCGATGATCTCAGATGTGGGATTCTTTGAACGCGAAAACGAGATCGTCATCGAAGGATCAAGCGCCTGTGTACTTTCCGCAATGAGGGTCGCGTTCTGTGGTTTTTCAGCGGCCTCGTCTTGAAAAACGATCGTAGTTTCACCGATCTTAATCTCGCCGCCGGAAAGCACTGGTACCGGGTTTGAAACCAATGTCCCGTTATAGCGTGTGCCATTAGCCGAACCAAGATCCTGGAGCCAGTAGTTGTCCCCTTCCTGCCTTACTTCCGCATGCAATCTCGAGGCAAACGCGTCCGGAATGCAGACATCACTCCGCGCCGAACGACCTATTGTCGTCCTGAGACGGGAGATGACAAAGGTTTCCGTCGTGTCATCCGAGTTCTTTATTAGTAGTTGCGGCATAACAGCTGTCTAAGCGAGACTTTCTCCCGCCTTTGCTTTCTTAACCTTTTGTTTCTTTCGTTTCCTGACAGTGGTTTTCACTTTCCGCTTCTGGCTTCCGTAGACAACCATGGTACTGGCTACATAATCATGCAGCGCTCTTCCATTCTTATTTGCCAAGGCCAACAAAAAACCAATCATCGCACTAAACAGGGTTAGCGGGTATCCAAACAAGTGCCTCAAAAGAATAGTCCCAACCCCGGGTGCGGAACCATCCATTTTCACAATTCTAAGACCGGTCAGCATTTTCCCTATCGTCTGTCCGCTAAATATGGGAAATATGATGAAATTAGTCACGCAAAGCAGAATTGTGATCAACCAGCCGGTATTGTTTACCTCACTGTTGAGCAGTTTCGCCCCGTCGTATTGCAAAAATCTACCCAGAAGAAGACTCAGAACCGGGATCAGCAACACGAGTATGTAGTCGATCATTAGCGCACCGCAACGCAACACAAACGGAGCGCTCAGCTTCTCTGCATCAAAGCCTTTCACAACTTCAGCGGCCCCTGTCTTAGGGCTCAGCCGCTTTCCTTTCGAACTCATAAAACTAGAAATCCTGATTCATTCAGCCGATAACAAAATGCAGCATAGTGTCCCCCACCTGGATCTTGTCTCCGTGACTAAGGGGCCGCGACTGATGCGGTGCCAGTCTTGTCGTATCGTTACTGGCCTGAATAATAGTTGTACCGTTGGAACTGCCGAGGTCCTCGACCATGTAAGTCTCGCCCTCACGCCATATTCGTGCGTGCTTCCTCGAAATCTTTGTCTGAGGGTCGTATTTTGAAAGGTCGACCTCGGGAAAAATATTCGACATCGGATCCCTGCGGCCGACCAGGTTCTCTTTCTTGCCTAAATCGAAAGTCGGGACATTTAGGTCGCCCGTGCCCTCAACAACAAGTTTGGCCGTCGTATGCGCATGAATTACATATTCCTGACTCTGGACCCCGGGTTGCGCCAATGGTTGCTTCGCACCGCAAAAAGCACAGAACATGTCCGTCGCAACAATCTTCTGTCCGCAAAAACCGCAGAAAACTGGCTGATCCGATAAAGCAACAGCCTCCGGACTCTCTTTAATCCCATATGACACCTGGCCGCCTTTCAACGAAATCAGGTGCCGCTCAAGTTCATCTCTCAATTCAGTTGCCGATGAAAAACGCTTCTCCGCGTTGT
>JABDKD010000171.1 GCA_013003215.1 Pyrinomonadaceae bacterium
GCATTGATTCGCGAGGTCCTGGATCCTGAATCTTAGGTTTTCACTAAATTTATTGGTGGAGCCGAGGGGGATCGAACCCCTGACCTCATGACTGCCAGTCATGCGCTACATAGTTCGACGGTGTCGACAACTATTGGGTATTAGTAATTAAATCAACAGCTTACGCCGTGTGCAGTTACTCATAGTTGGTCAATTCTATTCACTATTAGGCAACTTTTGGTAACGTATTGGTAACGCAACAAAAAAAACGACCGCGCGGGTCGCCGTAACTTGTTGAATCTAATGGGGCGGCTAGACGAACTCGAATCCTCAAGAGGATTCACTGATCCGCCGCCGATTCGAATCGATGTTTTTGTCCAAAGTCGTTGTAAGTAATCTGATCCACTTGTGTGACACCGCCGACCTTTAGATCATTTTGCCCCAACCGAATCGAAGCGTTTTAGATGAGTAGTTGGTTTCAGGTTGACCAGAATTCTTAACGGCCAAAGAAAATCTACCGATACTAGCGATTTACACGTTCAGAGAGAAGCTCACTCACATTTATCGGTATAGTTTATATGCATAACGGAACCGTCTTCCCTTATACCGACATACATACCCCTTTTGGGATAGACGATTGAAATCGGATATTCAGGTTTTCCGCGATATTCCCGGTTCTTTCTTGAAACTGGAATACATTTAGAGTCGTTATTCGAAGTCACAAAATAATCAGGACCGTATTTTTCGATCGCTTCCTTTTTGTTCATTTCCACTTCGGGAACTAGTTCAATATGCGTAACAAGTGTTGATTTACTTTTATAAATAACTCCTACCCAACCATCTATGCCATCTATCTTGAGCCGATAATTCATCGCATCTTCCCATTCCTCTTCCGGAACTTCAAATTGCTGAATCTCCTCTTCCGACATGGGCTTCCCCAACAAATCAATCACATCCTGATGCTTGAATTTCCCCAAAACAATTCCGTTCACAGTAGGTCGAACCCAAGGAACAGTATCATCTATGCTTCTGCTTTCCATCCGTGAACACGGAGACAAAAACAGCAACAGAGAAAGTAAGCTAAAGACCAATAATTTCATCACATTCCTCTCCTATGTATAAAGTAACCTACTTTTTTATTCCGCCAACCAAGTCTATTTTTTGGGCTTCGGACAAGGACTGTTTAATAGCTCCCGAGGATCCTTCCAATCGACCCCAGCAAAACCTCCGCCATTATACTCACCTGTGAAAACCCCATAATGTAAGTGATCATCTCCTGGAGGTTGCCCTGGATTATCGGCATTTCCCGTTCTGCCAGAAAATCCAATCAACTGTCCCGCCGTTACTTTATCACCTTCCTTAACTACAACCTTGCTGAGATGGGCATAGGCTCCATTTAAAGCGACTCCATCATAGTTAATCCCTACTACCCCACCCCAACCGTAGTTTTGGCTAGCACTTCTACGTTGTCTTCTAGTTCGGGTTGAACCAGTAGCCTCTTTTGCTCTTCTCACTATTCCATCCCTGCTGGCATATATGGGGGTACCAACAGGTGCTGTTATATCAATACCCGTATGTTTTCTTTCACCAAATCCACCATTACCTCCATTTCCTGCTCTAATGTTACCAAACTTTCCTTCTCTTCCTGGGGTGCCATTTTTACGGGGATGCTTCTTAGATGGATTATCATTGAGTATTCCAGGTTTTTTAGTTACCGGATTTAGCCCACAATTTTCATCATCTTGTTTCGGCGATGCTCCCCTTCCGCCGCCACCTGGTTCGCCGCTGCCTCTGCCGCCTCCGGAGCCACCTCCTCCTCCAATACAGAAAAAAATGAGATCGGTAATTACTATTCTGCCGTCATCGTATATAACTCCAGCAACGAAAACGTAGCAACCAGCTGCCAGGTTCAACCCCGATGGATCAACAAGATCGACAGGATTATTCCTAACGTATCCGTAGAGATTCATCGATTGCGGATTACTCAAACTTGTATCTCCCATTCCGATAGGATCAACCTGAGTGAATCTGCTCTGTCCTGAGTTATAAGTCCTGTTTACGGCGTAATCCAATCCCGTTGCTCCGCTTCTGTCGTAACTCGTGAAGCGCTGGTTTGTTGTTGCCTGAGTCTCCGCTGGTATTTCTGTTCCGAACGGGAGGGTTGCCTGTTCTTTAGTTGTGTTGGCAACGGGATCGCTGACCATCTTTGTGCCGAGTCTGTCCGGGTGATGGTATTCTACCGTTTCGCTTGAACCGTTCTTTGTTGCGGTTGAGAGAAGCCTGCTTCCAGCATAAATGTAGCTCTTGCTCCATTTCATGGTTGTTTCGCTAGCTGTTTCGACGTGTTCTGCCAAGACCGAACTTCCACCCCAAGCATAGTAAGTTCTTGTAGTTCCTGCTTCTTTCTTGAGTCTCTCTCTTGAACTTGCATAAGTGTTTGTTTCAAGAATTGTTCCGCTATCGGTTTTGATGTGGATGATCCTTCCGGCTTCGTCATACTCGAACTTTTGGATGCTTCCATCGGGAGCTTTGCCTCTGGTCATGTTTCCGGCGTTGTCGTATTCATGACTTGCCGTTGTGATTCGGTTTGTTGCTGCCGCGAAAGCCTGATTCGCCACTCCATCAAGGGGAATCGCCGCGCTATTTGCAGTTATCCCGCTTTTCACGCTCGTAAGCTTATTCCCGTAACGATCGTAAGTGTAAGTCTGAGTCCAGTTAGCAACTCCACTTCCGCCTGCGGCTACTCCGCCTTTTGCCTTGATGAGTCTTCCAAGAGTGTCAAACTCGTATTTTCGGTCTTTGTTTCGATCGAGATTATTAACGACCTTGGTAAGGTTTCCGGTGGTGCCGTTGAGGGAGCCTTTCGATAGATCACGAGCGTAGTAATAGCTTAGATCCATCTTGGTTGTCGCACCTTTCTTCACCTTCTGATTTGTCATCAAACCCGTGTTGGCGTCAAAGGTGTATTGCTCAGTCATCGGATTCGAAGCTCCGCCTCCGATTCTGATACTGGTTGCCTGACCAAAGTCGTTATAACTGATCTGATCCATCTGAGCGACATTATCAACTTTGAGGTCTTTTAGTCGTGATGTTTGATCGTATGTGACGTTGACTTCTTTTCGAGTGTTACCACTCATTCCATACTGGGCAGGATAGCGGACTTCTGTCAGCCGATTTGCCGTGTCATACAAGTAGCTCGTTTCAAGCGGATAGCTGGTTCTGCCCGTCAAACTCATCTTGTAGTTAGACACACGTCCCTCTAAATCATACGTGAATGTTTCGGTCGAAACACCTGCTGAGACGACTGTCTTGATGCTTTCCTTATCCTTTCCGGTAGCAGTCTCGTATGTGTAAGTAATATCCGGAGCTTCATGGATAGTGCCGTTGGTTGTATCTGCCCCAACTTTATCAAAGGTGATGGTCTGAAGCCGATTGAGAGGATCCGAGTTGTAGTTAAAGTTTGTCTTGACGCCTCTTGCGTCAGTCCGTTTTATTAGATTGCTTTTTGAATCATATTCAAACGCATCTGACCACAATCCGCCTGTCCCTACATAATTTCCGGCATCGTTGATCGTCGCCGTCTGCTCGGCAAGTTTTTGACGCGTCATTCGCCCGAGGGAATCGTATTTGAAGCTGCGTGTTTGTGAGCCTTGCGTTATCAGGGTCAAACGGTCAACCGAATCGTATGTATAACGAGTGACCATATTGCCCGATGCTGTTACGGAGCCATTTGAAGTCGGTCCCGGTTCGACGACCTCGACCAATCTTCCCCAATCGTCTTTTCTGGCCCAGCGCTCTCTACCCCAGGCATCCTGGCTTCGCACCGTTGAACCTGCAGTTGTCAGAGCCGAACTTGGCTTTGTTGTCTCATTATAGAAAATCTTGTTTGTTGAGCCATCGGGCGCAGTAACCTGCGTGACTCTAGATTCATTATCGTAAGCATAGGTCGTCCACTTGGTTGGGCTTGAGGTTGCCGGATATGGATTCGACACCTGCGTCTGCCTTCCCATCTCGTCATACTTTATCTTTGTCGCTGTTTCGGTAGAAGTTCCCGTAAGAAGCTTCGAGATCTGCGGCTGTCCGCGTCCATTAGCAATAGACGTTGACTGGCTAACGATCGTATTGTTTGAAAGCTTCCCTGTCCGTTTGGTGGTTAACGTATTCGGAAAGTATTCATTGATGATTTTACCGCCGGTCGGGAGTGTAACCTGTGTCGGCCTGCCGATCGAATCGTACGCTGATGTTAAAACTCTTCCATTCGTATCTGTCGATGTCTTCTCGAGGCCAGTGTTAAAATCGTACGTAGCGCTCACGGTGTTCTGATCAACTGTACCTGTAGGTGCACCTCTCCTTACGCTTGTTGGATATGCATATTTGTAGGTGGAGGTATAGGTAGATTTGATCTGCTGACAGCAGTTAGTTTCCGTCGTCAGATTGTTTCCAAGAACATCGTAAGTGTAATCGTAGTCGATATAGCCGGTAAGATTTGAAGCCTTTGAATAACTTCTGGTGCTGGTTACATTTCCGCGCTTCTTGGTATATGCAGAAGTGTTATAGGTCGTATCAAAGTTGGACACACCGCTCCTTGTTGTCATCGTTCCGACATCGTAGGTGAAATTGGTTCGGCTCTGCCGGACGTTTGCAGCATTTCTTACTTCAGTTGTCAGCGGAAGACTGAATATATGCAGACCGCTCATCCACTTCGAGCCACTGTAGGTGCCCCGATATGTTGCCGAGTTCTGATAAGTCGTGTAGGACTTTCTCAAAAGATTATTTGTATAGCCGTACTCATAGGCCCAGGTCACCTGGTTGTAGTAAGAACCATAGGTGAATGTCTGCTTTTTCGTTTGGTTCTTCTCGTCTGTCGAAAGGATCTGAGTAACCCGCGGCGCGGTGTTATAGCCTTGAGCCCAGGTCATATCCTGCTTTGATAAAACGGCATTCGTCGGCGAGAGAAACTCGCTTTTGTCAAGCATGCCATCCTTCCAATCGGATGTGTTATATGAGTAAATCTTATTCTTTGTGCCGTTTGGCAGGGTAATCGTAGTTGTCCTTGGGTTCGCGGTATTGTTTACAGAATAGCTTGTTACAGCCGCTGCCGTATCTATTCCTGACCACGTTTCGGTCTTGGTGGTGTATTGCGGCGCAGATGTCAGATTCGAGGCCGTTGCCGGGTAGTTATAAGTAGTCTGGGTGGACATCGTGCCCTTTGTGACTGTTCCTTCAGCCGTAGTTGTGCCCGTGGAAGACATCGAACGGTTCATCATCACCTTCTTGACCATTCCATAGCTTGAATATGAATCGGAATCGCCAAACCAATATCCGGTATTGGTCACCGGGTAGTAGATCGCTTTGAGCTGATAAGGTGATTCGTCTCTGACGCCTTTGGTCAATCCTGAGAATGTCGCCGAAAGTGTCTTCTGGACGTAATGAAGGCGGACGAAGGTCTGGGTCGTTCCGTTGTAGCCGGGACCCTGAATGTTTATGAGTCTTCCGGAAGCATATTTGAAAGTTATCACTCTGCCGAGGGTATCGGTGATCGTATTGATCTGCGGTCCTTTGTTTCCCACGTAGGTAACTGTGATGTAATTCCCATTGGCGTCTTTTATCTGCGTCGGATAGATCACGCCGTCTTCAGGCGCGCCGTATGTTACGACTGTTCCATCCGGGAAGTGAGCGGTTCCCGAGGTGATCCCGCTTGCGGTTCTTG
The DNA here is from genome assembly GCA_013003215.1 of Pyrinomonadaceae bacterium. GTDB lineage: Bacteria > Acidobacteriota > Blastocatellia > Pyrinomonadales > Pyrinomonadaceae > Aridibacter. The sequence continues at coordinate 5,690 of JABDKD010000171.1, forward strand.
AGACGATGTAGTCGATAAACGAACCATCCGTGGTTCTTCCGTAGTAGGTTGTGTTTGATCCCGATCCGACGATGTCGCCGTCGTAAGAATGCCGTGTGCCGTTTGGACCTTCGAGCATAGCTCCGCCCGTAGTGTCCATATCCATGATCTTGCCAAAGCCTATGTCCCAGCCGGGTGCCGGGGAGCCTTTGTCTATGTCGTAGATTATGTCCGAGCCGTCTTTGTGCCAGAGGAGAGAGTTGTAGTTTAGCGAGAGATTTACATCGAGGCCGTTTCTTCCCGGTAGCGATGCAACCGGTGCCGAGAAGCCAAAGTTGCCTGAGCCTGCCCCCGATGTCCCGTTGTTTGGCGGTGTTCCTACCTGGACGCCCGGATCGTCTGCCGTTTCGTGATTGTCGTTGTTCCACTCGGGATCCGGCCCGGCCGATCCGATGGTGAAGTTGTAAATGGTTGGGCCAGTCTGCTGCATTGTAAAGATCTCGTCTACGGCATAGGCATAGAGAGTATGCTGCTGCCCGTCGTGATACTGCGTTGGAATGGCGATGCTCCAGCTGCAGCTGCTCGATGAGCAAACACTTAGGCCGATGTTATCGCCCGTTCCCATTTCTCCGTCGACATACAGAAGCAATTCGGCGTAATAACTTCCTCTAACTGCCGTGTTTTTAGTCGATTTCTTTTTCGATCCTTTCTTGTACGATGCTGCGGCCATAAACGGTCCGCCGCCGCCACCGCCGCCACCGGAGTAGTAGAATCCATTGACCGTTCCGTAGGCGTTGTTGTTTGCATCAACTCCCGTAATGGTCTGTGCTCTTCTTACAGGCGCCTTTTTGGCAGTTTTCTTTTCCGAAACGCTTCCTGACGGTCGCGTTTCCGCCTTTTTCATTCGTGCCGATTCGTGCGGATTCGCGGGCAGTTTTTTGCTTTTCTTTTTGTAGGAAGAATTTAGAAACTGAACGCCGCCTGAACCTTTTCGACCTTCTCGAACCCGTTCACTTTTGTCTTTTGAGTTTTTTCTGTTTTTGGCTACGTTGTTAACCAGGTTAGCTTGAATGGTTCTTTTTCTCTGGATTCGTTGCTCGCGTCTTTGCTGCTCTCTTTTTCTGTCTGCTTTCCTTATCTCTTTCTCTTCCCGCTCCCATGTCTCGAGAGCCGCTTTATCAGCCTTTCTCATACGGGAGGAATTGCCGATCGTTTTTGATCTTCCGGCCTTAAGCCTTGTAACCGCTTCCAACACCTCCGGACGAAGCGTCCTCGGTGTCCTCTGTTTCACAACTCCGGCGGCTGCCTCGGCTGCTTCCTTCTCCTGCTCCATCAGTTCTTTTACCGCTCTGAAGTCGGGGTCTTCCCTGACGACGATCATCCCTTCGCCGATCACGCCCGCTGCTCTTGCCTTGACCCGGTAGGCGCCCGGAGTGTCGTGGCGGAAGGTGTTTTCTCTTATTGCAATGTCGGGGGCTAAAGAGTTTTTCATGTCAACCGCTTTCCATTCAAACTCCACTCCCTGGACAATATTGCCGCCAGCGGTATAGGCAACCGCACTTAGGTTTACTTCTTCACCTTCCCTGATCGCAGCCGTATTCGGAGATATCTCAACCCGTGCGATCTGCTGTTGTTTTCTTCTTTTGCCGGAACTTCTTGTCTTCAGGAAGAGACCAAGGACCGGGCTGGCAAAGTAAGCCGCATTTTTTAGGGTCGAACCGGCTCCCGAGAAATGTGCCAGATACGTATACCGTATGTCCTGCCCCACCTCGCTTGCTCCGGCCGCGATCGTCTGCGGTGCTGCCGGGTTTGAGATCACCAGCAGGTTGAAAATGATCATGATCGAGACGAGTCTGAGGAACTGAAACTTGAGGCCGGAGGGCGCGGGACGCAATTCGCGATTCGCTTTTTGCTTTTTATGATCGTATTTCTTTCTTTTTCGCGTCTTTTCGCGTCTTTTCGCGTATTTCGCGGGAAACCTCTTTTGTCTCTTTTCTTGTGAAGAAAGATTTGATTTTGATTGCAGCGCTTCTTAAGTTAGTCATTTAGTCGTCTCCCAGCTCTCCGTGATTTGAACGGAGTTTCCCGTTTTGTTTTTAACCCGTCCGGTTGGGCTTATAAGAGTGACTTTTTTTCTGATTAAAAGATCTTAGAAAAAAAAGACACATCTTTTTGCCGTTTTCGGACATTGGTTGGTTACCAATGTCTTCGACAAAAATGATGTGTGTTTTCTTACTAAAAAAACTTATCTGATCTGCTTTATTGTCTGATATAGCGATCAAGATCACTTCAGTTTATGCCGAAGACAAACTTGTTAGAACCGTTTCAAATTGCGGGAGTTGATCAGTTATTAAAACCTTTCAAACAAAAAAGTTTCGATGAAAAGAATTGTACTGATCTTGAATCTTACTTAAGTTCCGGTTTTTATAAAGATCTAAGAACTTTCCTGTCAAAGGCTCTTCAACAAAAAACACACCTGATAGTTTTTAGGCTAATTAGCCAAAATCTTTGTTTATAGTTCGTTTTTCTCAAAAGCCTCATTCATTCGTTTTCGAATAAGTATTTGCCATGATTTTCTTTCTTAGTCCAAAGCGGCGAATTTGATGAACCAATTTCTTAATCTTAATCGGTGCGCTTGAAAAAGATCGTTCAAATAGCCGCTACTCAATCCGATAGGTTTACTACGCGATGGTCGAATCACCAAGACCGGTAATGGAGCCGAAATCCGCTCACCCGATATGCTCTAAGGTCCGACCCAGCCATCGCCCCTAATTGAGATTGCCCACTTCCTTGACAAAGCAGGAGAAAGTTCACGTTACCATTCATCAATATAGCCCCATATCAGTATCGGCGCGACGTTTACCTGCAATTAGATCGAACCGCCGTTTGCGCCCGATATCACGTTTCGCTTTCGATTCACAGCGTTCCATATTAGCGTCAAAATGAGAATTGGAATCTGAAGGAAAAAGAAAACCAAAGAAAAACTGATGATCTTAACTTTAATTCCAGTAACAATGGACGCCTCCATCAATTGGAAAACTCTAGGATTTGCAAAATAATATACTGCAAGTTGAACAAGTTGGTGCCAAACGGCACCAACTACGATCATCAATGCAATATTAACCAAAATCATAGGTTTCTTCTCGATTTTAATTAATTTTGAGAGAATAGTATAAATGACAAGGTACGATACGACCGCAATGACATCGGTTAGTATTTTTTCACGGTTGATTTGATGTCCTCCTGTAATACCGAAAAACGTATCTTGGATTCGCAAAAGAACAATCGTGAGTACAATTAACAAACAAACAATTTTATTATTCATGGTGTCCTACGTCTACAGATATTGTGTCTAATCCAACGTGCAATATCGCCGATTCTCGTTGGGCGCTCCCGAAGCTGTGTTCCGCCTCTAAAAGCAATATCCCCCAAGGCAACATCACCGACATTTCCACTTTCAACATCACCGTCTCGATGCTCGTTCATCACTGTCTCCATCCCACCGATCCCCAAACTTAAATACGCTGCAAAATGGTGAACTTGATCCGGATTCATATTTCCGTCCGTTGGTCTAGTCGTTCGTGCCTGTTCTCGATCCCCATTTGCGTTATCAATCGTAACTTGATCTAGATATTCGTCCTGAAAATCATCTTGTCCTAATTCACCCACCGCGATAGTTCTCCCGACGTCTCCGGAATAATACCACAGCTTCAACGCATTCCAGTGACCTCTTGTACCCCCCATTCCCATACTCGTTCCAATATAGGGAGTGGTGAATTCCCGATCAAATTGAACTAACATATGCTGCTGATAATCTCTCCCAAACAACATTCTCTGACGCGGTGATTTTCGGTTATACCATGCTAACCATCTGTTAGCGATTGCTTCGGCACGAGCCGCCATATTCTCACAAGGGGTTCTTTCTTGCGGACGATCCTGACCCGATTGGCCGCCACCTCCACCACCTCCACCACCGCCACCGCCATCAACTCGCGTGTAATGACAGTATGTTCGAGAGGTAGTCCACGTATGGCTAGGGTCATCCGTCCAATACCCTTCTGTGGCTATCGTGTAACATGTAAAGTTTATTGCCTTTGTTAGACCGTTCGGATCAACAAAATCTACAGGATTGTTATCCGTATAAGCGAATAGATTCAAACTCTGCGGATTTTCGATGCTTGCGCTTGCAGCCCCAATGGGATCGACCTGCATAAACCTGCTCTGCCCGGAGTTGTAAGTCCGGTTTATAGCGTAATCCAAACCCGTCGCTCCGCTTCTATCATAGCTGGTGAATCTCTGATTCGATGTTGCTACTGTCTCTGCATCTATCAACGTTCCAAAGGGTAGTGTCCCTTGCTCCTCAGCTGTATTGGCCACAGTATCCGTTATCAGTTTTGTCCCGAGCTTGTCTGGATGGTGATACTCGGTCAGCTCGCTTGAGCCGTTCTTTGTTATCGTTGAAAGAAGCCTCGATCCGGCATAAATGTAGCTTTTTGCCCAAACTGGTGTGGTTGCTGTTTCTGAGTATTCGACTAGCACCGAACTTCCTCCCCACCCGTAATAAGTCCTCGTTCCTGAAGCCTCTTTGATAAGTCTTTTTCTCGAGGTCGCATAGGAATTAGTCTCAATCGCAGCACCTGCATCTGTCTTAATGACTTTGACTCTTCCAGCTTCATCGTACTCAAACCTTTGAAGTGACCCATCAGGAGCCTTGCCCCTGGTCATATTTCCGGCGTTGTCATATTCGTGCCCTGATGTTGAAATTCGGTTGGTAGCCGCTGAGTAGGTTTGGCTGGCGAGCCCATCGAGAGGAATAGCTGCACTGTTCGCCGTTACACCTGACTTCGTAGTCGTCGTTTTATTGCCGTAACGATCATAGGCATAGTCCTGTGTCCAATTGGCGACTCCGGAGCCTCCGGCGGCGACTCCTCCTTTTGCTTTGATAAGTCTTCCCAAAGTGTCGTACTCATATTTTCGATCTTTGTTTCGGTCAAGATTATTGACGATTTTTGTGAGATTGCCGGTCGCACCATTTAGACTTCCTTTCGAGAGATCCCGTGCGTAGTGGTAGCTCAAGTCCAAAAGGCTTGTGCTTCCGCGTTTCACCTTCTGGTTTGTCATCAGGCCTGTGTTGGCATCAAAGGAATTGGTTTCTGTCAGAGGATTCGCCGCTCCGCCGCCGATTCGAATACTGGTTGCCTGACCAAAGTCGTTGTAGCTGATCTGATCCATTTGGGCCGATCCATTTACTTTAAGATCGTTTAATCTACTCGTCTGATCGTAAGTGACGTTTACGGTTTTTCTTGGGTTACCTGACATTCCGTATTGAGCAGGGTAACGAACTTCTGTTAAACGGTTTGCTGTGTCGTATAGATAGCTAGTCTCGAGTGGATATGAAGTTCTTGATGTAAGAAGCATCTTATAGTTGGATACTCGTCCTTCAACATCGTAAGTGTATGTCTCGGTAGAGACTCCTGTCGATGCCACCGTATTAATCCTTTCTTTATCACCCGTTGTTTTATATGTGTAGGTGATGTCCGGGGCTTCATGGATTGTCCCGTGAGTTGTATCCGCACCAGTTTTATCAAAGGTGATCGCTTGGAGACGGTTTAGCGGATCATCAGAACCACTCTTCAGATAGCTGAAGTTTGTTTTAACTCCTCTTGAGTCGATCCTTTGTGTCAGATTACTTCGGTCGTCATATGTGAAGTAGTCGCTCCAGCTGGCTCCCGATCCTCCTGCTCCAACGTATACTCCCGAATCGTTAATACTTGCGGTTTGCTCAGCAAGTTTCTGCGCCAACATACGATTTAAGGAATCGTATTTGAAGCTCCTTCTCTGGCTTCCCTGAGTGACCAGTGTCAGACGATCGACTGCGTCGTAAACGTAATCGGTGACCATGTTTCCCGAAGCCGTTACCGAACCATTACCCGTCGGTCCTGGTTCTACGACTTCAACTAAGCGTCCCCAATCATCCGATCTTGTCCAGTGTTCTCTTCCCCAGGCATCCTGACTTCGAACTGTTGATCCAACGGTGCTTGTCGCAGACGATGGTTTTGTAGTTTCGTTATAGAATCTCTTAGTGGTGGAGTTGTCCGGCGCGGTTACTTGAGTAACCCTCGACTGATTATCGTAGGCATAGGTAGTCCATTTTGTCGGGGAACCGGTGGCTGGGTATGGATTCGAGACCTGCCATTTGCGGCCCATATTGTCATATTTTGCATTGGTAGCGGTCTCGGTTGACGCTCCGGTTAAGCGCTTTGAAATCCGTAGCCGTCCTCTGCCATTAACGATCGATGTACTTTGGCTGACGATCGTGTTGTTTGAAAGTCTTGCTGTTTGCTTCGTGGTTAAGGTATTTGGGAAGTACTCATAGATGGTTTTTCCGCCGGTCGGCAGTGTAACCTGAGTCGGTCGCCCGATCGAATCGTAGACAGCCGTAGTCGTTCGACCATTGGCACCTACCGATGTTTTAACCAGACCTGTGTTGAAGTCGTAGGTCGCACTAGTTGTATTTTGGTCAACGGTTCCGGTAGGCGCACCTCTCCTTACGCTTGTTGAATAAGCATATTTGTAGGTGGAGGTATATGTCGATTTTATCTGCTGACAGCAATCGGTTTCTGTTGTCAGATTGTTTCCGAGGACGTCGTAGGTGTAATCGTAATCGATCGCGCCCGTAAGGTTTGAAGCCTTTGTATAGGTTCTCGTTTGGGTGACATTCCCTCGTTTGACCGCTGAATTGTTATAGCCCGCGCTGTCAAAGTTTGAGACTCCGCTTCTGGTTGTCAGTGTTCCTGTATCATAGGTAAAGTTGGTTCGATTTTGCCGTACATTTGCGGCATTTCGGACTTCGGTTGTCTTTGGGAGTGAGAAGATGTGAAGGCCGCTCATCCATTTTGAGCCTGAATAAGTTCCGCGATAGGTGGCTGAGTTTTCGTAGGTTGTATAGCTCTTCCTCAGGAGATTATTTGTGTAGCCGTAGTCATAAGACCATGCCACCTGATTGTAGTAGGTGCCGTATGTAAGCGTCTGCTTCTTGGTTTGATTTTTCTCGTCAGTGGAAAGTATCTGGGTTACTCTCGGAGCATTATTATATCCTTGCGCCCAGGTCATCTCCTGTTTGGAAAGAACAGCATTGGTCGGCGAGAGAAACTCCGTTTTGTAGAGCATCCCGTCGTTCCAGGTCGAGTTGTTGTAGGAATAAGTTTTGCTCTTTGTGCCGTTAGGAAGAGTAACCGTAGTTGTCCTTGGGCTTGCCGTATTGTTAACGGAATAGCTGGTTACCGCCGCCGCCGTATCGATTGCTGACCACGTTTCGGTCTTGGTTGTGTATTGAGGGGCGCTCGTAAGATTCGAAGCCGTCGCCGGATAGTTATAGGTAGTCTGGGTAGACATCGTCCCCTTGGTTACCGTGCCTTCCACCGTGTCCGTTCCGGTCGATGTCATCGAACGGTTCATCATCACTTTTTTGATCATTCCATAACTTGAATAAGAATCGCTGTCGCCAAACCAGTAACCAGTGTTTGTTACCGGGTAGTAGATCGCTTTGAGCTGATATGGCGATTCGTCTCTGACGCCCTTGGTAAGACCTGAGAATGTTGCCGATAGTGTCTTCTGGACATAGTGCAATCTTACAAAGGTCCGGGTTGCTCCGTTGTAGCCAGGACCTTTGACCGAGATCAGTCTACCTGATTGATATTTGAAGGTGATCACACGACCAAGAGTATCGGTGATCGTATTGATATTTGGTCCCTTGTTTCCGACATATGTGATCGTGATGTAATTCCCGTTGGCGTCTTTGATCTGGGTTGGATAGATCACGCCGTCTTCCGGAGCACCGTAGGTAATTTTTGCACCATCAGGATAATGCGCGGTTCCCGAAGTGATGCCGCTTGCGGTTCTTGAGACTATGTAATCGATAAACGAGCCATCAGTGGTTCTTCCGTAGTAGGTCGTGTTCGAGCCCGATCCGGTAACCTCTCCGTCGTAAGAATGTCTCGTACCATTTGGGTCTTCGAGCATAGCTCCGCCCGTGGTGTCCATATCCATGATCTTTCCAAAGCCGATGTCCCAGCCAGGTGCGGGTGAACCTTTGTCGATGTCGTAGATGATGTTGTTGTCATCGTCTTCGTGCCACAAAAGGGAGTTGTAGTTTATAGAAAGGTTTACATCGAGACCGTTTCTTCCCAGAAGTGACACAATTGGCGCTGAGAAGCCGAAGTTGCCGGACGCTGCTCCGGCGGTTCCACCTGTTATGGGATCAACAGGCTGCCCGATAACGGTACCAGGCTTGTCGGATGTCTCGAAGTTGTCATTGTTCCACTCGGGATCCGGCCCGGCCGATCCGATGGTGAAGTTGTATATGGTGGGGCCCGTCTGCTGCATCGTGAAGATCTCATCTACGGCATAGGCATAGAGAGTATGCTGCTGTCCGTCGTGATACTGCGATGGAATGGCAATGCTCCAGCTGCAGCTGCTCGATGAGCACACACTTAGGCCTATGTTATCTCCCGTTCCCATTTCTCCGTCGACATACAGAAGCAATTCCGCGTAGTAACTTCCTATAACTGCCGTGTTTTTATTCGATTTCTTTTTCGATTTCTTTTTGTACGATGCTGCGGCCATAAACGGTCCGCCGCCTCCTCCTCCGCCGCCTGAGTAGTAGAATCCATTGACCGTTCCATAGGCGTTGTTGTTTGCATCTACTCCCGTAATGGTCTGTGCTCTTACAGGCGCTTTTTTTGCAGTTTTCTTTTCCGACACGCTTCCTGACGGTCGCGTTTCCGCCTTTTTCATTCGTGCCGATTCGTGCGGATTCGCGGGTAGTTTTTTGCTTTTCTTTTTGTATGAAGAATTTAGAAACTGAACGCCGCCCGGCCCTTTTAGGTTTTTTCGGCTTTTTCGAACCCCGTCACTTTTATCTTTTGAGTTTTTAGCGACGTTGTTAGCCAGGTTAGCTTGAATGGCTCTTTTTCTCTGGATTCGTTGCTCCCGTTTTTGCTGCTCTCTTTTTCTGTCCGCTTTCCTAATTTTCTTCTCATCCCGCTCCCAAGCCTCGAGAGCCGCCTTGTCAGCCTTTCTCATACGGGAGGAATTGCCGATCGTTTTCGATCTCCCTGCCTTTAGCCTTGTAACCGCTTCCTGCACCTCCGGACGAAGTGTTCTCGGCGCTCTTTGTCTGCTGACGCCTGCTGCCGTCTCCGCCGCTTCCTTCTCCTGCTCCATCAGCTCTTTTACCGCTCTGAAGTCGGGGTCTTCCCTGACGACGATCATCCCTTCGCCGATCACACCGGCGGCTCTGGCCTTGACCCGGTAGGCGCCGGGCAAGTCGTGGCGGAAGGTATTCTCGGTGATTGCTATGTCGGGGGCCAGTGAGTTTTTCATGTCAACCGCTTTCCATTCAAACTCCACTCCCTGGACGATATTGCCGTTTGAGGTGTAGGCAACCGCGCTTAGATTTACTTCCTCGCCTTCTCTGATAGCTGCCGTCTTTGGCGAGATTTCAACCCTTGCGATCTGCTGTTGTTTTCTTCTTTTGCCGGCGCTTCTTGTCTTCAGGAAGAGACCAAGGACCGGGCTGGCAAAGTAAGCCGCACTTTTTAGGGTCGAACCGACTCCCGAGAAATGCGACAGATAGGTATAGCGTATGTCCTGACCCATCTCACTTGCACCAGCTGCGATCGTCTGCGGTGCCGCCGGGTTTGAGATCACCAGCAGGTTGAAAATGATCATGATCGAGACGAGTCTGAGG
>JABDKD010000175.1 GCA_013003215.1 Pyrinomonadaceae bacterium
GCGATCACGATGCGCATTGAAGGAGCGGGAATTTTTGAAGGAAGCAGCAGGAAGACTGCTAAGTATCGAAGCGGTGCTAAGATTAGGTCTTTGATAATTAACGGCGATGGAACAGAGACAAATGTAGCTTTTTACAGCAGTTATACCGATCTGGAAAAGGACTGCAAAACCCCTGAAGGGCAAGGTGCCAATGGCGGTCATGTTTCGACATACTGTGAAGGTCCCGAAAACTACAGGGTTCATATGTACGATTCGGCGAAGTACCTGGAAATAACGGTCAAATCGACAGTCTCGAGAAAAGATATCTCCGTAACGCGTCAGGCGCTCGATTTCAACCTAAAAGGGCGGAAGCTCGAATGGCGTTACAAGAACGGTTATTCGTTTGCTGTCATCCTGAGGGGCAATACCTATAAGAATGGTGAAGACGGCCTTATCAAGTATCCGAAAGAGATTACCGGCGAATACCTTTTTGTAAGGGGATTGCCCGGTTTTGAGGCCATCAATGCGGATGTAAATCTTCGAACTACTAAGTTTGCTAACGAAGAGGCGCGCAAGATCGCATCGGAAGGCTATGTGAAGGTGAAGTTTCCATCCGTGTTTGAAATTGACGCGGGCGATTACAACGAAATGATCCTCCTGGCTGCAAGAAAGGGTGAAGCATGGGTGAAGTCGGCGATGGGCGTTGTCATGAAGCTTGCCGGTGAGTTTGAAGATACAAAGAACCGGAAGATTCTTCTCGAGGCGCCATTTGCGGATGGTTACGATGAGTTCACGATGACTCTGGTTAATGATGGACTCGCGGATGATTCGGTTCGTACGCAAAAGACCGTTTTCAAGATCAAAAAGAACTCGGATGGAATTTGGATGGTCACATCCGCGCTGCGGTCGTGGAGGTGTTGGGAAGGACGGGGGCATCAGGACTTTAGTGCCGTGATGTGTTCTTAGATTCTAAAGACAAATTTTCTTACAATTATTCATCGGCCTGTGGCACGTTTTACGGATTCTAAAGTATTTCGGAGCTATCGGCCGAAACTATTGTTCACAAATCCAATATTCCTATAGAATACTGCAATACCAATTACTTAGATCGTTTCAGGATCCTAAATCGGTGCATTTAGCGCTTACTCTTTAAGAAGCCATGAAAATCGGTCCGGATCTATGTCAGCAATACCAAAAAAATCGTTTGGACGTTTCTCTGTCGTATCGGAAATTAGCGAGGGAGGCATGGGAATGGTCTATCTCGCTGAAGATCAGGATCTGGACAGAAAGGTCGCGATCAAGGTCCTGCCTGAAAAATTCTCAGTCGATTCAGAGGGACTGGATCGATTCAAACAGGAAGCCCGTGCGGCATCAGCCCTGAACCATCCGAACATAATAACTGTCTATGAGATCGGTGAGTCTGAAGGCACGAATTTTATCGCCACGGAATTCATTGATGGCAAGACCCTGCGAGAGCGAATGGAAGAAGGCAGAATTTCTTTCGATGAGGTCCTGTCCATCGTTACCCAGACTGCCGAGGCCCTCTCCGCAGCACACGAGGCTGGGATCGTCCATAGAGATATCAAACCTGAAAACATCATGTTACGCCCGGACGGGTATGTAAAAATACTTGATTTCGGATTGGCAAAACTTGCGGAGAATTTTATTACGGCATCGGGCGAAGAAGACCAGACGCGGAAGCTTGTTGAAACAAATCCGGGAGTTGTAATGGGGACGGTTTCTTACATGTCTCCTGAACAGGCGCGCGGAAAAGAAATCGATTCTCGTTCAGACGTTTTTAGTTTTGGGGTTGTTCTTTACGAGCTGCTCGGCGGCCAGACTCCGTTTGAAGGGGAAACTGTAACGGATACCTTGGCGGCAATAATCAATTCTGAACCGCCGCCATTGTCGACAATCGCTCCGCATTTACCCAGTGAGCTAAACAGGATCGTAAGTAAGACGCTTAAGAAAAACCGAGATCAGCGCTATCACTCCACCAAAGACTTACTCGGTGATCTTAGAGATCTACACGAACAGCTCCTTGTCGAGGCCAAACTGGAATCGACGGCTGTTCCGGACAAGCCTGAAAACACGGGCGTTCAGAAGGTTGCGAAAACGACTACTTCGGACGGGAATAAGGATGCGTTGCTTTTAACCGAGTTTGAAAACTCAACCGGTGAGGCAATATTCGACCAAACACTGAAAATGGCGTTGGCATTTTCGCTGGGACAATCCCCATATCTTGATATATTTCCGGACACGAAAGTTCGTCAGACACTTGGTTGGATGGGCAGGCCGAGCGATGAAAAGGTAACAAAGGATCTTGGATACGAGATCTGTCTTCGTCAGGGGCTCAAAGCTTTCATAACCGGGACGATCTCAAATATTGGATCTACCTATGTGCTGACACTTGAAGCGATCAATGCAAGGACCGGAGAGAGCCTTGGACGCAAACTGGAGCAGGTAACGTCAAAAGAGGATGTACTTACCGCACTTGGCCAGGCTGCGACGGGACTCCGCGAAATGCTTGGCGAAAGCCTGAGTTCGATTCAGAAATACGATATTCCTGTTGAATTTGCTACGACCTCGTCCCTCGAGGCTCTTGAGTATTTCACACTTGGGTACGAACAACAGAATCTCGGCAAAACGCTCGAATCCATCCCCTTTTACCGAAAAGCATTGGAATACGACCCCAATTTCGCGTCGGTCTATTCGGGACTCGCCGTAATTTATGCGAACACGAATCAGTGGAAGATGGCTGCGGAAATGATCGAGAAGGCGTATGCGCTTCGCGACACGGTGAGTGAAAACGAAAAACTGCGGATCATTTATTTCTACTTCAAACTCGTTACGGGGGAAATCGATAAAGCGATTGACACACTGGAGGTCTGGAGGAAAACCTATCCGTCCCACGTGGTCGCACTTATTAACCTCTCGGACAGTTACGAAAGGATCGGACAGTCGGAAAAAGCGGTAGGTGTCGCAAAAGAAGCGCTAAGACTGGATTCGAACAACGCCGTTGCCTATATGAACCTTGGGGAGTCGTTTCTTTCGCTTGGAAAGCTTGATGAGGTCAAGGCAATTTGTTCGAAGGCTTTCGACAAGAATCTTGACGGCGATTATTTTCACATGATTCTGTTCAAGGTAGCGTTTATCGAGAACGATGAAGATGAGATGCGGAAGCACCTGGTATGGTTTAACGGTAGGGCCGATGAATATCTGGCACTCGAGTTACAACTAGGGAGCGCAGCATTTAAGGGACAATGGAGAAAATCCCAGGATCTCTCGAAACGCGCTATTGACCTGGCAACGAGGAATGACGCAAGCGAAGTAGCCGCCAGATATGCTGCGGAGCAGGCGATTCGAATAGCATTCTGGAGGTCGAGCTCGGGGTTGCCGGCGATTGGAGATACACAACTCGAATCGGTGTTGCGAACTCAAACCAATAAAGCGTTGGATCTTGAACGAAGCAGTTTTGTCTTGGCCCTTTCGGCGCTCGCGTTGGCGTTGGGAGGCCTATTCGAACAGGCTGAAGAATTGTTGAGTGAATTGGGATCGTTACGGCCAAACGACACGCTTATAAATGAGATGTGGATTCCTACAGCTCGTGCGGCGATAGAACTTCAGAAAGGGAAACCGAAAGAAGCGATCGAAGAACTTGATATAACTGAGAGGTTTGAAAAAGAAGGAAGTTTTTATCAGCGATACTTGAGAGCGGTGGCATTTTTGGAGCGAGGCGATACCGGTCAGGCTATTGCTGAGTTCAATAAGATCATTGACCAGAGAGGCGAAGGTGCTCTCTCCTCGTTGTATCCTCTTGCGATTCTTGGCAAAGCGCGAACCTTGAATAGCAAGAAGGACTTTGAAGACTTTTTTGATTTTTGGTCAGATGCGGACGACGATATGCCGGCATTGGTACAGGCAAAGAAGGAGTTTGCGGCGCTTTAGTGAGTACCCATATTGATCGCGCTTTCACCGGATAACTTCAATTCAGTTTATGCTCATTAGCAACAAATAGAGTGAGCTCATCAATCACCTTCAACAGAGCCCGGAAAGAGTACGCGACCGAAAACGGAACGGTCGTGGCACTCGCCGGGCTTGAACTTGAGATCGATAAAGGTGAGACGATCTGCCTCATCGGGACAAGCGGCTCGGGTAAGACCACAGCTCTGAAGATGATCAACCGCCTCGTTGA
>JABDKD010000184.1 GCA_013003215.1 Pyrinomonadaceae bacterium
GAGTTGACTGAGTTGACTGAGTTTAAGATACGCCGGCGTCGCGTAGCGACAATAGGCATCTAGCCGTGGCGTTTACGCCACGGTAATGGGCGCAAAAACGATTTCTAGCCGCATCGCGGCGTTGGAAGATCCGATTCCCGTTGTATCCTAGTTCCCGTATGTTTATACCAAAATCCATCATTATCTCAATCCTGGCTCTTTTTGTGCTCGTCTCTTCCGCATTTGCCCAGAAACGGATAGGAGAATGGAGACCGATCTGCATCGGGAATTCGAACATTCTTGATTCAAAAATCTACAACGCCCCGCGCGAAATAAACGTTTGGGTACCGCCGAGCTACGCAAAGGGAGAAAAAAAGTATTCGGTGCTGTACATGATCGACGGCGGTCTCGAGCAGGACTTTCACCATATCAGCGGCCTTGCACAGTTGGCCACGATCAACCTGAACTTTGAAGAACTGATCGTCGTCGGGATCAAGACTGAAAATCGTTACATGGAGCTCACCTCTGATCCAAAAGATCCACGTTACATCTCAAAGCCGGCACGCGCGGGCCAATCTGGAAAATTCTTCAGACACATCAAGAAAGAGGTCATTCCGTATGTCGAGAAAAACTACCGGACTGGAGACAAAAAGGTATTGATCGGCGAATCTCTGGCCGGGCTTTTTGTTTCGGAAGTTTTCCTGCGGCATCCCGAAACATTCACTGGTTTTATCTCGATCAGCCCAAGTCTCTGGTGGGACGACAAGGCGTTGGCAAAATCAGCGCCGGATCTTTTGAAAAAGCATGAAGACAAGCCTCGGCAACTCTATCTGACGATGGCCAATGAAGGTGGCACGATGCAGCGCGGTCTCGATATGATTCTAGAGGCAGTCAAGAATTCCGGTCTTGAAAAACTGAAGATGATCTATGTCGACAGGAGTAAGACCGACACGCATTCGACAATTTATCACCCTGCAGCTCTTGATGCGTTAAAGAAACTCTTTCCGGTCCCTCAACCGGAGCCCGGCGAGACGCCATGGTATCTGATCGAGGGTGGGCAGCCGCCGGAGAAGAACTAGGTCAACGCCCAGGGATCAAGGATCGTTTCAAAATCCGTTTTCAGTCCAGGGAGCGGTAGCGACCTGCGGGGCGACAAAGCAAATCCTTCACTGAGTCTTGTCGATACAGAACAAATCGTGAGGCTACAAATACTTGGAGTCAGGTCGCTACCGCTCCCTGTACTGTCGGTGATTCCTTCCAATCTTTGAAACTTGGAATTCGACTTTACTGCTCGTACCGCCTCGGCTTCTTACCCAGGGCAAATAGTTTGATCAAAACCAGCCCGGCGGCAAAGCCCCCGATGTGTGCGGCATAGGCCACTCCGCCGCCTTCTGAAGTGTTGAAGTAGCCAAGGAACAATTGCATGCCTATCCAGAACCCAAGCGCCATCCATGCCGGAATGGTTGTGTAAAAGCGGAACAAAAGCGCTCGAACCTTCCTGTTGGGAAACAACAGAACGTATCCGCCAAGAACGCCCGAAATCGCACCGGAAGCCCCAACCATCGGGATGATCGAATCCGGTCCCATCACTACCTGGGCGACCGCGGCCGCAAATCCGCAGATGAGGAAAAAGACCGCAAATCGTATGTGCCCGATGAGATTTTCAATGTTGTCGCCAAAGATCCAAAGAAAGAGCATGTTTCCGCCCAGGTGCATAAAGTCCCCGTGCATAAACATCGAAGTCAGGAAATTGAAATAAACCGGCAGCGGTGAATCCGCGTGCGAAATGGATCCAAGAACCTTACCTGCCGAGGACTTAACGTCGTACATCCCGGCAAGGTCAACTCCTTCAGTTACCTCCTTTGGTATGAGTGAGAAAGCGCCATTAAACCATTCATTACCGCCAAGCCCCTGCAGAAAGACAAACACAAGGACGTTAAGCGCGATAAACGCGTAGTTCACGTATGGTGTGATTACAAGATCAGAATTGTCGTCGCCAATTGGGAACATATCTTTACGGTTTTGAGTTTTGAGTTTTGAGTTTTAAGTTCCGAATTTCGGAACCAACTTCAACTTAGTCAACTTTGAGAACTCTGCAAACTCTGTCAACTCCTTATGGTTTCTTCGCGTGTTTCAGAAGCTCAAATCCTTCCGAACGCGCAACAAATGTCGCCGCCGTGATATCTCCAACCACATTCAACGTCGTACGGCACATATCGAGCAGCCGGTCGACACCGATAATAATCGCGATGAGTGCAGGGTTGATCCCAAGCATCGCCAATATTCCGATAATGAATGGAATCGAACCGCTTGGTACGCCGGCGGTTCCGATGCCTCCAAGGATTGCCAAATACACGACCGCGAGCTGTTGTCCGATAGTGAGATCGAATCCCGCAAGCTGAGCGATAAACAGAACTGTAATTCCTTCGTAAAGTGCTGTACCGTTTTGGTTTGCAGTCGCACCAACGGTCAGCACAAAACTGTTGATCTCTTTTGGGACGCCAAGGTTTTCTTCTGAAACACGGAGTGCCGTCGGAAGTGTCGCATTCGAAGAACTAGTTGAGAATGCCGTCAAAATCACGGTTCTTACCCGCTTGAAAAACTCCAGCGGGTTCATCTTCGACAAGAACCAGATCGACAGGGAATAGACTCCGAAGAAGTGTATTCCGAGTCCCAGCAATACCGTTCCGACGAACCATCCCAGGGACACCAAAAGATCGATTCCAAACAGTGCAATGTTATTAAACAATAGACATGCCACCGCATAGGGTGCGAATTTCATCACGATATCGATGATCTTTGTGGTGATCGAGAACACCGAGTCCATAAAACCGACAAACGGCTTTGTCGCGGGCGTGGGTATAAGCGTTATCGCGATTCCTACGATCAGGGCGAAGAACATGATGTGAAGCATGTTCGGATTCGGACCGGCAATCGAGTGAAATACGTTGCGCGGCACGATCGTCCTGACAACGGACATCAAAGGGGTTTCCTGCGCCGCGATGGCCGATTTCACATTCCCTACAAACCCTTTTGTTTCTTCTAAGACCTTCTCTGCCTCAATCGCCAAAAGATCGGTTCTTTTCGCGGCAGTTTCAGCAGACGCCATCAACTTGTCAGCTTTGTCATAGAACGGGTCTGCAGCCGCAAAAGACTTCGGAAGGTCTATGGCAAACTGATCGGCAGTTTTTGTAAATGCCGCGACCTCGTCTGAAAATTTGGATGCACCTTCTTTTTCGGCTGCTACAACTCCGGCAACGGTTTTGATCCGCCCGGAAAGATTACGAACAGTCTTCGCGTATTTCTCGGACTCTGCACTCACGTTGATCGCTGCAGCTACTCTCGATCCTGCCTGCGAGCCATATTTAGCCTGGAGTTTTTCATTTGTTTCGGGGTCAACACGCTTGCCCGGCTGCATTGTGTTCGCGAGGGTCAATCCTATAATTACGGAGATTGCTGAGATAACGAGAGTATAACCAAAAGATTTTGCACCTATCCTTCCAAGCTTTCTTATGTCCCCGATACCAGCAATTCCAACCACGAGTGATGAAAACACCAGCGGAACGACTATCATCAACAGCAGATTCAGGAAAAGCTGACCAACAGGCCGCGTGAAGTTTTCAACGACCCATACGACGCTTTCGTTTTCACCGCCGAGGGTGTAATTAACGATCAGCCCTGAAATCACACCGAGTAGAAGACCAATTAGGATCTTTGAATGAAGCGGAATTCCCTTCGGTTTATCGGGTGTATCGTCATCAAGGTCGGTGCCGAGTTCCTGCGAATACGCATCATCAGGGATCAGCTCTTCGCCGTTCTCAACGTTGTTGTTGTCTGTATTGTCTTGGGCCATACGCTCGTCGGTTCAAGGTTCAGAGTTCAAGCTTCAAGGTCTGGAAATCATCGAAAGTGATTCTGAAATCGCGACCTGACCTTTGAAACGGTCTCTATTAAAGGGATATTGGTCAACAAGTTATCAGAGAATCGCTTTTCTACATAGCGATTTGCTCTAAACTTGAAACTTTATCGTTTTAGTAAGGACTGGAGGGAGCAGGAGCGCAGGGGTGTAGGGGTGCAGGGGCGCAGGGTGTAGG
>JABDKD010000195.1 GCA_013003215.1 Pyrinomonadaceae bacterium
GTGCGGGTCGAAGACAGAATCTATGTGACCGGAACGACCGCGACCGACCCTGACGGCAACATCGTCGGCGAAGGAGATCCGTATGAACAGACAAAGCAATGCATACGAAACATCGAAAAGGCCTTAATCGCCTTGGACGCCGGACTCGAGCATGTCGTACGCACGCGGATGTTCGTTACGGATATTGCGAATTGGGAAGAATACGGCAAGGCACATGGCGAGTTTTTTCGTGATGTGATGCCTGCTACGACGATGGTCGAGGTTTCCGGATTGATCGACCCCAAGATGTTGATCGAAATCGAAGCCGACGCGGAACTCTAAGGCGGAGTTCCAGGTTTCAAGTTTCAAGTTCCAGGTTTGTTTTGTCATCATTGAGCATTTCGAGACGCCAGAACTGGAATCTTCGATCACTTGGAACGTGGAACTTGAAACTTGGAACTAAATACATTGATGTCCAAATACAAATCAAGACTCACAACTGAAGAAATAGAAGCAAACTTCGCTGAGATCGACCCAAAGTTATCCGAAGCGGAGGCGTTGTTTGAGGCGAACAAGTGTCTTTACTGTTATGACGCTCCTTGCACAAACGCCTGTCCGACTCATATCGATGTTCCTTCCTTTATCAAGAAGATCGCCAGCGATAATCTACGCGGTTCGGCACGCGTGATCTTTGACGCGAATCCGATCGGCGGGAGCTGCGCACACGTTTGTCCGGTAGAGGTTTTGTGCGAAGGCGCTTGCGTAGAAAAGACGCTCGTCGAAAAACCGATCCAGATCGCCCGCCTGCAGCGATACGCAACGGACCATGCTATCGATAACTCTATTGATTTGTTCGAGATACCGGAATCAAACGGCAAGACTGTAGGGATCGTCGGTTCGGGACCGGCCGGTCTTTCCTGTGCTGCTTATCTTTCGCGTCTTGGGTACAAGGTTACAGTTTACGAAAAGCGTGAAAAAGCGGGCGGGCTCGATACATACGGGATGGCTGAGTACAAGATGACACAGCAGGACTCGCTGGACGAAGTCGAGATGATCGAACGGATGGGTGTCGAGTTTCGGTTGAATACTGTCGTGAATTCGGGAAAGCAGGAAGGAAGGAGTGAAGGAGCACAGGACGGAGTGAGCGCAGCAGAGCAGGATCGTGAAACTGCAGGAAAGCGCGACGGGGAAACAAACTTGAAACCTGAAACCAGAAACTTGAAACCCAATGAGATTGACTTCACCGATCTCATTGATTCTCACGAAGCTGTATTTCTTTCTGTCGGACTCGGTAAGACGAATGACCTTGGCGTTCCGGGAGAAGATCTCGAAGGAGTTCTCGAATCGCTTGAATTCATCGAAGCCGTAAAGTCCCGAAACTGGAATGAAGTCCCGCTGGGCGATGCCGTTGCGGTTGTCGGCGCTGGAAATACCGCGGTCGATGTGGTGACCCAGGCGAAGAGACTTGGTTCGCCTAAAGTGATGATGGTCTATCGGAGGACCCGAAGGGACATGTCGGCGTTTGATTATGAATATGAGCTCGCCAAATCCGACGCGGTTGAATTCGTGTGGCAGGCGTCGCCAATTGAGATAGTCGGAAACGGAAAAGTTGAGGCACTAAGGTGCAAGAAAAATGACGGATCGGAAGAGATCTTTGATATTCCGTGTGACATGGTAATCAAAGCGATCGGTCAAAAGAAGCGTACTGCTTTTTATGATGGAGCGGGTATTGAGACCGATGAAAAAGGCCGGGTTGTGATCGATGAATCGATGAAGACTTCGCTGGACAAAGTCTTTGCCGGCGGCGACTGCGTCAATGGTGGGGCCGAAGCTGTCGACGCCTCCCAGGCCGGCAAGAAAGCGGCCTCGGGCATTCACCGGGCTCTTTTTGGTGAAGATATTGAGTTTGCTGGCCTTTAAGAATTTTTGCCGCGGATTTTCGCGGATTACGCGGATCGAAAGAAAAAAATGCGATTGAGCATCTGAGTTTCAAGGAAATCGATTGTTACATTGGAGGTAAGAAACTATGCGAACCTCACTTAAGCATAGAGAATTAACGGGGAGAATCATCAAGGTCTTTTATGACGTTTATAATGAACTTGGACATGGTTTCATAGAATCTGTATATCACGAAGCATTTCGATGTGCGTTGGAAGACGCAGATATGGAGTCAATGACGAAAGTCGAGTTGCCAGTCAGATATCGTGGTCGAAATGTTGGGAGATTTGAGGCTGATCTTATAGTCGAGAATAGGGTAATCCTAGAATTTAAGGCGGCGAGAGCCTTGGTAAGAGCTCATGAAGCACAAATGCTGAATTACTTACGAGCGACCTCCATCGAAATTGGCATATTATTCAACTTTGGCGAGAAACCAGAATTTAAGAGAATGGCGTTCGAAAATACGCGAAAGAGATCAAAACAGAATCTCATGATAGGTTCACTTTTGGAGCGCGATTAAGCCGTTTAATAAGAAGTTTAATCCGTGTGATCCGCGTTAATCAGCGGCTAACCTTCCGGCTTCTGCGGCAGAATCTCAGGAACAATGGCAGATTTAACAACAAACTTCGCAGGCATCACTTCCCCGAATCCCTTCTGGCTGGCCTCAGCGCCCCCAACGAACATGGGCTCGATGGTCGAACGCGCCTTTGACGCAGGTTGGGGAGGAGCCGTCTGGAAGACGCTGGGCGAGCCGATCGTAAACGTATCTTCGAGACTCGCGGCGATCGATGACGGCAACAGCCGGATGATCGGTCTCAACAATATCGAGCTCATCACCGACCGGTC
The DNA here is from genome assembly GCA_013003215.1 of Pyrinomonadaceae bacterium. Taxonomy (GTDB): domain Bacteria; phylum Acidobacteriota; class Blastocatellia; order Pyrinomonadales; family Pyrinomonadaceae; genus Aridibacter. The sequence goes on from JABDKD010000195.1 coordinate 2,764, forward strand.
TCTTGAAGTGAATCTCAAGGAAATTGCCGAGTGCAAAAAGAAGTACCCGGATCACACCGTGATTATTTCCTTGATGGTTGAGTCAAAACGCGAGGCCTGGCACGAGATCGTTAAGAAATCGCAGGATACGGGAGCCGACGGATTTGAGCTCAACTTTGGCTGCCCTCACGGCATGTCGGAACGAGGTATGGGCGCAGCAATGGGACAGGTACCGGAATACACGTGCATGGTCACGGAGTGGGTAAAGGAGGTCTCGGAACTCCCTGTAATCGTTAAGCTTACGCCAAATGTAACGGATATTGTTCCTCCTGCAAGGGCTGCAGTTAAAGGCGGTGCGGACGCACTCTCGCTCATCAACACGATCAACTCGATAATCGGTGTCGATATAGACACGATGATTCCCTATCCGAATGTGAACGGAATGGCCGCTCACGGCGGTTACTGCGGTCCGGCTGTTAAACCAATCGCTTTGAACATGGTTTCCGAGCTCGGGCGCGATGGCGAGGTGAATGTTCCGATCTCCGGAATAGGCGGCATTTCAGATTGGCGAGATGCGGTCGAGTTTTTATTGCTGGGATCAAACAACGTACAGGTTTGTACCGCAGTCATGCATTACGGTTACAGGATCGTGGAAGACATGATCGACGGGCTCAACAATTATCTCGACGACAAGGGGTTTAAGTCTGTCCATGACATCATCGGAAAATCTGTCGAACGCGTAACAGACTGGGGAAATCTCGATCTCAATTATGAAGTCGTAGCTCGTGTAAACAACGAGAACTGTGTCAAATGCAACCTCTGCTACGTAGCATGCGAAGACGGTGCTCATCAGTGCTTTAGTTTTGATAAAGACGGATACCCGGTAGTCGATGAGCCCGAATGTGTTGGCTGCAACCTTTGCGCACTAGTCTGTCCGGCTCCCGGCGCAATCGCTATGGAACGAATAGACGATGGCGGTGAGAAGAGGACGTGGAAGGAGATGACCTCGGAAGACGCCTGACGGCGTCTTGGTTCCAAGCTCAAGGTTCAAAGTTCAAGGTATAAGGTTTCGAGTCCGAAAGAAATCTGAATTGTTTGAAACGCAGGTGTATAAATTGCCCGGCAGTTGAGCGCGGGGCCTGTATCTAATACAAAATCAGCGGGCTTAAGCCCGCAACTTTCTTGTGCAATCTCTTCCTCCAGCTAAAGCTGAAGGCAATTTAAACCCTTTCTGGAGGCTTGAAAGCGATGAAACCAGGACTAGCAGACTTTCGGAGTTCGAGAATTGAAACCCAATTCCTTGCATTCTCTATACTTCTGCTCACCCTGTCTCTCCTCACCGCAACGGCAAACTCGCAGTCCCGCCCGCGGGCGCGCGACATCGGGCTCTCACCCGGAGTCTTGGCTACCGGAAAGCTCAATGCGATTACGGATGTTGAGGGCGTTCGTGTCGGTCATACTACAATCATCAAAGGCGAGAATATACGGACGGGCGTCACCGCTATACTCCCACACGGCGGCAATATGTTTCAGCAAAAGGTCCCGGCAGCGATTTTCGCGGGCAACGGATTTGGTAAGCTCATGGGCTCTACCCAGGTAGATGAATTGGGCGAGATAGAAACGCCAATTCTTTTAACCTCAACACTTGCGGTACCCAAGGTGGCCAACTTCCTGATGGACTACATGCTCGGGCTACCAGATAATACGAACGTTCGTTCAATCAATCCAGTAGTTGCTGAAACGAATGATGGATATTTGAACGACATTCGTGGGCGACATTTAACAAAAGAGGATGTCTTTTCTGCAATTAGGGGTGCAAAAGAAGGTGCAGTCGAAGAAGGGTCCGTAGGCGCCGGGACGGGAACCGTCGCGTTTGGCTGGAAAGGCGGAATAGGCACGGCATCACGAAAACTTCCGGAGACCCGCGGCGGTTACACGGTCGGCGTCCTGGTC
>JABDKD010000207.1 GCA_013003215.1 Pyrinomonadaceae bacterium
ACAACGACCTTGGCAACTGATGAATCAGTTGAGACGGAAGCGATCTCGGTCGGCGTCAGAACATAGAAATACGCGAAATGTATTATCACGTAAAGTACCATTATCAGTATCGTTCCACCGATCAGCGCGATCGGCAGATTTCTCTGCGGGTTCTTCACTTCGCCGGCAACCAATGCCAGGTTGTTCCAACCATCATAGCCCCAAAGCGCACCTAACATTGCTGCCGCGAACCCGGCAAGGAAAGAATACTGAGCCGACCCGTATTTAACTCCTTCCGCAACACCCTCGCAGGTCCCTCCGTCGTTCAAAAATGAGAAGTTTCCAAAGTTTCCGCCGGTAACAAAGATGAAAGCCCCTATCGCGACCATCGCGATCAAACCTATTTTGACGACGGTCAGGGCTTTTGCCACCTGCCCGCTTACCGAAACATGCGCACAGTTCAGGGTCGTGAAAATCACGATCATCAGGACCGCTACTATCTGAAGCGTCGTCAGTTCGTAAGAAAAAAGAAGTGAGGCTTCCTGTGATTCCGAGAGCTTCGCAATCGTGTTTACTGAAAACGGATCAGAAAAGAAATTGAGCTTGAGCAGCACACGCTTAAGGGCACCGTCCAAAAAGTCGTTCAACCCTATAGCAAATACAACCGCAACGGCCGCCTGCGAGCCGGTCTTTGCGATAAAGATCTGCATCCAACCATAAAGAAAGCTCGTTATCTTCCCGTAGGCGTCGCGGAGATAAACATATTCTCCGCCGGCACGCGGCTTCATCGCAGTGAGTTCCGCGTAAGTTAATGCACCTGCTAGACTTAGAAGACCGGCAAAGACCCATGCGGCCATGACCCATCCCGGCGAACCGACGTTGCACGTCATGACCCGCGCCTTTAGAAAAACACCGGTCCCGATCACGTTTCCGAGAATAATCGCAATCGCCGCGGTCAGCCCCAGCCCGCGAATTAGTCCGCTATGGTTGTTGGATTCAGCCGTCATAATTATCTTTTTTCAATCGGTAGGATGCCGCAATTCTACGCTATCGGAACCCATAATGAAAAGTCCTTTAGCGTGATAGTATCTGTTCCGTGAATGCGGGAAATATTACATCTGACGGGCTCATTAACGCGCTTCTGGATACAGCAAAGAATGAGCCGGTTTCAATCCTTGACAGCTGCGGGGTCGGCCATTTGGGCTCTCACCGGTTGATAGCTGGAATCAAACCGTTCGAAACGCATAACCTCAATTCTGAGGAACCAAGCTTTGTTCTCGAAGAATTTGAGAAGATTTGCTCGGTTCCGGAAACGGCGCATGTGTTTACGATCTCGTACGATTTTGGAAACAAACTCCAGGGAATCGATGCCCCCGGCCATGAATTCGAACCCGACATACATGTCCAGAGTTTCAGGTCGCTGATTGTGTACGACTATGAATCGAATGAGACGTTAGTCGAGGGTGATCAATCCAGCGCCGAACTATTGATCGAATCCTTGATGAACAAGCGTGAGTCGGAACCGCCCCCCCAAATATCGCGAGTTTCCAGGCCTCGGTCCAATTTCACAAAAGAGGAATATGTTCGTGCGGTCATGGCCATTCAGGACGAGATCCGCAAAGGCTACACCTACCAGACTAATCTTACCCAGCAGTTCAGATCTGAATGTGATCGTTCCCCCCATCATGTGTTCAAGTACTTACGCAAGTCACATCCCGCCGCCTTTTCTTCTTTTATTACTCGAGAAGAGGATACCGTTGTAAGCATCTCGCCGGAACGGTTTTTTAGTATTGAAGGTTTTGAGGATTCGAGAATCATACGGTCCTCGCCTATTAAGGGCACACGACGAAGAGGCTCGAATCCCCACGAAGACCGGCTGTTAAAGGCCGAACTCGCTTCAAGCGAAAAGGACCGTGCTGAAAACACTATGATCGTCGATTTGATTCGGAACGATCTTGGCCGCGTTTGCCAGTTCGGCTCTGTTGATGTCGAAGATCTTTGCGCTATCGAGGAACACCCGAGCCTTTTCCACATGGTCTCGACCGTGAGCGGGACTCTGCGACAGGACATTGGCATTTCTGACGTATTAGCGGCTGTATTTCCATGCGGATCAATCACCGGCTGTCCGAAGCTCAGTACCATGAAGCTTATCGCTGAGCTCGAAAAGGTTCCGCGAGGACTTTCCATGGGAGCGATCGGATACAAGGATTTCAACGGAAACTTTGATTTGAACGTTGCGATCCGGACCATGGTTTTTCGTGGCCGGTCAGTAAGTTTCAATGTCGGTGGCGGCGTCGTAATCGACAGCGACCCCGTAGATGAATACGAAGAAAGCCTCTTGAAGGCGAAAGCAATACTTGCAGCATTGAGCGAGAATTAAGTCCACGGAACATTTCCACCGATTTGGTGTCAAAGAACCAGAATAGGGGGAAATTGTATGAATCGACCGGATATAAACGTCACACCGCTTATCGATGTATTGCTCGTGCTCCTGATTATCTTTATAGTGGTAAGCCCCTTGAAACCGACTCACATTGAAACCAAGATCCCAACCCGGCATGCAGACATGAACATTCCCGTTGCGCCTGACACTCTTGTCGTTGGAATTCGTCCAGACCGATCCCTGACTCTGAATAACGACCGGACCTACGATTCTGAAAACAGGCTTCAAACACTGAGCAAAGATCTCGAAAACATCTTCAAGACCAGGGGAGTTGCTGAAGATTCCGAACAAGTGTCCGGCAGAGGAGAGTTTCGACGAACTGTATTCGTTAAAGCGCCCAAGAGCCTTCCGTACGGTGCTGTCGTTGAGGTAATCGACGCAGTCAAGATTGGAGGTGCACAGCCCGTCAGCCTTCAGATCGATGATCTGGAAAACTAATTCAACAAAAAATCAATCATACCTATCGGCGACGGTGTTAACTTATTATTCGCGGTTATTCCGACATTTAAGCTGTGCTATACTTCCCCTGTCCGCGCCCGCGGCCCTCACCGTCCAGAACGGTTCCAAATCAAAGAACGTGATGGTGAATTACTACAAGATTCTTAATGTCTCGCCAGATGCGTCAACTGCGCAGATTAAGTCCGCGTACCGGCGGCTTGCGCGCCAGAAACATCCGGACCTCAACAAGGGTGATGAAAAGCTGGCACGCGAATTCTCAAAAATTGCTGACGCGTATACTATCCTTGCAAACCCAAGAGAAAGAGCAGTTTATGACCGCAAACGGCTGCGGGCCAGCTTCAATCATGTAGATTCGGTGTTCGATTCGGACAACCCTCATGCAAGGCGTGCCAAGCAGATGGCGTACGAGCGCCGTTATAACGCGATTATCGACCGAATGATCGCAGACGAGCGAAATGAGTCGATGGCACTCCAGCGGATCGTGTTTCCGATTGTCGCTTTGTTTATCTCCACGGTCTTCGTTGCGATATTCAAACCCTTGTTTTTCTCTAACTCGAATGTTTTCGGGAAGTTAGCGGTGGTCGTTTTGTTTGTTGCCGGCACAACACATCTTTTGCGAAGAATTCATGACGGGATGGAGAGGTACACGTATTCTCCGTTAAGCGTTCATGACTCGATCCTTGGCGATCCTGATGTCGAATCAAAGCCATTCTCCAGGCTTGCAGCAATCACGTTTATTCTTGCAGGAATCGCGGTAAGTCTGGTGATAGGACTATTGATAGGAAATTTTCTTGGAATGATGAACCGGGCGATGATGCCGGGACTCCACTCAGAAACTCTGAGGCTTGAGTTCCTTTTGTATCCCCCGATTGTCGTCCTGCTCGTCGATGGAATGCACTCATTCTTTGCAAAATTCGAGTACTAAAGCGGAATGCGCGCCGGGCCGTCTTTCGAGTGTTTCAAAGCTGAATTCGTGCTTGACACCATTAACCTGACCAAATATAATTTGGAGTTTCTCTGATGAAGAAAATTACAGAGATATTGGAGTTATATGGCTAATCACAAATCAGCTAAGAAGAGAATACGGCAAAATGTAAAGCGCCGGGCTAACAATAGAAGTAACAGAAGCCGTTTGAGAACGGAAATCAGTAAACTGCGTGAGGCAATTGAGTCGAATGACAAGCAACGCAGTGTTGAACAGCTTGAGCCAACAATTTCGTTGATCGATAAAATGGTCAACAAGCGAATTCTTCACCGAAATACCGCAGCACGTTATAAGTCGCGCTTAACTCGTCATGTCAACGCGCTTGCGTAAGGCGGATTACCTTCTCCTTTGAAACTTGGAAGCGGATTACGAGCAGATCCGCTTCCTATTTTTGTGCTTAGGCGAGTGAAAGCTCGCATACGAGCATTTCGATTTGAAGCCTCGGTGTCCCCACGGATGTCTTGATCGCGAGATCGGTTTCCGCAATGCGCTTTAGGACCCTTTCAAGCCGCGCCTGGTCCGCTCTTCGCGCCGCGGCCAGCAGCCTGTCCGGCCGGCCTCGAAGTCCCATCTCGGAAACGACCTGTCCCCTGTCAAAACCCTTATTCATCAATTCCTTGGCGATAAACAGCTGCCGGAAGTTGTATGACAGAAGTCCAAGCAGCATCAGCGGTTCCGCACCGTCGTCCAGAATCTTCCTCATCGCGGCAATCGCCGCTTCCCTTCGACCCGCGACTAGGTGATCGGTCAGCTCGAAATTTGAATGGATTCTAGTGTGCTTTACGAGTCGCTCGACCAAATCCGGGGTAATAACGGTCTCCGGCAAAGCCGCCGTCGCCAACTTCTGAATCTCAATCTCAAGCTTTCCGGCGTCATCACCGACCAGGCCTACAATTCTGTTTATCGTCCGCTCATCGGCTTCTGCACCCGATTCACGTAGCTTCATATGCACCCATTTTCCTACTTCACCCGTGGTCAAGGGTTTGAATTCAACCGTGATCGCAGTTTTTTGAAAAAGCTTGGATAGCTTCAAACGACGATCGAATTCGTCGGCAACAAATACAACGACAGAGGAATCACTGGGATTTCCCAGATACTGTTCCAGAACCTCCCCTGCATTGTCCTTAAGGCTGGACCTGTGAGGATTTCCCGAAAGAAAAAACTCGGTTATCGTGATTACCCTTCTCTCGTCTCCAATCGGCAACTGCTCAGCCGACGCCAGTGCCTCCACAAGAGGCACATCATTGAGGCTAAAAACAGCCTCGTTGAACTCCCTAAGCTCAGAATTCTTTATAGCAAAATCCGCAATAGTCTTCGCAGCTAAGCCACGCAGGTATGTCTCCGGGCCATAGAGTAAATAGACCCCCGCCAGGGGCTCAGTCTTGAGATGTTTTCGGAGTGCTGCCTTTTGAAGAATCGCCACTACTTACCTTTTTTCTTTCTTACCCCGATTCCATTCGTAATCGTTGAAACTACCGACTCCGCAAAGGCTCTCGCCATACGTTCGACCGCAGGATCTTCTTCGTTAAAGAATGAACGGGGGTCTTCACTGAACTCAAATGAATCGCGAAAAACGAAATTCTGATTATCGTAGATAACCTTGTTTCGTTTTAGGTCCACGACCGTGACCGCCGAGGTGATCGTAACCTCGTAAACCCTTGCACGGCCCTCGCGGTCAAGTAATACGCCTGAAAAGCTGAAGTTTCTGATATTCCCTTCTATGGCCGCATCAGCTCCGTCACGCGAGCCCTGGACCTTCAAACCGCGCCCCCGCTTTATAACCTCTTTAATCATCGCGTCTGTGAACCTCGACGCGACCCGGTAACGTGCTCCGCGCGCCTCAAACTGGAACGCAGGAACCGCCACAGTCTTAATATGCTTTGGCAATCCACTGTTCGTTACAGGCTTGTAGCAATCGGTAGCACCCAGCGCAAAAACCACAACCAACACGAGCACGTGAATCTTGATCAACTTCATCATTCAATACCTATCGACGTTAGCACTTTTAGTGCCTGAACGGTTTCTGACACATCGTGAACACGCAAAATATCTGCACCGGCCGCAACAGCTGCGATACCTGCTGCAAGGCTCCCCGGAAGCCTTTTCTCCGGATTATTTTCACCCGAGATCAATCCAATGAACGACTTTCGGGACACACCGACCAACATTGGAAACCGTTGAAACCGAACCTTGATCTCACGCAGTTGCCGAAGCAACCGCAAGCTCTGCTCGAGGGTCTTGCTAAATCCGATTCCGATATCGAGGCAAATCCTATCCTTGTCGATTCCGGCGCTTTCTGCAATTGAAAGACTTCGCTCGAACCCGGCGGATACCTCATCGATGATGTCCAACGAATGATCCTTCTCGTGCATTGTTTCGAAATTGCCTTTCAGATGCATCAACACGAGCCCGGCACCTGATTCCGCGACTACTTCAGCCATATCAGCATCAAAAGTCAGCCCTGAAACGTCGTTTATGATCGATGCTCCGGCCTTAACTGCCTCCTTAGCAACCTCTGCTTTGGAAGTATCAATAGAAACCGGAGTATCAGTCTCTTGGCGGAGCTTTTCAATCAAAGGAACGACCCTGTCGATCTCGTCCGCCGTGGTGATTCTCTTACTGCCGGGTCTTGTCGATTCGCCCCCAACGTCTATTATCCCGGCTCCCTGTTCCGCCAACTCCAAGCCCCTTGCAAGTGCAGCGTCGAACCCGTAATACTTTCCTCCGTCCGAGAAACTGTCCGGAGTGGTATTTAGGATTCCCATCACCAATGGACCCTGCGAGTAATCAATCGAGGATCCCCGAATGCTCCAGTATTTCGTCTGCACCGGCTTTGTTTCTTCGCTCAAGCTTCCGTCACCTTGCCGTATTTGGATAAAGCATTCTGAACACTCATGATCGGCGCTTCCAGCCTTCCATCAGCCAATTCTTCCGCGGCTTCCATGTCGAGGTTATGGATATCGTATTTCTCGCCTTTTAGATCAAGCATTATTACGTCAAATGTGTAGGCCGGGCGATTTCCCGCGATAAACCAATGAACGTTATTCCGGTCATCCGAGATTGATGAAAAATCACCTGCTTTAATTACCTTATCGACGGTCTTATTCAGCACAAGCGAAGAATTCGTTTTTGAGATCTTATCGTACTGCCTCAATCTAAATTCACCGTCGAGCGTCAAATGCCCCGATGCCATATTGGAATGGCCATGCGGAATGATGGCCCTTCGGGGATTCATTCCAAATACCTTCTTAACAAAAACAGTATCTTCAGGCAGTCCGTTGATCTTCGGAAACACCACTTTCTTAGTTGCGACACCCAAATCGGGCAACGGAAGGTCCTTTATCAGCCGTTCGAAGTCGATAAACCTAAGAATATCCTCTAGTTCAATCTTCCCGTACAGGTCAGCCAGTTGGTCCTGCCATTCGGTCAAGGTAAGTTCATCTTTGTCGAGATCGGAACAGAAACTGTTCAGATGAAAAGCCCACTTGTTGATTTCATAAACCGCGGGAGCGGCAACGATCTTGTTGGTCTCACTCAACAGCGGCTCTTGCTTATCCGTGCACGACAGAATTGTTTCCGCCAGCAGCACCACTGCTGCGGTCTTAAAGGCCTTCCCGAAAAAATCCCTTCGTTGAATGCGACCACCGTCCATTGTGCGTAAATACTAACAAAAAGACGGCGGTGCAAAAAGATGCACCGCCGCCCGTTAAACTATTATGTAGAAACCTTACGCCGTCGCGGGATTGTTGCCAGTGATCGGCGGCAGGATCGGTTTTTTGAAAGGATTCTGCTTACTTTCCTCAGAATCATCCCCATCATCCTGGTTGTTTGTGCTCTCGTCGTCATCGTCCAGCGGAAGCCCCGCGACAACCCTTCTGATCTGAACACTATCCAGAGTTTCCCGCTCAAGCAAAGCTTCCGAAAGCCTCACCATCGCATCAGCATTTTCGTTAATGACGTCACGGGCCAATTCGTATTGGTCTGCGATAATCCTCTTGACTTCCTGGTCAATCTTGATCGCCGTCTCTTCCGAATAGTCCCTGTGCTGGTTAATTTCCCTGCCCAGGAATATCTGCTCATCTTTCTTACCGAAAGTGAGGGGACCCAGCGAGCTCATTCCATATTCACAGACCATGGAGCGAGCAAGTTCAGTCGCGCGCTCAATGTCATTTGACGCTCCCGTTGTAACGTGCTCCTCGCCAAAATAGATCTCCTCAGCGATACGGCCGCCCATCAAAATTGCGATTTGACTGGTCAAATACTCTTTCGTTTGACTGTGTTTGTCGCCTTCCGGCAACTGCATCGTGACACCCAGCGCCATGCCGCGGGGAATGATCGAAACCTTGTGAACCGGGTCGGCCGAAGGCATCTTGAGCCCAACAAGCGTGTGTCCTGCCTCATGATAGGCAGTCAGTTTCTTTTCCTCTTCTGAGATAACCATGCTCTTCCGTTCGGCTCCCATGACCACCTTGTCCTTGGACACCTCGAAATCCGACATCGTAACAACCTTCTTGTCATACCGGGCCGCATTTAACGCAGCCTCGTTTACAAGATTAGCAAGGTCTGCACCTGTGAAACCCGGTGTTCCGCGGGCGATAATACTGATATCAACATTTTCATCGAGGGGAATTTTTCTCGTGTGTACTTTGAGAATGCCTTCTCGACCACGTACATCAGGACGGCCTACGACGACCCTCCGGTCAAATCTTCCCGGTCTGAGAAGTGCCGGGTCAAGCACGTCAGGCCTGTTCGTCGAAGCCATCAGGATTACTCCCTCATTCGACTCGAAACCATCCATTTCAACCAACAGCTGGTTTAAGGTCTGCTCTCTTTCGTCATGGCCTCCGCCAAGACCCGCTCCTCGGTGGCGACCGACGGCATCAATCTCATCTATAAAAATGATGCACGGCGCGTTCTTCTTGCCTTGGTCAAACAGGTCTCTTACACGTGAAGCACCGACACCGACAAACATCTCAACGAAATCAGAACCGGAAATCGAAAAGAAAGGAACATTGGCTTCACCCGCAACTGCTTTCGCAAGCAAAGTCTTTCCCGTTCCCGGAGGCCCCACCATCAGCACGCCTTTCGGAATCTTTCCGCCGAGCTTCTGAAACTTCTGCGGATCTTTAAGAAACTCGATAATTTCCTGGAGTTCCTCTTTAGCTTCCTGAACACCAGCGACGTCCTTAAACGTCACTCGCTTCTGCTGGTTATTCAGCAACTTGGCTTTCGATTTTCCAAAACTTAAAGCCTTATTGCCTCCTGCCTGCATCTGTCGCAGAGTGAATGCAAGGAAACCGATCAAAAGCAGAAACGGAAGCATATTGAGAACGACGAGCCAAACCCAACTACTCGACGGCTCATCCTCAGTCATGACTATAGTGGACTCATTTGCCGCGTTAAATTCCTTGATCGAATCAACTAGGAGTTCACGGGTAGGATCAGAACCGACGGTCGTTATCCAAACCTTGTCGTTCGCGTCTGTGAACTCAACTTCGCCCTGCTTAAAGTGAGCCTTCTTAAAGTCCTTGTTTTTAATCCGGGTTTGAGCCGCGTCAATACTTAGCTTTTCCGGCGTGGTCGGGTTTGACTTCAATACCCATACGATTACGAGCACCGAAGCGATGATCACCAACCACAGCAGCCCTTGTTTTGCTTTTGAACTCAACGTTTAGCCTCCAAAAATTAACGTCGCGATAATTCACTCCAACTAGCGACTTCTCCATTCAGATGAAGTATCTGCGATAGACGTTGTCGCAACTCCGCGCGTGGGCGCGAACTAATCTTTAATTGTAGACTTCGAGATTGCTTTAATCAACTATGTTTGTTGGTCAATTTCAGCTTGCCTTCATGTTTGAGAACTACATATTCCCCAGGTATTTCGACGATTCTTCCGCTCTTGCGGCTCCCCGCCAGGTCGATAACCGCAATGGTGTTGGCTCTCGAGATTCGCTTAAGCGTACCCAATCTGGTTTCGAGCCATTTTCTTACGGCCAGATTCCTGATCGACGGCGGCAAATCATTGAGCTCTGCAACGGCGATTTCCTCTGACTCAACAATGTTACTGATCTGCTCGTTCTGAACTGCAAACCAATCCAGCGCATCCTGTGCCTCGACTGCGTTTTCGGCGGACCTCGCAAGCGTTAGAATGATGTTCGGATTGAGATCCTTGAGAATCGGAATGAGGCTCTTACGGATTCTGACTCGACTGAACGAAGGATCTTCATTCATATCGTCATCGCGAAAATTGATATGGGATTCCACGCAGTATCTTTCAGTGTCCGCACGGGTAGCCCACAAAAGCATTGGTCTCAGCAATTCGATTTCACAACTTCCAGAAAGTCTTCGGCGAACCGGCATCCCTGAGACCCCGGAGGGCCCGGATCCTCTGATCATGTTAATCAGTACGGTTTCAGCTTGATCGTTTTGCGTGTGTCCCGTCAGAACGGCATCGGCCTTTTCCGAAAGTGCTACCGATTCAAGAAAACGGTACCTAGCCCTCCTGGCGTCTTGTTCCAGGTTTCCCGAGTAATCATCCGGATTGGCTGCCGCGGTGCGAAACTCAACTCCTAAGCTTGCGGCAAAGCCAGAAACAAACACGAGGTCCTGCGCGGAATCCTCTCCCCGAAGTGCATGATCGAAATGGGCCGCGATGATCCTGTTTCCTATCTTCTCGTTCGCACGGAGTTCAGAAAGCGCATAAAGCAATGCGCAAGAATCGGCTCCCCCGGAAACCCCGGCAATTAGCGTGGAGGAGCTTTTAACCCCGAGCCGGCGCCACTCCGAAAGAAACTTTTTAACAAATCCTGGCATCGCAGTTTGTCCATTATATCTGACATCTGATTCCATTCCATTGAATGAGCGTCACATATACAGGTAAAATAGACCTTTAAGTCCAGCACCTGCGCCTATGATCAAATTGATCATCAAATTTCTTCCTCTTTTGATCATCATTGGAGTCCCGTCCGCCTTATTTGCACAAAGTAAAGACAGGGTCGATGTGTTTACAAGCGTCAAATCAGGTGGAACTGAATCGGTATGCGAGAGATTTGAGCCGGGCGCACCGGTCGAATCGGTTTATCCGGAGTTTCCGGCCCGTGCCAGAGCAGAACGATTGGGGGGCGCCGTGAAAGTGATCGTTGCGATCGGGCTCGATGGAAGGGTCTCAGAGATTAGGTCGTTAGAGGGGCCTCCTGTATTTAGAGACGCTGCACGCGTGGCGGCATTAAAAACAGAATTCACTGATTCGAAATGCGATGGAAAGAAGGTCGAGATGACCGGTATTCTGACGTTTAATTTTGTTCCACTTGCATTGACGGACGTTTATGTCGTTCCCGAAAAGGCCGAAGATTTCGCCGACGTCGATGCAAACTCTCCCTATTACGAGTCGCTACTTACACTCACGGAAAACTATCAACTCGCATTTGGCTATGCCGACGGAAAATACCATCCGGCGGCACCTCTCACGAAAGGAGATTTCGCACACTATTTGAGGCGGACACTGGATCTCCTTCAGAATAGGGCAGAAGTAGCCAGAAAGATCCCCAGGGAAATTGGTCTCTATTCTCCCCAGAATGAGTTGGGCATTCAGTCGGCGGAGGAAATCGCGGATCTTGATAGTCGGAAGCCATACTCAGCTTCGGTAGGGTTCCTCATCGCAAAATACGATATCGCCTTGGTTGATGAACGCAAAAACTTCAAAGGCAATCTTCCGATGACGAGAAACGAGGTGATAGCGAGCTGGACGATTATTTTCGGGGTAGATACGGTGCCGGTCAATTTTCGCTCCTCCGGCACCGAGGATCTTGTCATGACCCGTGGAGAATTCGCCCTCTTCCTGCATGAATCGCTGTATGTTTTGACCTACAAAGTACTTCCTTAACCGTTGCCGGAACCGACTTAGACCGACGGGAAAAGGACCGGCCTATCCAGAGAAAACTTTCTTAATAATCCTGAACGGTCTTCATATAAGACTCGAAATTTCGAAGGACCTCTTCAAGTGTATCTCCGCCAAACTTCGACCTGACGGCGTCCGCCAAAACAATAGCAACCATGGCTTCGCCAATAACGCCGGCCGCCGGGACCGCAGTGATATCCGATCTTTCAAAAGAAGCTGACTCAGCTTCTTTTGAATCCACATTCACAGAGCGCAACCGGCTCCGAAGCGTAGATATGGGTTTTTTATATCCCCGCACCCTTATTTCCTGGCCATTCGTGATCCCGCCTTCAAGTCCGCCCGCCCGGTTTGAGGTCCTGTCAAAGCCGCCATCTGAATAAACTATTTCATCGTGAACTTCCGAACCGAATACCCCTGCGTTCCTAACACCGGTACCAATTTCAACAGCCTTTACTGCCGGCACCGACATAACCGCACGTGCCAGTTTTCCGTCGAGCTTTTCACGCCACGAAGTGTGCGAACCCAAACCAACCGGTACATTTGCGGCAACTACTTCAAACACTCCCCCAAGAGTGTCACCTTTCTGTTTTGCCTCATCCACGTGCGCGACCATCTTTTTTTCAAGGCCCGTATCTGAGCAGCGCAGAGGCGAGTTTTTCGGGATCGATTTGATACTTTCCCACTCGGCATCGATGGGTTCAGCGGGAATTTCTCCAAGCTTTACAACGTGGCTGGCGATTTCAATTCCGAACTCGCTGAGCAATATTTTTGCAAATGCTCCACAGGCCACTCTGGCAGCTGTTTCACGAGCCGAGGCGCGCTCCAGGACATCACGCAGGTCTTTTGTCTGAAACTTCTGACCACCCGCAAGATCGGCATGCCCGGGCCGGGGCCTGGTTATAGTCCTTTTCGATTTCAACGAAGCGTCAACATTTTCGGAGGACATCACATCACTCCAGTTCTCAAAGTCCCTATTTCTAATCAGAAACGAAACCGGCGACCCCAGTGTCTTTCCGTGACGGATGCCTGAAAGCAATTCGATCTCATCCCGCTCGATCTTCATGCGCCCGCCCCTGCCGTAGCCTTGCTGCCGTCTCCAAAGCTCTTTGTCAATTCTCGAAATATTTATGCGTAAACCTGCAGGCAAGCCTTCTACAATCGCGGCTAACGCCTTTCCGTGAGACTCTCCTGCCGTTGTGAATCTGAAGTTCATTCGCTTTTTTCCGTTGCCGTTTCAAATACTGCCGTGTTTACGAGTCTACGCCTGAACACGATCAAACCAACACTTGCCAAAATCAAAAAACCACCCGCGAGTGTTTGCAGACGAAATTCTTCCCCTAAGAAAACATTCCCACAAACAACTGCCACAAATGGAGTTACCAGCGCAATTGTCATGGCTTTTGT
Organism: Pyrinomonadaceae bacterium; assembly: GCA_013003215.1. Lineage (GTDB taxonomy): Bacteria > Acidobacteriota > Blastocatellia > Pyrinomonadales > Pyrinomonadaceae > Aridibacter. The sequence continues at coordinate 13,168 of JABDKD010000207.1, forward strand.
AGATTCGATTCTACTCAAAAGCCAATAGTAAAGCCAAAAACTAACGACCGTCCCGAACACGGAGAGATAGAGGATACTGGAAACTCCAACCCAGCTGAGTGAGAGCCCGAGCGGATTCCCCTCATAAACCAATGCGATAATCACAACCGGACCGACCCCAAAAAACATTTGACCAAACAGAAGCACGGCAGGGTGCATCGAGCCTCCCCTGGCTTTTGTGAGTATTGAAGCGTGTGCTGCCGCAAATGCTCCGACAACGATCGCAACAGACCCCCCAAACGCCATAAGGGACTGTATTGTCAGCTGTTCGTAAAAGATTACAGCTACACCTGCAACTCCAAGCACGAGCGCTGTGATCTTCAGCTTCGTAATCTTTTCTTCAGGCAAATAAACGGCTGCGAGTGCAAGACCGAATACCGGGATTGTGGCCTGTAGTACTGCTGCCAAACCCGAAGTGATGTGAAGTTCACTCCAAAACACGAGCGAATAATTTACCGAAAACTGCAATACCCCGGTAATCGCAAGCAACCGTATTTCAGATCCTTTCCTGGGGAGTTCTATTCTAGATAAAGACAGAATAAATCCAACAATCGCGATTGCGACGATGAACCTTATCATCGCAAAGGTGAAGGGTGGTATCTCATCGAGGCCGACCTTAATAAAAAGCCATGTCGTGCCCCAAATCAGACCCAGGATAATCCATACGATTATTTTCATCCGGCTCCTTAGGCAATCCGCCTGAGCTTACAATTGCTTCTTCTAACTTGTTTCGAAAAAACTCAATGAAGACTCACCCTGCTTCTTGATGCGCCAGCGTCTCAGACTCCCCGATTCGTCTGGAATCAGGGTTTTAGAATGATGCTCGACGACGACAACTGCTTCCGGCGCCAGAATGCCAGATTCATTCGCCCCCAACTGAGCAAGCACTTCAGCATAGTCACCATCGTATGGAGGGTCAAAATAAACCAGATCCCACGAACCACCCTGTTTCAAATACTTTTCAGCTTCCTGGCACTCAACGGTCGTCATGTCCTCCGGGACGCCAATAAGATCCAAGTTCTCCTCGATTAAAGCGCAGTTTCGACGCGCCCGGTCAACAAACCCTGCAAAACCCGCACCGCGAGAAAGAGCCTCGATGCCAATGGCACCGGTGCCTGCGCACAGATCGAGAAAACGAGTGTCGTTCGTTATGTTTGGTCCCAAAATGTTAAAGAGAGTCTCCCGCAGCCTGTCGGAAGTCGGGCGTGTCCTTTGATTTGGCGGGCTTTTTAGTTTTCTTCCGCGGTAGAGACCCGCAATTACTCGCATAACAAAAATAAAGGCCTCTATGAAACGAGGCCCACAAGAATTACTTTTATTCTATGTTAAGCGATGCGGTCATAAAAGCTGAGAGCGGCATCATCCTCAATGACAACTTTCCACCGCGTCAGAACTCCAATTTTTTCGGGAAAGAACATGTCAGGATGATGCTCGATAACGAAGATACCGCCGGGCTTTATTGAAAAGCCGCGCTTGAAACACTCAAAGGCCTCATCGTAGTCAAACTCAAACGGTGGGGCGAAATAGACCACGTCCCAAAAACGGCGACGCTTTGCCATCTGTTTTAGAAACGGAATCACTTCCGCCTCGACGACTTCTCCGTGGCCCTCGTTTATCCCCAACGTCTCCAGATTTTCCCGGATCAATGAGCAGTTCTTCGCCTTCCTCTCAACCATCGTGACAAGCAAAGCACCTCTCGAGAGAGCATCGATACCCACAGTTCCCGAACCTGCACACAGATCCAGGAACCTGCGCGCACGGATCCGTCGATATAGAATTCTAAAGAATACTGCGCGGATTTTTCGGCCCGTCGGGGCCATTTTGGGAGATTCGGACACGCGGAGTTCGCATCCGTAAAATTTACCGTCCGTTACTTGGTTGTCCGATTCAACCGGCGGCAGTTTATGCCTTGAAACCGGTCGCGTCTTTTTGCCGCGCTTAAACGCACCTTGCCCCGGCTGTTTGCCGCTTCGAAAACGGTTGCCTCGCTCATTTCTGGTCTTTTCGTTTTGTTTGTCCCGGCTAAAGCGCCCTTTACTATAGCCTTCCGTCCTTTCCCCGGATTTGTTGTTTGCGTTTGAATGAGGTGAGTTGGGGTAGTTTGGTGACGATTTTCGTCGTTTTTGCATTAATCTGCCTTGTATTGTCAAATTTGCGGAAAGTGTGCGGCTACCCGGTACGGCCAAAATGGCTTTTCCGCTGATTAATTTTTTGGGAGGGGTTTAACGCCTTATCTGTTTGGAGGCTTAATCGAACCTCCTCGAACCCTATAACTTACAGTCGCTGTAAATATAATAACTACTAATGTTAAAAAGTTTCAAACAAGAAAGAACAGAATGTCTAGAAATTCTTGACCATTTCGGATTTTTCGTCATCCAGATTCATCCGATCCCATAAAAACGCACTCTTGGGTCATCCATCATTTTCTCAACCGTCTCGGCGTTTTTGCCGTTTTGCAAATACTCACCGACGTAGATATCCGCCTCATTCCTCGCTGAAATCAATAACGGCAAGTCCCTTACGATGTTCGCGAGTCGAAACGATTGTATTCCGGACTGTCTGGTTCCTACGATATCTCCCTGGCCCCTAAGCTCGAGATCCTTTTCCGCAATCACGAACCCATCAGAGGATTCTTCCATGATCCCAAGCCGCTCTTTTGCAACCGCTGTCTGCTTAACTCCCGCAAGAAGAACGCAGTACGACTGATCGGCGCCTCGCCCAACCCGACCCCTGAGTTGATGCAGCTGCGATAAACCAAACCTTTCGGCATGTTCTACGATCATCAGTGTCGCGTTCGATACGTCAACACCGACTTCAATAACCGTGGTTGAAACCAAAATATCGAGTTCCCCATTTGAAAAAGCGGACATTGCAGCCTCCTTTTCTTCCGGCTTAAGTCGGCCATGAAGGAGGCCGATCCTCAGATCTGGGAATACTTGATTGCGAAGTTCATCGTACATGTCCTTGGCTGCCTTAAGATCGACTTTTTCTGACTCCTCGATCAGCGGATAAACGATGTATACCTGCCTCCCGGCGTCAATTTCCCTACGAATTCCTTTGTAGACCCCCTTTCTCTTGTCTTCGCCTACTACTACCGTCTTTACAGGGGTCCGGCCCGGCGGCAGTTCATCAATAAGAGAGACTTCGAGATCTCCATAGACAGTCATCGCAAGGGATCTCGGAATCGGAGTTGCCGTCATCACAAGCACGTCAGGCGCACCCTCCTGTTCACGTAGTTTCGCCCTCTGTGCGACTCCGAATCGGTGCTGTTCGTCAATTATGACGAGGCCAAGTTTGCTAAACTCAACCTTATCCTGAATGAGCGCGTGCGTACCGATAACCAGATTCGTGAGTCCTGCACGTATCTTTTTTTGCACGTCTCGTTTCTTTGCAGCCTTGAGACTTCCAATGAGCAAATCTACCTCGATATTGGCTTCCTCAAACAGGCTCTTCGCATTACTAAAGTGTTGTTCGGCAAGGATTTCCGTCGGAGCCATTATTGAAGCCTGGTACCCGTTTCGAACCGCGACAAAAGCGGCAAGGAAAGCCACGATAGTCTTACCGCTTCCAACGTCTCCCTGTATCAAACGGTTCATCGGAGAATCCGATGTCATGTCTTTGAAAACATCATCGGTGACCCGCTCTTGTGCTCCGGTCAACGTAAACGGAAGCAGATCCGCTATTTCATTCCGCAAATCTAAATCTAGGGCAAAACTCGGGCCCTTTGGCTCCAATGCGACCTGTCCTCTCTTGTATCGAAGCGCAAACGCCAGCCAGAAGAACTCCTCGAAGATCAAACGCCTGTGGGCCTCGCTTCTTGCTGCTGCGTATTCTTCCAAACTCGAATTGTCCGGAGGAAAGTGAATTTCCCGCATCGCCCGCTCACGATCGGAGAGCTTCAGACGAGTCCTTATTTCTTTGGGAAGAGTATCGGCTACCGAATCTGCATCAAGATTCTCCAGGACAGCAAAAACAATTTCCCTAATCCGTTTTGCCTGAAAATCTCCGAGCTTTCTGTGAACCGGCACGCGGCGTCCCACATGGACCGCCGAAAACTCGTCTGCTGAGGATTCTTCTTCATCCTCAACGTCTTCTTCTGGGTGAGGCGGCAGAATCTCAAGTTCATCAGGCTTCTTGAGGTTTAGCGCAAACGCATTCCTCCGTGAATCCCAATTCCACTCGCCATAGGCAACAAACCTCGTACCAGGCTTAAACTGATCCCGCCAGTATTCAATTATTCTTCGTGCCGCTTTGCCTGAAACAAACCACCAAACCACGACAGGCTTCTGTTTGCGATCCCTGTCTGCGGCAGTAATTTCGAAAATAAAAAGCGGAGGAGAACCTCTTGGCCTACGTTTTCCTACCTGAAACCCACCTGAGACCCTGGTGTATAGCTCAACCGCCGCCGACTCGCCCTCCTCGATTTGGTCAATGGGCATCATGTTCGAGCGGTCTTCCCAACGCATAGGGTAATAACCGAGAAGGTCTTCTACAGTGGCTGATTCGATTTCAGTTTTTTGTGAGAATGAGGCGACAGCCTTGGCTAACTTTCGGGACATGGATTTCGAGAGACCCGCTATTCCATGTTCCGCTAATTCGATCAGTGAGGTATCGATTTTTAGTTTCATGATCGAGGATTCTATCACATCAAAATGAGGCTGAATCAGCGAATCGCCGGCACGATCCGGGGGTTCGCAACCGTGTCCAGCAACGCTCCCGGATTCTCAGGTGAAAGCCGATAGTTCCGCTTCAAACGGCGTCGTATTCCAATCGGGTCGACGCTAATATGACCATCGGTCTCTTTCAGCAGACCCAGAGAGAGCCCCTCCCTCGTGTACTCTCCGCCGCGGCGCATAAGGTAGAAGGCGGAAGTAAGATGTGCAGAATACTCTTTTTGAAACGCATTCGGGTTGAAAAACCGGTCGGGATTTCCTTCAGAAGCCGAAGCAAGCAGCTTGGCGAAATCCATCGCGTGTTTTCCCTCGTGAACAAGAGTACCTTCAATCCCTCTCTGGCCGCCGGTATCGATCGTTTCGCGAGCGATGTTCAATCTTACAAACCGAGAAGCATCGGACAAAGTCAAAATCCCGGATTTCAATGCTCTCCGAGCGCCTTCAGGCTCAATCAACTGAACACTCCCCGACCCATGCACTACTGAAACCGGCCCGACGAACACCACCAGTTCGGTCCGGCTTATGAAACGTGCAAGCTTTCGCTGAAATGCGTCTGCGTACTTCGTGATTTCATTCAATGCACGATCGATCCTTTGGCGGTCGAGATCGGAAACAACTTCTGAATAGTTCATTGAGAGATTATTCCACTATAAATAAAACAAAAAAAGGGGCGACAAATGCGCCCCTCCAATCAAAATCAAAACGTACCTAGTTCATCTTCGAACCCCTTCATTTATTGCTTGCTAACGGAGTCCCCGCACCGCTCTTTGTATTCGGACTCACAGCGATGAAATTCAGGTTAAATACACTGTTATCGAGTTTTACAAGAATGCTCGGGTTGTCGAAACTATAGCGGCGCGAAATCACCTGGAGAACATAGCTCTGCCCCGCCGGAATGTCTTCAAAGCGGTAATGTGCTCAAACCCGTAAATTAACAAAAAAAAAGAGCGGGTAAATGTCCGCTCTTTCAACTCAATACTCTTTTGACAATAGAAGCTCAGTCAACAAAAGGCAGTTTCTTGCTCAAGTTCAATTCTTGCTGGCCAACGCGAGCCTGGCCTGAGCCTTTTCCAAACGCTCAACTTCGAGCTCAAACTCTTCTTCAGTACCTTTCCAGGAACCAAGAAGCTTTCCGGCTTCTTTCTTTTCTGCTTTCGCGCTCTCAACGTCAATCTCGTCTTTATTTTCAGCAACGTCCGCGAGAATCGAAACTTTGTTGCCGCTCACTTCGACGAATCCGCCCGAGACGACCATTTCTTCTGAGCTTCCGCCCGCTTTATACGAAAGGACCCCGGCGCGAAGGCTGGAAATCAAGGGAGCGTGACTTGGAAGTATGCCGATCTCGCCTTTTGCGGTGGGCACAGTCACCGAATCCGCCTGCAAATCGACGACCATTTTTTCCGGTGTAACAATCTGAAGATCAATCATAATTTTGATAAACATACCGGGCGGTCAGGTCTAAAGCTGACTGCCCGATCAAATACCATTAGGCACTAGCAGCCATGTTCTTGGCTTTCTCACGAGCTTCCTCGATCGTTCCGACCATGTAGAAAGCCTGCTCGGGCATGTCATCACACTTTCCTTCGATGATCTCCCTGAATCCCTTAATCGTGTCTTCGATCTTCACATAACGTCCGGCGAGTCCTGTGAACTGCTCGGCTACAAAGAACGGCTGCGAGAAGAAGCGTTGAACCTTCCGTGCTCTCGATACCGTAAGCTTGTCTTCCTCGCTCAGCTCGTCAAGACCGAGAATCGCAATGATATCCTGAAGATCTTTATAACGCTGCAGGATCTGTTTAACTTCTGTCGCCGTATTGTAATGCTCCTCACCCACAATTTGCGGATCAAGAATACGTGAGTTTGAAGTCAGAGGATCGATAGCGGGGTAAATCCCCAACTCAACAATCTGTCTCGAAAGTGCCGAAACCGCATCGAGGTGAGCAAACGTCGTCGCCGGCGCCGGATCTGTATAGTCATCCGCAGGCACGTAAACCGCTTGAATCGAAGTAATAGCACCGGTCTTCGTAGACGTGATGCGCTCTTGCATCTCGCCCATTTCAGACGCAAGGTTGGGCTGATATCCAACAGCGGAAGGCATACGACCAAGCAGAGCAGATACCTCGGAGCCGGCTTGCGTAAACCTAAAAATGTTATCAACAAAGAAGAGTACGTCGTTACCCTGATCACGGAAATGCTCTGCAACCGTAAGTCCCGAAAGGGCAACACGGAGTCTGGCACCCGGAGGCTCTGTCATCTGACCGTAAACAAGCGCAACCTTGGACTCCTTAATCGTGTTCTTATCCACTTTGGAAAGGTCAAACGAATGATTCTTTTTAAAATCATCATTGAATTCTTTTCCGTATTGAATAACTTCCGATTCGACCATCTCTCTAAGCAGGTCGTTTCCTTCACGTGTACGCTCGCCAACTCCGGCAAACACAGAATATCCATCACGCTCCTTAGCTACGTTGTTGATCAACTCCATGATGAGTACGGTCTTACCAACACCCGCACCACCGAAGAGTCCGATCTTACCACCGCGCAGAAAGGGCTGAACGAGGTCTATAACCTTGATACCCGTCTCGAACATCTCGAGTTCGGTCGACTGGTCCTCAAACGCCGGTGCATGCGCGTGAATCGGTGAGCGCGTTTCGGATTCAACGGGCCCAAGCTCATCCGCCGGGTCCCCGATTACATTCATCACGCGTCCAAGCGTCGCCGGACCGACCGGGACCGTAATCGGTCCGCCAGTGTCGATAACTTTCATCCCGCGAACCATTCCGTCCGTCGGAAGCATCGAAACCGCCCTAACTCGTCCCTCACCGAGGTGCTGCTGCACTTCCGCAACCACATCGATGGTTTCATCGGAGTCAAAACCCTCCGAGGTTATACGAAGAGACTGGTGAATCGGCGGCAAGTAGTGATCTGAAAATTCAACGTCCACAACAGGGCCGATGATCTGTACTACTCTCCCGACCTGCTGAGCTCCTTCATTAGCCATTTATTTGATCTGCTCCTTAAAAATTCAGTGTCTTAACAAAGGAATGAGAATATCAACTTAGGTTTGAAAAGGCAAAGGCAGAGAGGCCATATTCCAACAGGCCCAGACGAGCGTTTTCACTCGTTTTTACGTACTATTTTAAGGAACCCAAAATTGCGGCACCATTTTGGGCAATCTGCGCAGAAACTTATTTTCGTTGACACCAAATTGCCCATTTAGTAGCGTTATGACATTCATTTTTTCAAAGGGAAATAGATCAATAATTTGAGTCAGACGAATCGTATAGAGTTGCCGCCCCGCGCCCTGGAAACGCTTTTTGGAGTACACGACGCGAATATTAAGTACCTGGAGTCGATTCTGGCTGTCAGGGTCAATGCGCGTGGACAGGATCTGACCGTGGACGGCGCACCGGAAGACGTCGCAACCGTAAAAGCAATACTTGCGGACTTTGCGGTTCTTTTTAACGACGGAAACAGCTTTACGGACAAAGAGCTCAGGAGCGCTTTCAAACAGATCTCGGAAGACAGGGCATATTCGCTTAAAGACTACTTCACCAAAGCCAGGTTCAATCCATCGGGTAAGAAACAAGTAGCGCCTAAATCCGTAAATCAGAGGAAGTATATCGAGGCGATCCATGACAATGATCTTGTATTCGGCATTGGACCGGCGGGAACAGGAAAAAGCTTCCTGGCGGTTGCGCTGGCAGTCCACGCTCTCTTCCAGAAACAGGTCTCGCGGATAATACTGACGCGCCCGGCTGTTGAGGCTGGTGAACGGCTCGGGTTTCTGCCGGGCGATCTTCAGGACAAAGTAGACCCCTATTTGAGGCCTCTCTATGACGCCCTGTTCGACCTTGTCGATACTGAACGGGTAACAAAACTCCTCGAGAAGCGAATAATCGAAATAGCCCCGCTCGCGTTTATGCGTGGCAGGACGCTTGCAGACGCTTTTATTATTCTGGACGAAGCCCAGAATACGACTAGCGAGCAAATGAAGATGTTTCTGACGCGAATTGGCTTCGGATCCAAAGCGGTCGTAACCGGCGACAAGACCCAGATCGACCTTCCGAGAGGTCAGCGAAGCGGACTCGTACAGGTTCAGAGCATTCTTAAGGATCTGGATGGAATTGAATTCGTCTATTTCGATGAAACCGATGTTGTACGCCACAAGTTGGTGCAGATGATAGTGAAGGCCTACGAGAACAAAACCGAAAAGCGACCTGAGGAATAAAAGCTGCAGCGGACGGTAATGGCGGACATAGTCAACCGACAAAGAAAAATCGATTTAAACGAGAATGAACTCTCTTTATTTGCTGACATGGCTGTCCGCAACACAGTGGAAGCGAAAAACAGGCTGCCCGTGATCGCATTGGTCGATGATGAGGAAATGAAACGCCTGAACACGGAGTTCAGGCAGATGGAAACGACAACCGACGTGCTTTCTTTCCGGTACCTCGAAGAAGCGTTTGAAGCACCGGAAACGTTGGGGGATATCGTAATTTCGGTTCCTCAGGCTCAGAGACAGGCGATCGAAAATGATCTTGATGTAATGGACGAGCTTCGCCAGCTGATTCTTCACGGCATACTGCACCTGTGCGGATATGATCATGACACCGACGAAGGTGAGATGGATCGTCGGGAAATCGAGTTAAGAAAAGTGTTGGAAATCAATTATTAGCGACACGGATCGATTATGGATTCAACAAATCAAAAACAGTCTGACCCGTGCATAATGGTGATCTTCGGCGCGACCGGCGACCTTACTAAAAGGAAACTCTTTCCCGCGTTATATTACCTCAGAAAAGATGGGTTTATACCTGACAAATTCGCGATCATTGGTGTTGGACGGCAGGAATTGTCCTCAGAAGAGTTCAAAAGCCAGATCATTAAGGATCTCAAGGGATTCGTAGGTAAGAATACGGAATCGGAGATTATCGATTGGTTTGAGGAGCGCACTTCTTACACGGGCGGCGATTTTGATGATGACAAGGCACTGTTCTCAGATTTGAAGTCCCTACTCGAGGAAACGGCAGAAACTCACTCGATACCCAAGAACATCTTTTTCTACATGGCGATTCCGCCGTTTCTCTTTTCGAACGTCGCGGCCAAGGTCGTCAAGAGAGGACTTGGCACGGAAGAAGAGGGTTACTGGCGAAGATTCATTTTTGAAAAACCCTTCGGCCGCGATCTCGAGTCTGCCAAGCAACTAAACTCGGAGTTGTTGGATTTGCTCGATGAGCGCCAAATCTACCGAATTGATCACTATCTCGGCAAGGAAACCGTCCAGAACATACTCGTATTTCGGTTTGGAAACAGTATCTTTGAACCTATCTGGAACCGAAACTACGTCGATCATGTACAGATTACGGTGGCGGAAGATTTGGGTGTCGGTACCCGCGGCGGCTATTACAACCGTGCGGGCGCACTTCGTGACATGGTTCCGAATCACATTTTCCAACTCGTGACCCTGACTGCGATGGAACCCCCCGTATCCTTCGAAGCAGATGCTGTCCGCAATGAGCAGGCGAAGATTCTGCGCGCCGTAAAGCCTTTCAGTCCGGAGAACGTATTGGAAGAAACGGTTCGAGGTCAGTACGGAAAAGGAATTATTGACGGTGAGAATGTTCGCGCTTATCGAGAGATTGAGGATGTAGATGAGACTTCGGACACTGAGACCTATGCAGCACTGAAACTCACAATCGACAACTGGCGATGGGCGGGTGTGCCGTTTTACGTAAGAACCGGCAAAAGAATGCCGCGAAAGCACACCTCAATCATGATACAGTTTAAGAAAGCACCGTTCATGCTGTTCCAGGATACGAATGTCCAACACCTGAGAAGAAACAGGATTGTCCTGCATATTCAACCGGATGAAGGCATTACGCTTCATTTTGGTGCGAAGATACCGGGACCGGTTGTACAAACGGGTCCGGTAGACATGGATTTTGACTACTCCGATCATTTCGGAGAGACAATTTCAACGGGATACGAGAGACTTCTATTTGACTGTATGTTGGGCGATGCGACCCTTTTTCAAAGAGCCGACATGGTCGAGTCGAGCTGGAGAATCGTCTCACCGATATTAGACGTTTGGAACGCTATTCCTGCACGTGCCTTTCCCAATTACGAAGCCGGAAGTTGGGGGCCGGCAGAGGCCGACGAGCTGTTGGCGAACGACCAAAGAAGTTGGAAAAATGACATAGACTGAGGGGATTTTTGGTAATCACACCTTGGTCAGAGTGAGAAATGCAAACAAAAATTTATCCGGAAACCAAATTATTTCAGGAACTTGTGAAGGTTTTTGCGAGAACTGTAAAGACCGCATTAAAGAGAAAAGAGAGGATTGCGGTTGCACTTGCCGGGGGGCAGACTCCAAGCTCTCTTTACAAGCTGTTTACTTCTGAAGAATACAAAACTTCGATTGACTGGACGCGCATTGATTTCTTTCTCGGTGACGAGCGGGACGTCTCGCCGATGTCGGAACGAAGTAACTTTCGTCTGACCAATGAGCTCCTTTTTAAGCCGCTTGGAATCGAAAAGAGCCAGATCTTCAGATGGCAGACCGAGATCATAGAGGTGTCTGAAGTTGCTGTGAACTATGAGAAGATCATCAAGCGATACTTCGATCTGGGCCCGGGTGAGTTCCCGGTCTTTGATTTCATGTTTCTCGGTATGGGAGATGACGGGCACACTGCTTCGCTTTTCCCGTTTACAGATGCCCTATCCGAGGAACAACGGATCGCCGTCGCAAACAGGGTTGAAAAATTCGATGCCTACCGCCTGACGCTTACATATCCCGTAATCAATAATGCTAAGAACATTTACTTTGTCGTCACCGGCGAGGAAAAGGCTGCTGCCCTTGCGGAAGTGCTGCAAGGGGAAGAGAATTGCCCCAAATTTCCTGCTCAATGTATAAGACCCAAACAAGGAAAGTTGAAGTGGTTCATTGGAAACACGGCGGCTGGAATGTTGAACGGAAAGGCGGCCGCGTCGAAATAAGGGGTCGAAGTGCCCTGTAATGGGCAAAATATGGGAATCGAAATAATCATCGCTACTGTACTGTTGATCCTCCTCACTCTCTTGGCATCAGTCGATATGGCGTTTTCTCAGCTTAGCGACGTGAGCCTGAGGAGGCTGTTTACGGAGGTTTCAGGAAACCGGAAGAAGGGTACCCTGGAATTCCTTCGTGAGGTCTCGGAAAACAGGCCGCGTTTTCGGTTTACACTATCCTCTGCCATTCAAATCCTGCTGATAGTTTTTTCGGTAATCGTGGTACTCGTCGTGTATCGATTCACGGATTCTCCTCGGCAGATGCTTTTCTATTCCCTGGGTATCGGCCTGGCTTTGTCGGTTGTATTCAGGCAAGTCCTACCGCGTCTTATCACCTGGTCGAATCCGGAAGGCAGGCTTTTATTGATGCTGCCTCTCGTCAGACCGATTTATGTTGTGCTTCCGTTTTTAGCAGACCCGCTTGAGCCCTCGTTCCGGGGTCGAGCCACTCAAAATGGGGACACCTCGTTTGTTCCCGATTCAGATGAGGACAAGACCGACGATGATGATTCGGACGATATTCAGGCGCTGATCGAAGTTGGTGAGGCCGAGGGAATCATCGAGGAAGAAGAGCGGGAAATGATCGAGAAGATGATCGAGTTCACCGATACTGAAGTCGATGAGATCATGACTCCCAGGACGGAAATCTGCGGTATCGAAATCGACGCCACGGTGACAGAGGTACGCGACCTGATGATTGGTGAGAAATACTCGCGATTACCCGTATACCGTGAAAACATCGACAATATCGAAGGTGTGATCTACGTTCGGGATATTCTGAATGCATGGGCTGAAGGAAAAGAAGACGAACCAATTAAGCCGCTTTTGAGAACCGCCTATTTTGTCCCGGAAACAAAAGCGGTGTCTGAATTGCTGGAGAGCATGCAAAAGAGCCACGTTCAGATCAGCATCGTGATCGACGAGTATGGCGGGGTTGCCGGACTTGTCACTGTTGAAGACATCCTGGAGGAAATAGTCGGAGAAATTGAAGACGAAGATCAGGAAGAACTAGTGGTTGAGATCGCTGAAGACAGTGAGGGATATTGGAAGACGCTAGGCTCGACCGAGATTGGAAAAATCGAACGTCATTTCAATTTCGAAATCGAAGATGACGATTTCACAACAATTGCGGGCTTGGTCACGAGTGAAGCGGGCTACGTACCCAAAAAAGGCGAGAAACTTAGCATCCGCGGTCTGGAGGTCGAAGTTATTCGAGCTGACGCAAAGAAAATTCATATGCTTAGAATCAAGCCGGAGCATGTCGAACCCGCTGATCAGAGTTAGTCATTCTTGAATTTCTTACCGATCAGTCGATTGAGGGTGTAGAATGGCGGTTCACGGCATCACTTAAGGGTCCGCGTATTAGTTGAGGGAAACCATCAACATTGCACAAATCACGAAAGGAGTAATGAAATGACGATAAGACTAGGAGATACGGCACCTGATTTCACGGCAGCAACGACCGATGGAACGATTAGTTTTCATGAATGGTTGGGTGACAGCTGGGGCGTTCTTTTTTCGCACCCCAAGGACTATACACCCGTTTGTACAACTGAACTCGGTTACACAGCGCGACTTAAACCTGAATTCGATAAACGGAATGTCAAGGTCATCGGACTTAGCGTTGATCCTCTGGATTCCCATCACGGTTGGGCGAAAGATATTGAGGAGACTCAGGGCACGGCTTTGAATTTTCCTGTGATCGCGGACGAAGACAGAACGGTTTCGGACTTGTATGACATGATCCATCCGAACGCTGATGACACCTTTACCGTCAGGTCGGTATTTGTAATCGGCCCGGATAAGAAAATAAAACTTACCATTACCTATCCGGCCAGCACAGGTAGAAATTTTGATGAGATCCTACGGGTAATTGATTCGTTGCAACTTACTGCAGAACATAGCCTTGCGACGCCTGTAAACTGGAAGGACGGCGACGACTGCATTATCGTGCCTACTCTTTCTGACGAGGAGGCAACGGCCAAATTTCCGGCTGGCTTCAAGAAAGTAAAGCCTTACCTGAGGATTACTCCTCAGCCGGGTAAAAAGAGCGATTCAACTAGCGCTTAGCTAAGACGATAAGTATCAATGGAAAAGCGGGTGCGGCAAGTGCCCGTTTTTTGTTTTTCATTTGCTATGCGAAACTGATTGCAATCCTATGTCTGAAATCAGAGTCTTACCGCAACACCTCGCAAATCAAATTGCAGCCGGAGAGGTCGTCGAGCGTCCGGCTTCGGTGATAAAAGAATTGCTTGAAAACTCTCTCGATGCGGGGGCGAAAAAGATCTCCATCGAGACAGAACTCGGCGGAAGAAGGCTGATGAAGATCAGCGACGACGGTATCGGGATATCCTCGCGAGAGTCAGAACTTGCCTTCAAGAGACACGCGACTTCAAAACTAAACGATTTGAATGACCTCGAGTCAATCGAGACACTCGGATTCCGCGGCGAAGCGCTTGCGTCAATCGCAGCAGTTTCGAAAACCGAGATGCTTACGAAATCCGAGACTGAAGAACTCGCGGTAAGGGTCCTCGCCACTCCCGGAGAGGTAAGAACAGAAACCGCAGCGCGTCCAACCGGCACCACGATCACGGTTAAAGATCTCTTCTTCAACACCCCGGCGCGGCGTAAGTTCCTGAGGAGTCAGCCAACGGAGAATTACCATATTACGGCTATCGTTACGCATTACGCATTGGCAAATCCTGAGATAGCTTTTTCTCTTAAAAACAATGGGCGTGAAACCCTTCGGCTTGCGCCGGCGAGATCCCTCAAGGAACGCGCTTACCAGATTTTTGGCGGTGAAATGATCGAGAGCCTGGTTCCGGTCGATTCGGGACCGGAGAGCTTTTTGAGGGTCCACGGTTTCGTTTCTGCACCTCGAGAACGCAGGACAAGTCGAGATTCACAGTATTTCTTTATCAACGGCAGGTTTGTTAAGGATAAGGTCATTTCAAAGGGCCTGACGGAAGGCTATCGCTCCGTACTTCCACATGGCGTCTACCCGGTAGCGTTCCTGTTTCTTGAACTTCCGCCCGAAGAGGTCGATGTGAATGTTCATCCGTCAAAAACCGAGGTAAGGTTCCGACGCGCAGAAGCGGTTAAGGAAGTCATCGGCTCCGCGGTAAGGCAGGCACTTTCGAATTCAGGGATCGGCATCCGTGAACCAATCCGCAGTGATCCATCCGAACTCTCAGGGCAGGACAGTCAGAAACTGCCTGATCAACCAACTCTGACCAGGAGTGCAACGGCGTCATCTTATATGCCGGGTAATGCCACGGAATCGATTCCGCCCGAACAATCATTAACGCCTGGGGCATTTAAGCCGGATTCGTTAACACCTGACGAAAACTTCGAAGACTCAGACACGGAACCCTTAACGCCGCCGTCCGGGTACGGAGTCTTACCCCCTGTAGACAGTGCGTATTCGGTACCTGAGGACGTCTCGCCGGCCGACCTAGACTTGCAGAAAATCAGAGCGGTCGGTCAATTACATAACAGTTTCATAATAGCGGCCGATGATGAGGGCCTCTTGCTTATTGACCAGCATGTAGCCCATGAACGCATTCTTTTCGACTATTTCAAGCGCCTCGAGCAGGAACGTGAAATCGAATCTCAGAACCTGTTAATCCCTGAAACGATTGACCTTACTCCGGCCCAGGCAGAAGTCTACAATCTCCTTGAAGAGGAGTTGGAAGCCTATGGATTTAGCGTTTCTGAGATGTCAGGCAGGACGGTTGCGATAAAAGCCGTTCCGTCTGATCTTCCGGCGGGAGAAGCGAGCAATCTGTTATCAGAAATACTGGAAACGATCGACCCGACGAAACGGGGAGACGCACAACAGTCCATTAAAGACGACATTGCTGCAACGCTCGCATGCAAAGCAGCGGTCAAGATCAATATGCAGTTGACGATGGAGAAGATGGAGTGGATGATCGAGAACCTTCTTGTAACGGACTCGCCCTCAACTTGTCCCCACGGTAGACCTGTCGTTTTGCGGCTTACTATGAAGGACATCGAAAGAAAGTTTCATAGAACCTAAAGCATCCGCTCTAAAATGAAACGCGTCCCCAAACATGGGCACCGGACACTTGTTCACAAAAACTAACTGTAGGGTATCACTCGATAATCGCAAGCACCGCGCCGGACTCCACCCGTTCATCTTCGACGACCCGGATTTCTTTGACGATGCCTTCCTTGGGCGATTTGAGTTCGTTCTGCATCTTCATGGCTTCAACGATTACGACTCCGCCCCCTTCTGCGACCGAATTCCCCTCCTCAACGAGAAGCTTCACGACTTTGCCGGGCATTGCGGACTTGATCTCCGCGAGGCCGTCGGCACTCCCTGAACTTGCCGCACCACTTTGCAGCCTTTTCGGGTCCTGTAACCCGACTTCAAAAGAGCGGTTGCTCACAGAAACATCAAATACCCCCGTTTCAGGGTTTCTAAAAACATAGGCCTCAAACACTCCACTCGGTGTCTTGAAAAGAAAAGTACTTTTCTCTGGCTCGGAAACCTCGAGATCCTTCGATTCTCCATCGATCAAAACCGAGATGCCGCCGGCCTCTTCAATTACCTCGACTTCCCTTTCTAGATCGCCAATTAGCGCTTTTAATTTCATAACTTAGAGGAATAGTACCTTGTGTTCATCGCCATCCGGGTCGATACCCAAATAGACAGAATCCAGAGCAGCGGGACCAAAAATGTTGATCATGTGTACAAAGCTCAGAGTTCTCTCCTGAAGGCTCCCAAAAGGATACCCACTACTGCAAAGATCGGCAATACGCCTTCGGCGATCCTGATCCCGTACCGCCTCTGCCCGAACGTACTTTCTTTTCAATGCCTCCACATGCCAAAGCATTTTGGAGAGTCTTTTGCGTGCATTTTCCGCCAATCCCGGATCCGTGCCTTCGAAGGCGTCTTGCAAATCCTTCATACCGGAGCTTACAGACTCCTGAAGCGACTCAAACCTCTTAAACATGCCAGGGGCAATGTTTCTCGCAGTAACGGCCTCCAAAAGCGCCGCATAGCCGTTCGAAAGTGATTCAAAGCCAATATCGTATGCCTTTAACGTCCGTGAATGTCTCGATTCGAACACTGTAAACGCATTTCTATGGCGAATCGGGGTAACTGGCCTTCCCAATATCTCGTATATGACGCTGTTTTGCGCGAAGTACGAGATCTCCGCGGCTCCACCGACATAGCACACGGTCGGCAAAACATAGTCCTGGACCACCGGCCGCAACAAAGCATTGGGACTCGCGATTTCCGGCATTTGCTCTATCTCATTAACAAACTGATCTTTAGGAACTTCAAATGACCCGTCTTTCGAAACCAGCATGCCCGCCGATTCCTTCAATGCAAGCCGTTTCCCTTCATTCGAAAACCTGAACATCGGGAAGAACCCGTCCCCAACCAATACCTGACTGTGAAACCCGGCAGCTTCGATTTCCTTATTTCGCTCACCAATACTCTTCGCGATCTGAAGGGACCGCTTGGCTGCCTCGACCATAACCGGACGCGAAAGTTTCCGTATCTTAAGGTCCATTGGATTGACAAATATAATGCCAAAATCTCGGAGCAGATCCGCGAGCAGGCAACCAAACGCTTTTCCTATCCCCCGTCCTGGACGAAACGCATCCTCCAGTTTGGCAAGCAGGTTTTCCGTCCAGTTCGTCGGTTTGATCCTGGAACGCAAGTCGTTGATGAGACTCGATACATCCGAGGGCAAAGGGATAGAATCAACTGCCTTACCTTCATACTCGTCCAAGCGGCTAACACTGACACGAAACGGTTTTTTATCAGCATCGATGAAAGTCGCGGAACTTATTTCCTCAAAATCATGGTCCTCAGAAGCGATCCAAAATACCGGAACAGCCTTTATTCCCTGGCTCGACAATTCTTCGGCAATTCTAACCGCGGAAAGGGCCTTGTAAATCGTATATGCCGGCCCTGAAAACAATCCGGCCTGTTGCCCGGTCACCACAGCTACGGTTCCCTGGTCTTTTAGTACATCAATATTTCGCAGCGTTTTTTCGGCTGCGCCATAACTCCTATTCAATTTGAATAGGGCTTCGCACAATTCGTCACGGTCGGTCCTGTAATGTGCCAAGACCGATTCGGAAAATTCCTCTAAGCGTTTGTTTTTATTGGGCCAGAATTTACGAGAGTGTGTTGATTCTTTGGCGAGAAAATCCAAAAACAATGGAGACTGCCCGGGCATTTCTTCGAATCCAATCTTTTCCAAACGAAAGCCCGAGGGATTTCCAATTGATTTCTGATCCATCGCTACATTATAGAAGCGCGGATCCGTTATCTACAAACAAAAAAGGACGGCCCAAAGGCCGTCCCGTATGTTCTCTCGTGCGGAACTATTGGTTAGAAAGATCTCTTACGATCATCTTCCTTTTTGTAGCCTGCGAGTCGACTTTTTTAGCCACCGGAACTTCCCGCGGGATCTTATAGATTCCGGATGAGTGGGTACCGGCAAGAATCTCGCCTGTGTTATCCGGGTTAAAACTCAAGCTCCAGACCCTACGGCTCGCGAGTTTCTGGCTTTTTACATCCACCCTCTTCCATGACCATCCGTTATCTTGCGAGTAATAAATACCTCCGTCGCGGTCGTACGAGCTGGAGATATACATCTCGTTAGTCTTTTCAGGATCAATAAGGATACTTGTAAAGTTTCCGATCGGAAGATTGCCTCCTCTCCTGACCCAGGTTTTTCCGAGATCGCGGCTTAAATAGAAGGTCTGCGTAGTGCCAACAAACAAGTTCTCGGGTTTGGTCGGATCAGACGCGATCGAACTTACCGGAACACCATCGGGTATAACAGGAGTCTTCGTCCATGTCGCCCCGCCGTCATTCGAAACAACAACGCCGGATGTAGCGGTACCCGCCCAGATGATCTGCGGCATCTTAGGCGAAACGTGGAGGGCAAAGATATTATCGTTCAACCCTTCGCCAAACGAAAGCTTTTCCCAACCTTTGTCGATATCATACGAGCGGTAGAGGCCTTTGCTGGAACCCGCCAGATATCCGTTTTTACCGTCACTTGTAGGAATCAAAACGGTTACCTTTTTTGTAATCGCTCTGACCGCACCGTTGGGCAAAGGCTTAGGCTTGATCGTTCTCCAACGCCTTCCGCGTTTCACACGCCTCGGCTTGGGTCCTTTAAGAAGCTTCCACGTAATCCCGCGGTCTATCGACCTAATGATCCCAAAATTCGTAGCGAGATATATCTTGTTCGGAGCCGCCTTGTCCTGAACGAGTGAATAAACGATCGTGCGGTTCGTGTCCAAATTTCCGACACTCTTCACCCAGGTCACTCCAAAGTCATTACTAACAAAGATGTAACCGCCTCCCGTGGCAGTGTTTATAGTTGTCGCATAAAGCCTGTTGGGGCGCTCGACGTCGGGAATAATATTGTAAGTGAACCGGCTGCTGAAGTTGCCGTTTCGAAGCTTGAAACTCCGCCCTGCATCTTCCGAAACCATCACACCGTAGTTATTCGTGCCGATAAATACACGATTCGGCTGTTCGGGATGAACTGCGATCGAGTTGATCTCAATAGTCTTCGAGGTCCGTAACCTCCAGCTGATACCGCCGTCCGTGGACATCCACAGCCCTTCGGTTGTTCCGGCATATACAAACCCCTTCATACCTGGATTATGCAGGATATCGCGGGTTCGACGGGACTGCGAGGGAATGCCCTGGACTTTCTTCCATTGCTCACCCTTATTAATCGAACGATAAATTCCGCTGCAGGCCGCGGCAATGATCTTATCCGGGTCCTCGGGATTAATATCGATGGAAAATACGTCCGAATCGTCGATCATCCCTTTCTTGACCAGCCGCCAGTTTGCGCCGCCATCAGTAGTCTTGTAGGCGCGCCACCACGTGCCGGCGTAAATCGTATTCTTGTCTTCGGGGTCAATCGCTAGGGCGTCGAGTTTCTGCGGAACCGTATTGGATGTAAACTTGGTCCAGGTATCCCCGGAGTCACGCGAAATCCAAACACCTGTAACGGTTCCAACGAGAAGCATGTTCGGATCCTGTCCCGCCTGAACCATGGCGTGAATAGCCTCGCCCTTCAATTCAGGTGATTCGCGCCACGATTTGCCGCCGTCTTTAGTTTTGAAGAACCCCCCCGGCTGCTTATGTCTGTGTCCCGCCGTATAAATGATCTGAGAATCCCTCGGATCGACGATCAAACTATCTAGAATCAGCTGAGGTCTTTGGAAATTGGCAAGCAGCACCCAACTTGCACCAGCGTCGTATGAAGCATGAACCTGCCCATCCAACGTGCTTACAAAGAGATGGTCTTTGTTTTTAGGGTCGACCACAATTTCGCGGACATCCCCGCCGGTCGGGCCAATAACCTGCCAGTTCTTAATACTATTCTCCGCAGATACAAATCCCGCAAGAAAAACCATGGAAACCAGCAAGATTGCCGACAGCTTTATTGAACTCTTAATAACTATTCCATTCATATTGATATTCCAGAATGCTGACGCTGACGAAACGTCCAATTGATTGTCAGGTAGGACACTAAGCTACAACCCCCAATGGGATGACGAAATCCCCAAGCTTTGTTGCCTAAGAACTTAGTAGCGAACTTCGATTTTATCCTTTGGAGCGTTATTCGCCCCGTGGTTACGGTTAAGGACTTTTATCAGTTTATGAAATTCTGTCGATAGTTGTAAAGCGCACAAAAAAGCGGACCGCCTGAAAGCGGTCCGCATTCCATTTAATTCTCAATGAGAACTATTCGTTAATTGTACTAGAGTCAGCACCTGCCGGTACAACCCAGACTCTCGTCCTGATTGTATCTTCGACACCGCCGTTAACAAGTACTACCTTGTCCGGATCGAGGCTACGGAACGCGATGTGGTCGCGAATCACCTTCTCACGTCTGGCAACTTCTCGTGCCGGACCGTAGTTGATGATATATCCCGTTGCTGTCGGATCTGACTGCAGGTTGATGTACAGGTTATCGATACGGGCCTTCAGATCGTTGTTCGCAAGCTTGCCGAATTCATCGATCAGTACAGGCTTAGGCTTGGTAGCTACTACACCTGTATCAGATGCGGATCGCTTACAAACTTCACAATCAGATGTCATATCGACAGTCGCTCTGATTGTCTGACCTTCAAGCGCGTCGGTACCGCCTACAGTAATTGTCTGCGTTCCCTGACCGCTAACGATCGATCCCTTATCAACACTCCAGTTGAAGTTCAGGTTCTGCTGGTCGCCACCGGTAACATTTGCTGTAAATGTCATCGTGCTTCCTGGCTGAACAACTGCTGCAGGGCCGCTAACTGTAAGTTCGCTACAGTTGCATTCCTTCTCACAATCGCAGTCACGAACCTTAACTGTCTTGGTCATCGGATCGCTACAAACGCCGCAACCGTCATCAACTGCTGCTGTCAATGTATATTCACCAGGATTAACACCGCTCAAATCCCACGAAACATTTGCACCCTGGCCAACAATTCGTCCGCCGGAAACAGTGTAGTTGTAGGTAAGAACGTCGCCTTCCGGATCGCTCGCGGAGGTCCTGACGTTAACAGTTTGGTCGTCGCTGCAAGTCTCGCCTTCTTTCGGCCTGAAACCTGGCTTACAAGGCTTGGTAACTTCTGTCCTGCTCAGATCCACCGAATTGATCGTAGCCGGCTTATTGAGGATCTCTCTCGCACGCTCGTTTCGGCGTCCAATCGAGAAAGAAGCAATAAATCCGTGCGGATCAGTAGATGGCGTGAATCCAGGGATTCTTCCTTCGGTTGACGTCCTGATCACTCTCGGCTGACAGCCATTACCGCCAGTGATGGCACCGCCAACGCCGGGAGTACATGGAATCGTCACGAAGTTCTCGAAAACCGAGTCTTCAATCGAGCCCCTGTCCTGCGAATTCGCGTGATACCTGTATGCGGCACCAAGGCTCATCCAACGGTACGGGAACACTCGGGCGCCGGCGATAACATCCAAAGGATTATTTTCAAATGCATTCGGCGTCCTGCCACCCACAAATTGCTGCGAGCGGAACTCAAGGATCGGCTGGAAGTGCTTGTTAACCGGGAAGTCAACTGCAAATGCTGCAAGCAATTCGTTACCACGATCAAGAAGGGTCGCCCCGTTAGCTTCAACGTCACCGTTATAGATGAACCCAACGTTGGCGGAGATATTGAGCCACTTTCTAACTCTTGCGTCTCCAAAAGCGATCAAACCGATATCACCGTTTTTGCTTCCGGGCGATGCACCTTGCTGCAATTCAGCGAAGCCGCTCAAGCTCGAAGCATTGTTCGTATAGAACCTGTAGAACGGAATGAGACCAACGCCAACCGGGTTGTTAGGACCGGTAAAGCGAATCTTTGCTCCTACAGACATCGTGTTGAAATCTGATTCGCCGTATCCCTGACCAATGAACGGAGCGTCATTAAGATATGACGGAGCTACCGTGAAGACGGTCGGAACCGTACAGCTGGTTGGGAACGGGCAGTTCCCGCCTACTGGGATAGCCGCAGTTTGAAGAACGACACCCGGAAGAATACTTCCGTAGGTCGAACCCACACCCGGAAAGAGACTTGCCTCTCCACCGCCAGTCGGAGGACCAAGCGTCGGATTACCTGATTGGTTACCCGGATATCCGAATGTTCCCGCTGAGCCACCTGTATACGGATAGAGCACAGTGGGCTGGTTTCCAATCGGACGGTAAATCGCCTGACCTGCATATTGGTTGTTCAACAAACCGTTTGGCGCAAGAATGATTGCCGGCAGGTTGCTAAAAACCGCATCCGGTAGATACATGCTCGACAAATGGCGAGGTTGATTTACCTTGATTCCACGGAAAGCATCAGTGTTAAAGAAAAGCTCAATGTAGTCATTCAAGCCAATCTGAAAGTTGAGAGGGACTTCCGTTAGGTCAACATTTCCTGGGTCACGGTCGAAGTTGCTGTAAGCAACTCCAAACGTCCATTCACCCTTACGCAACGTCTGACCATCGTAAACAGTAAACAAACCGGTAGGACCACCAACAGGGCCGCCAGTACCAACTGTAGGCGCTATGTTTCTCGGATCCTTCTCCGGCCTCAATGTCTGAGCAGACACCGAAAGCATCAGTGCCATGATCGTAAGCGTAAGTAAAAACGCTCGATAAGCGAGTTTCATCACATTCCTCCGCCGAAATAAATAATTCAAAATTTAAAGTAGCTCTTCTAAGGACGGAATCTTAACATAACCATTCCTAAGATGCTACGTAGTAATTGCCACAGACCGAAGAGATTTATTGAAAGGTTCAAAACGAGCAAATCTCAACGGTTTAGATATGTCTCTGTCGGTCTTTAACCAACTTTATATTGGACGCTATTCGAAAAGTCAATGAAAACGCTGGACTTCTCGAATTATCCACCTAAACGAAGATACTTTAGATCATGCCGAAAAGCAAGCCTAAATCGCCATTAAACTAAGAGAAATAAAAAATTTAGTCGATTTGAAATCCGCAGTGAAAACACCGATTTAGGTGTCAAAAAATTGGATCCGAATCGTCATTTTTCGGTCACCCTGACCACGACTAACAAATTAGGGTGATATTTCCATTTTATAAGCAAGCATTTTAAGGGTTTAGACTGAAAAACAAGAGTTGAGCAAACATCAGAGAGCCGCGACTAGCCGACCAGCATTCTTTCACGAACTTTTGATTCGGGGTCATTTAAGGATCCACTCTTAAATCCATCCAAATTGAGAAAGATCTTTCCGACTCCTAGACTTTCCAACTCTTCGGAAGCTTTTCCCAGCCTTGAATCAAAATCCGCAGCCGACATTTCACGCGGCGAAATCTCCACCCGTGCCACTTCCCCTAGGATCCTGAATCGAAATTCATCAAACCCATATCTTCGCAAGATCGCTTCCCCTTTTTCTACTGTTCCCAAGCCGACGATTGTAACAGGAACGCCGTCGGCGATCCTCGATGCAAGACAGGGACTCGCAGGCTTATCCCAGGTTTCCAATCCGGCGAGTCGGCTACGCTCCCTAATTTCCTGCTTTGTGAATCCGAACTCGGCCAGCGGACTCACGACGCCCAAATCACTAGCTGCTTTCCTTCCAGGGCGAAAATCGCTCAGGTCGTCAGCATTGGTTCCGTCCACCAGTCTGAACCCTTTATAGTCTTTGTCTCCGATCTCCAGCAATCTTTTATAAAGCTCCGACTTGCAGTGGAAGCAACGGTCTCCAGTGTTTTGCACATATGCGGCTGAATCAATTTCGAAAGTTTCTACAAGACGGTGATTAAAGCCACTTCGAAACGCAACTTTTTTTGCGACCTCTAATTGATGATCGCCGACCGATGGAGATACGCCCGTCACCGCCACACATCGCCTTCCAAGAACTCTCGTGCCGATATAGGCAAGATACGCACTGTCAACGCCACCGGAATAGGCGACCAACACTCCGTCCTGTCGCTGCATCCAATTCTCGAGTTTTACTTCTTTATTCATCCACGGTCCTGACTTGCATTTTGCTTTAAGAGAAATTTGATTATAGGAAATACAGGGACTTAGCAAAAGGCAAGGAATCGATCCTGGTACACGAGTCGCGATTGCGGTAAATCGATTGTCGCGCAAACAGTTGGCATGTTAAGATTCTAACATTCCACCAAACAGCCCCGCATTTTGATCCGGAATGAGTTTTAACCTGTCACAATTGCAAGCAACGTCCCGGTTGGCATTCCTTACCTTTTCATTTTTGTTGCTCTCGCTCATGATTGCGCCCGGCGCTGTGTTAGCGCAAGAAGATGAAGGGGAAGAATTTGTACAGGAAGGTCTTGCTGAGCCGACACCAACTGTTGCTACAGGAGATCCGGTCAAGATTTTCATGGAGGCGCAGCAAGCACACGAGTCAGGTGAATTGGACAAAGCATTGGAACTCTATGGAAAAGCGATATCAATTCTCCCCGAGTTTCCCGAGGCCGAATACCAACGGGCAACCATCTACCAAATCAGAAAGCAGTTCTCGAAGGCCGAGGACTCATTAAGAAAAGCCGTTCAGTTCAGACAGGACTGGACACTCGCGCTCGCCGGACTTGGTTCTGTTCTTTTGAGAAATGGAAAACTGGTGGAGGCCGAAGAAGTCTTGGGAAAGGCAATTCGGTTGAATGCCTTGAACTTCCCCGCTTACGTAGCGCTGACTGACCTCTACATAAGCTCTGGTTTCAAGGGAGCCAAATTGAACGATCTTTACTCACGACTTGTCTATCTGAGTTCCAAATCGAAAGTGCCGGCTTCAATATGGGCTTGCCGCGGTGCAGTTGAGCGAGGGCTTGGGAAGTTCAAGGAAGCCCGATCCAGTATTGAGCGTGCTTTGCGTCTTGAACCGGAAAACCGCAGAGCGCTGGTAGAAGAAGTCGAACTTGCCCTTTCGCAAGGGGATTACACCGTCGCTGTTCAGCTTTCGCGCAAGATGGTTTCCCGCCAGGCTGAAAATACGGTCGCCAAGACTTTGCTGGCGAGGAGTCTTGCAATGTCCGGTAAGAAAAACGAAGCTCTTGAAGTCCTCGCTTCGGTAGAGGGACCATCGGCTGAAATAGACAAACTTACTGCGACGATAAAGACGGCTGGAAAGATAAATGCCAAAGAGCTTGAGCTCACCCTTAAGGAGGATCCTGAGAATACGGAGATTCTCGGGGCCCTCTGTTCAGGATTTCGGATCAACGAGCCTCTAAAAGCACTGAAGTATTGTGAACGTGCCTACAAGTCAGAACCTAATGAGGTATCCCATGCAATCGGTTTTGGCGCGGCCCTCGTCCAGCTAAACAGATTTGGGCAGGCAATAAAGCTCCTTGAACAGATAAAGGCCCGTTTTCCTAATAACCACACAGTTAGGGCCAACCTGGGTACCGCATATTTTAAGATCCAAAACTTCGAAGCAGCAAAAAACGAGTATGTGTGGATAACGAAGACACAGCCGAAACTGCCGGCTGCCTACTTTTTTCTTGCTATCACCCACGACAATTTGAAGGAGTATCTTGATGCGATGGCTAACTATCAGC
The DNA here is from genome assembly GCA_013003215.1 of Pyrinomonadaceae bacterium. GTDB lineage: Bacteria > Acidobacteriota > Blastocatellia > Pyrinomonadales > Pyrinomonadaceae > Aridibacter. Next base: position 38,969 of record JABDKD010000207.1, read on the forward strand.
AGTTTCTGAGGCTTGCCGACGAGAAGTCGTATGCCGCTGAGATCAGTCGTGTTAGGCTTAGAATGCCGACTCTACAAAAACAAATCGACCGGGGCGAAGGAAAGAAATAAGGAGGTGCCCATGAAGCAGAATCGCAGGAGAGGATTGTTTGCCGGTTTCGGTGCGGGTGCCCGCAGGTTACAGCCGATAATGTTCTTGATGCTCTTTGTACTTGCCTTCCAGGCTGGATTTGCACAGGAAGAGCTTCCCGAAGGCGTCGTACCGCCGCCGCTATCTGAAGTCTCGGAAGAAGAATCAGATTCCCTCGAGATGCAAAGATCCACCAAAGGCAGAACCAAACTCGCCCTTGAGTTCATGGAATCGAGGCTCCTCCAATCTGCCACCGCAGCTGATAAGCAGGACTTTGACGAATCTTTGGCCCAATTGGGACCATTCCGCGCATTGATGCTCAAGACCGAAAAACACCTGGATTACAATAGTTATAAAAAGAGTACCGCGAAGGAATATAAACGGTTTGAGAAGGCGCTTCGAATTTATATTCGAAAGCTCGAACTCATCAGACGCGAACTCCCCTTTAGTCACGGCTACCATGTTTCGGAGTTGATCAAGACCACTCGCGAGGTACGGGAAAAATCAATCGACACTTTCTTTGGAGACACTGTAATCCCTGACGGCCGCCTCTAGTTGTTTTATGAAAAGACTTATTCTATTCGCTTTGATTACAGTGGTGGTTTTTACCGCTTCCTCTATGGTCCAAGCTCAGCGACGCGACCATCTAACTGACGAAGAGATCGAATTGGTGCGTGATGTTCAGGAAGTAGACAAACGAATGGAAATCTTCGTAAAAGCGATCGAACGCAGGCTTTGGGTGATCGAAGGCAAAGAAAAACTCACGGAAGAACAGCTAAAGAGAATAGAAAAAGACGATGACAAGTGGGGGCCGCTACCGGAAGGAACCAAAGTACAGCTTCTTTCTGATATTGAGAAGATCCTAAACGAGGCCATAGACAAACTGGAAGACGTTTATGACCGCGAGCCAAAGAACGCGCTTGTTCCTTACGCGCTCTATGTGATCGCCGACTACTCTGAATCCCTGATCCCAAAACTGCAGGCGCTTGCAGAGAATAATGAAGACATCCGCGAGCTGGGCCTGCTTGAATCTGCCGCAAATCATTGTCAAAACATCCTCGAGGCACGCGCGAATGTCCCGAGGCCTACAAAAAAGAGACCCAAGAAGAAAAGGACTCGATGAATTCGGAAGGCTCGAAGTCCCACTATTTGAATCGTGCTAACGCACGCGAGTATTTTGAGGCGCGACGGGGACTCCGTGGGGATTTCCTTGTTCAAAAACTTTGCAGGTATGTCGGCCGCGGTTCATCCGTTTTGGAACTGGGAAGCGGTCCCGGTAACGATCTCCCGCTTCTATCAAAATTTTTTAAGATCACTGCTTCAGATTACTCGCCGCATTTCGTGGAGTTCATAAAAGAAGACCATCCCGGTATTGAAGCCCTTCAACTGGATGCTGTTACCATCGACACTGATCTCAGGTTTGACGCTATCTATTCAAACAAAGTCCTTCACCACTTCGGCAATGATGAAATCACTCAGTCTCTGCGACGCCAGTCAGAGGTTCTG
>JABDKD010000045.1 GCA_013003215.1 Pyrinomonadaceae bacterium
CCTTTTTCTTCGGATACGGAGAAGGGTAAACGCGGTTGTAGAGCTTCGCGAATTCGATTACGCGTTCTTTGTGTCCCAATTCAACAAGGGCTTCAGCTGCCATCGGTCCGTGATTCGAAAGTGGTGAGACCTTGGCCATCATCTCGAGCGCCTGATCAAAAGGATCCAGTTTGTCCGCTACCGTTGCGGCTGAGTCCGATCGACAGGTACCGAGAAATGCAGGACCGAATACGGCAACCGCGGTTGAGTTTCCCGCACGCTTAAGAAACTCGCGCCTGTTTGATATGAGCTTTTTCACTTTGTCGGAATTATACCCCACGTCTAAACCGCCCGGAAATGTTTTTCACCAAAGGATAGGCTCTAGGTTCAAAGGTAAATGTGAAGTCCCAAGTTGGCCGTGTATAGCCGCCAATTGAATTCATCCCTTCTAGAAGCCAGATGCATTAGACTTTGAACTTTAAACTTTGAACGTTGAACCTGCTCCCCTTACTTCGTACAATCCTTCACAAGATGAAAACTGAAACCCAACCGACCTCCTACCCGCGCGAAAAAGTTAAGGTGCTTTTGCTTGAGAATGTGAGTGAATCTGCCTTGGACGAGCTAAACCGTCACGGTTACTCAGGTATTGATTTCCATAAGAAGGCCCTGAGCGAAGAAGAGCTTTGTGAAGCGATCAAAGGCGTCCATGTACTTGGGATCCGTTCTAAGACCCAGATCACAAAGAAAGTAATCGAAGAGGGAGATAAACTGCTTGCGATCGGCTGTTTTTGTATTGGCACGAATCAGGTTGATCTAGACGCCGCAACCGAGAAAGGGATCGCGGTGTTCAACGCTCCTTACTCGAATACGCGGTCCGTGGCCGAGCTTGTAATGGGGCTGTTCGTGATGCTTATGAGGCGCATTCCGGACAAGAATGCTGCTGCGCATCACGGAACCTGGGAAAAAGATGCTGCCGGCAGCTATGAATTACGCGGTAAAACCCTTGGAATCATAGGTTACGGGAATATTGGCTCTCAGGTTTCGGTACTCGCAGAGGCATTTGGCCTCCGGGTACTGTATTACGATGTAATTACAAAACTACCGCATGGCAATGCCAGACAGGTACATGCCTTAGAAGAGCTATTGTCATTGTCGGACATTGTCTCGCTACATGTCCCTTCAACACCCGAAACACGGAATATGATCGACCGAAAGGCGTTTAAATCGGTCAAACCAGGTGCCCTTTTCGTTAATTACAGCAGAGGTGATGTTGTTGATTTAGAAGCACTTAGAGATTCGATTGAATCCAATGTAATTACAGGTGCTGCAATAGATGTTTTCCCTGTCGAGCCAAAGAAAAGAGGAGATGATTTTGCATCCGAATTGCAGAATCTACCCAATGTGATCCTTACTCCTCATATTGGCGGATCTACTCAAGAGGCGCAGGTAAGTATCGGTCTTGACGCTGCTTCAAAACTTGTTAGTTATCTAGAATTCGGCACAACAACGGGATCAAAGACGATTCCTGAAGTCAGCCTTTCCCCGATGGACGGTACGCACCGCATCCTTCACATTCACGAGAACAAACCCGGTGTCCTGACCGATATCAATACCGATCTGTCGGAGAACGGTATAAATATCGTAAGCCAGTATCTCAAAACGAATGAGAAGGTCGGCTATGTGATTCTAGACATCGACCGCGATATCTCCGCCCGCGCGTATGACATCCTCAAGAACATCGACGGCACGATACGAACTCGAATCGTTTACTAGAAGGGACTGGATCAATTGAAATTGGACAATGGACAATTAGTGATGCAGAGGACTTGAAATTTGAAACTAATGCCTGTTTGTCCAATGTAGGTCTTGCATGTTGCATTTCCATTGTGTAGTTTGCAAAATCTTCCTTCACTTCCTCATCCCTTGTATCCCCTTAATCCCTGTAAATATCAACCGTGCGCGTAAGCCCAAGTTTTGGCTCAATACTTGCAACGTTCATTCGTATGAAGATTGTAATTCCCGGCGGCAGCGGACAAGTTGGAACAGTTTTGGCACGAGCGTTCATGAAAGATGGTCATGATGTCACCATTCTGAGCAGAGGAAAACCCGGCGAATTCAATACGGTGCAATGGGACGGCCGAACTCATGACAAATGGGTTTCGGAAATAGATGAAGCAGATGTCGTCATAAATTTGGCGGGTCGCAACGTCAATTGCAGGTACACGGCCGAAAATCGCAAAGAAATTATGGACTCGCGCGTCGAATCCGCGCGAGCAGTGGGTGAAGCGATTGCAATAGCGAAATCCCCGCCTGCGGTTTGGCTGCAGGCCTCGACAGCCACTATCTATTCACACCGATATGACGCCCCAAACGACGATATCGATGGGATCATAGGCGGCACGGAAGATGATGCTCCTGACACCTGGAAGTTTAGTATCGATGTTGCCAGGAATTGGGAGAAAGCAGCTAACGATGTAATTACACCGGACACACGAAAGGTAATGATGAGGTCCGCGATGACGATGAGCCCGGACAAAGAGGGGATTTTCGACACGCTGTATGGCTTAGTAAAAATGGGGCTTGGAGGCACTGCCGGCAACGGTAAGCAGTTCATTTCGTGGGTTCATGAGACAGATTTCATAAATGCGGTCTATTTTCTGATAGAAAACGAAGAATTGGATGGCCCGGTCAACATCGCGGCCCCAAATCCACTGCCAAATAGCGAATTCATGCGGATCTTTCGTAGAAAAGCCGGAATGCCTTTCGGCCTTCCTGCCTCAAAATGGATGCTCGAGCTCGGTGCCAGGCTTATGAACACTGAAACCGAGTTGATATTGAAAAGTCGCCGCGTAGTTTCGAGGAGGCTTGAAGATACGGGGTTTGAGTTTGAGTATCCCGTTTGGGAAGACGCTTTGAAGGACCTGCTGTCCCGAAGGAACTGATTAACAGGGATGAAGGGGATGAAAAGGATGTATCGGGACCTGAAAGCGAATGGGGTTGAGCACTACTCGTGGAAGCTTATGTGCTATGCCCAAAAAAGGGGGTAAATAGCATTTTATCCCTTTTTATCCCTTCTATCCCTGTCTTAAACCTCTCTCGTTTCTGCGAGACGCTTTGCAATCAGTTTGTAGGCTTGGAAGTTGTAAACGAGACCGATATGGGTTCCGGTGACTTCAAAATTTGCGGTGTCACGGCGTGAAATGCAGTTGTTCCAGTCGACGATTCCGTCACTCTTTGTATAGATGGCGGTCTTTTTAAGATCTTTGGGGAGACCGTCGTGAAGGGACATAACGGCTAGACAATCACAGTGACCCGTGTAGCAATGCGGAAAATCTCTTTTCCGGTCATCTTTGAAAATCTTTCTTCTGATGCGGTCTGAAAGCTCGATTATCCCCGGATGAGACCTTACACCCCGAAATGGTGATGCCAATGTAATTACAGAAGCTACCAAATCCCGGTGTTGAACAGCCGCCGACCTCGAAAGAACCCCTCCAAGGCTGTGTCCGATCAAATGTACACGCCTTCCGGTTTCTTCGTTCGCTTTCTTTATCGTTTTTATCAATCGTGCGGCAAGAGTATCCAGACAATCTGCATTCCAGCCGATGTTGGAAACATATGGCTTATAACCAATCCGGCCAAGCCACCAGTAGAGTTCGTAAAGATAGAAATCAGATCCCAGGAAGCCCGGTACTACGATTACGGGTGAACCATCGCCATGTTCGATGCCAAATCCGTAGTAAACCGGAGAAAGATGAAGCAAGGTCCAATCGATTCCTACGAGAGATTCGAACCAAATTGGCAATGCGTGTTCTCGGATCTCTTTATCGAACCCGGTAAACGCTTCTAGTTCTTCATCTAATAAATCCATAAAGCAATTGAGAATTGATGATTGAAAATGGACAAGACATACACATAACGTGCCGGCAACAATTCACCGGAATGCGCAATCGCCTATTTCTTAATTATCCATTATCAATCATCAATTATCCATTCGCTGATTTGGTGTCAGGGACACACAGCCCCAAAAGCTCCTCGAAAACCGAATCCACGATTTCCTTGAATCTTTCGACGTCATCCATCGCCTGTGCATCCGAACTCAGGCCAAAATAAAGCATCCTGTTGTAACTGAATATCGCGCACCCGAGGCCCAGTCCATAGCCGATCGGCACGTATGGGTACTGCTTGAGAAGCTTTCTACCGGCAAGATAGAGCGGGATCTGCGGCCCCGGGACATTCGTCGCAACCATGTTAAAAGGAGGAACCGGAGTATCTGCCACCTGTCCGATCGCAGACTGCAGTGGCGCGGGAATCATCGAATACATCGCACCCAGTGTGAGAAAGCTTTCAGCAAGCCTTGTAGACTTCATGATCCCGGTCTTCTCGTTTATAAAATTAAATCTTTCCTGAAAGTCGTAGATATCGAGTGGGATTTCTACAGGTAAAATTGAGATAAGATTGCCCATAGACCCGCGTTTATCTTTTTGCCGCAGGCTAACCGGAACCATAAACCTGACAATCTTTCCTTCGACATCAAAATCGTGCTCAACTGAATATCTAGCAACCGACTCACTCAAAACCGTTAGAACCACATCATTTACGGTTCCGCCCATTTCGTTCTTAATTTTTCTTGCATCTGAAAACGGAAACTCCGACCAGGCCAGTCGCCTGACACCTGAGCAAGGCTTGTTAAAAGGCAACAACGGCGGTGGTGCCCCAACGGCGGGAAGGACCCCGGCCATCTGCGGTATCTTCTCTGCGTTGGAAGGATCAGCCACCGACGAAGCCAGGTACAACATGCCTGCCTGCATCTCCATAAACCGATTCATGCCTTCTTCCATCGAACCCAAAAGCGAATCAAAAAACTGCCGCGTGGGATCAAGTAAGGGTGGGCTCGACGCCTTCGTGGATTTCGGAGGCGCCGGCTCCGGCTGGGGTGAAATATCAAATAAAACCTTCATCAGGTCGACCCCTGAAATTCCATCGACCATACAGTGGTGGACTTTCGCGATCATTGCCGAATTTCCGTTGGCGAGTTCGGGAATCAAAAACAATTCCCAAAGCGGCATGTCGCGGTTCATCACTCCCGACAGCTTTTCGCCCGCTAAGTCGGTGAGCTCTTGATCACCCACAGGGCCGTCGGTTTCTATCTCACTTATGTGATTGTCAATATCGAACTCAGGATCATCTTCCCAAGTGGGATGAGCGATATTGAAGGGGTCCGGCACTACCTTTTGGGTGTACCGGGGAATCAGATGAAGCCGATCTGAAATGTGTTGCTTAAGAGTTGCAAGATCCAGGGCGCCCTCAAACACACTCGTACTCCCGATGTGCATCGGGCATTCCTTTTTCTCGAGATAAAGGAACGTCGCGTCCAGCGAAGTCATTCGTCTGTTTAATTTAGGCTCGCCCATCTACTTCTATTAACAGCACTTACAACGAAGTACCGACCTATACACTGTGACCCGTTACGTCGTAGGACATAATGATCAGATCGTGAGTGCGGTCTTCCCGGTCAATTACACAATCGGCCAAAAGCGCTTCCATCTTGAAACCCATTTTTTCAAAAACCTGAATCGCACCCTTCTGATCGGCAGCCATCCTGGCCATGACTTTTAAGAGGCCAAGTTCCTCTGCGTAAGAGAACAACTCTCCGGCAAGCGAGTGCCCAAGTCCTTTGCCCCGAACCTCCGGCGCGAGTAAAAGGATCATGCCGCCCAAGTGACGTGTCCAAACCTGCTCCTCATGGATAAGGCTCCCGTGACCGACCAGTTTTCCGTCTTGCTCAACGAGCACGGTTCGAAGGCTTCCTTCGTTCAAACGCCTGATCCAGTCGTCAACCGCCCGCTGGTTAGTAATATCAACCGCAAGAAACAAGAGGTCGCCTTCCGGCAGCCCGCGCGCGAATTCAAGCATCGCGTCCCGGTCCTGGGTCGTCATTAGCCGAAAGGTGTACTCGGAGTCGCCGATCTTGGTTTTCCAAGGGTATTCTCTTTTCGAAATCTTCTCTTTTGCCATCTTATATTCATCCAAAAACGCCAGTAGAGATTAGCACAATGCCATGCAAACACAGAAAAAAGAGGAAGACCCGCAAAACACGGATCTACCTCTTTTTCCAAAATCAAGCGCCACTATTTCTTGCTTTTCCCGCTGCCAAGCATTGGCAGCTGCGTCGCCATGTCGAGCCATCTCTTCTGAATATCGACATAACTTGTCATAGTTTGCTGTGCAAAATCCGCCAGCGCTGAAGCCGGGTTAGCGTCATCAAGATTCAACCCGTCCTTAAAGGCCTTCATCAGCTGCGCGTTTTGCTCCGCCGCAAAATCAAGCCAGGCTACTCTCATCTGAACAAGCGTTTCGAGTCCCTGCGTGCTGGCAGCCCGAACGCCGCCGATCAAGTCCGGATTAGTGAAATCAGCTCCCTCCTTCACCGTTGCCATTAACTGTTCACCTTGATCGATCGCAATCTCTGACCACTGCTGTTGAGCCTCGACAAAGCTGTTTGCAGCCTGCTTCGCCCAATCACTCATTGCCTTGGATGGTGCGTTGTCAGCCATTCCCGATATTTGGGAAACTGTTGAGAAGACCATTTCATACTGCTTCGTTGTCATTTCAAGCCACATCTTCTGAGCGGCTATCAACTGGTCGACTACGCCTCGCGCCCACTCCGAAGCTGGATCACCGGCTTTCTTCTTTGAAGCTTCTCTCGGCGCCCTGCGCTTGCTCGAAGCCTTGGAAGCCGTTTTCTTTTTCGCGCTCGCTGTTTTTGGTGCTGCCTTTCTGGGCGCCTTTTTCTTTGCAGGCTTCCTCTTCGAAGCCGCTTTCTTTGCTGCTGCCATAATATTCTCCTCTTTTAGATCACGCAGCCGAAATCCGACCGCTGATCTTTCATTTAGCGCCAAAGCGCATTAGGCACGAGGGATGAAACCTTGAAAAGTTCCCGTAACCCTGTCAAAAAGACCCTTGCCAAACTTGATCGCGTCTTTTTGATACGGAACCTTGACCGAAACTCCGTTCTCTACAATCGATTCACTTGTTTCGGCAAAAAGGTTTACCCAGTCCTTTCGAATCTC
>JABDKD010000233.1 GCA_013003215.1 Pyrinomonadaceae bacterium
GGATTGGCCCTGACGAAGATGTAGTAATCACCGTCGCCTGGTACATCGGTCCCGCCGATATTGACCTGTTCTGTCACCTGCACTTCAGCATTCGGTGCAACGGGGCCGGGATTCGATCTTGAGCCGATCTGCGGGTCGGTTACCTCAAGAGTGCTATCGGTTGAGAATCTTATTCTTTCGAGCCAGCTGCTATCTGTTGCGAGGCCGCCGATATTTTTCACTTTGTATGTCACGTCGAAGGGTATCCCTGCCGAAACGTTTGTCGGGGCGGTCACTTCGGTAATTGTCAGGTCGGCTCGGGACTTGAGCACGGAAACCGTATGTTCAGCAGTATTACCGCTTATCTCGGCGCGTACTTCCGCGCTTTGATTGGTCGTCGCGACAAGCGTATCGATCGGGAAAGTTGCTTCCGTCAATCCGGAGGGCACAAATACGGTTGATTGCGGAAGGGACAAAACACCCGTATTCCCCGTTATGGTGAGGTTTATTGTCGTGCCCTCCGGAGGGACAAGTGAGGGATCTATTGTTACTTTGCCCTGTGTGGAGAGACCACCTCTGACAGGATGCGGCTGTTCGATTTGCAGCCTAAGGTTCGGCGGTGCCGTCGGCTGGTTCCATGTAAGCCCTTCAAAGAAACCGAGGCCGGGGTAGAAGTTTACCTGTATGGACTCAACAAGTGTTACACCAACTGTCCAGATTCCATCAAAAAACTCCGCGCTTTCGTTTGTAGAGAGTTCACCACTTATATAGGCGATTCTGCTTCCATCGGGCGACCAGACCGGAGTTGAGATAAACCGGAAAGGGAAGATGTCCTCGAGTTGATTTCCGTTGGCATCAAGAATACGCAGATAGAGAAATTCGACGTCATCATCGAGATCAGGATCATATTGAAAGTCGCTTTCCACGACGGCGATTTTCGTGCCGTCAGGCGAATACACCGGCTGAGCCGGGTAACTCGCATTTTCGAGGAAGTACAAAACCTGGCATCCGGTTCCGTCAGAGTTGACCCGGTTAACTGATTCTGAAAAGAGACCAAAAATGACCTTCGATCCATCGGCGCTGTAGTTGGGCGAATCAAAGCCGCCCAATTCCAAAAACTGATCGGAGTTTTGACCGCGTTTCTGATTTCCATTGCCGTTATAAGGCGAACCGCAGTTCTCATCGGCAATTAGGGTCGGGTTCGAGCCATCAAGGTCCATCGTATAAATCCCATATGTAAAGAAATTACCGTTTGGGACGCTCCCGATATATACGATCTTTGTTCCGTCAGGTGAGAAAGTAGGTTGGCCCTCGGGGGTGCCGTTGTTTGTAAGGCGTACCTGGTTCGAACCGTCCGAATCCATGATGTAGATCTCGCGGTCTTCATCACGGACCAGCACTCCCGGCTCAAGGTTGTCGCGGCGGCTGACGAAAACGATCTTAGATCCGTCTCTCGAAAAAGAAGGCTCAAGATCATCAATAGTCAAGATGGAATAGGGCGTCGAGTTGTTCAGCGTTTGGGTACCATAGATCGTACTCTTTTCACCGCCGAGCCCGGTTCCTTCTGTTCGGCCATAGAGAATTCTCTCGGCCGGACCAAGTAGCAGGTTGTTACCGGCAGGAGTAGACGGGCTTTTGTCAGTTTTCCCAGGTCTTGGGTTTCGAGACTTTTCCTCAGGCGTAGCTAATCTAGCGGTTTGCGGATTCTTCTGTGAATTCCTTGAGACCTGCCTGGCTGTAAGCGCAAACGTGGCTGAGACGCTTATCAGAAGACTCAGAATCAGAGTTAAATTTATAGGGATAAAAGAGTTACGCTTGACGTTTGCCATGAGGCCTCCTCAAAATTCTCTAAATAACAGGTGTTCATAGAGATATGCGGAGAAATGGCCCGAAAACTGACAAATAATTTCGAATACGCTATCAGACTTTTTGAAAAAACGGAGAGCGATAACCGGAATGAGCGTGAGATTCGTTAGGTATGGATATAAGGGGAAATTGAAACGGAGAGGACTTCGAACGAGTTATTCGTCGTCTTCTTCTTCATCGGGATCTTCTTCTTTCTCTTTTCCCATAAATGCCTCACGCACAACTTCCGCGCCCGGGACGATTTTTTCTAAAGTTTGCGGAGCCTGAAAAGCCATTTCCAGCACGCTGCGGAATTGATTATCAAACTGCTCCTTTGTCTTCATGTAGGCCTCAAAACTTGCCGAAAGGTGGTTGCGGAAAAAATCCTGCATGTTTTCGTTCTTAGAGCGGAGCACCTGGAACAGGAAATCAGTCGGCAAAACAGATTCGTCCTTCTTTTCTTCCTCGAGCACGAGCTGGATCAGTACTGCCTTTGTTACATCCTCTT
>JABDKD010000236.1 GCA_013003215.1 Pyrinomonadaceae bacterium
CTCGTACAGGGCGGATTGGGACTTCTCGCGTTCTCGCCTATTTATAATGAAGACCATTTCATGGGTTTCATCTTAGGGGTAATCAACGTCGATGGATTCTTCTCGCTCGTTATTCCGAAAGAGATCAAAGAACACTACACGCTGTTAATAGATCATCAGGGACGAACAGTTTTTGCGAGTCATGGAGGATCTGAGGCGGTACCTGTAGAGTTTTATAGGTCGAGCATGTTGGAGTTCGGTTCGAGAAAATACAGTATACGATTAAGACCGTCTACGGAACGCGTAGCAGAACTCAGCGACAACGATGACGACCTTTCACTTGTGATCGGAGCACTTCTGTCGTTACTCGTTTCCGGCGCCGTCTACCTTGCTCAACGCGCAAGACGGCACAACCGGCTGACCCGGCAGGCAAACAGGCTTCTCAAGAAAGAGATCGAAGGACGAAAGCACGCTGAAACCGTGTTGCGCGAAACATCGACCTTCCGCAAAGCAATTCTCAACGGCGCAAACTTCATCATCGTCTCGACCGACCGGGAAGGATTAATTACAAGTTACAACCGTACTGCTGAATTGCTGCTTGGATATGCGGCCGACGAAGCGATCGGAAATTTCAGCCTCGACCAGTTTATGCTGACCGAGGAACTCGAAAACTATAGCGAAGAACTCGGTAGGCGGTTTGGCTATAACGTTAGTGCTGGTTTCGAGCCGATCGTGATACGCACACGTGACCGGATAGCCGATGAACGCGAATGGACACTCAAATGCAAGAACGGCTCGCACTTACCGGTCGAATTGTCTGTAACCGCGATAATTGAGGAAGACAACGAGATCACCGGATATCTCGCGATCGGAAGAGACAACTCACGGCTCTACAACACAAGCCAGCGACTGCAGGAAAGCGAGGAAAGGTTTAAGGCGGTCGTCAATAACACCCCGTCCCTGGTTTATATAAAGGATAAAGAAGGTAAATTTGTTTTCTCGAACAACAAATTCGAAGACCTCCTCGAACTAGAACCCGGGTGTCTAATCGGGAAAACCGCCTATGACATAACTGATGAAGAAACCGCTGCTGCGGTCAGGGAAATGGAAAAACGGGTGCTCAAAACCCAGCGGCCCGAAGAATCCGTAGAGGTCGTAAAACTCCCGGACGGATCCACTGCTCACTACATGTTCGTTAGGTTCGCGATTCCGACGATCACTCGCGAGTATTGTGTCGGTGTTATCGCGGTTGATATTTCACCTCAGCTCGCGATCGAAGAGGAGTTGCGTTCGGCGACGACAGCCGCCATTGAGTCCTCCCGAATGAAATCAGAGTTCCTGGCGAACATGTCCCATGAAATCCGCACACCAATGAACGGCGTGCTCGGAATGCTTGAAGTCCTGCTCGACACACCCCTGAACACAAGCCAGCGAGAGTACGCGGATGTGATTCAGGACAGCGCGAAATCACTTCTAACGATCCTCGATGACATTCTGGACTTTTCGAAATTGGAAGCGGGCAAGCTTGCGTTCGAGACAATCGAGTTTGATCTTCGCTCGACCGTCGAAAACACAGTTGCGATGTTTGCAGATGCCGCTGAGACAAAAGGCATTGAGATCAGCTATTTGATCGAGCGCAATGTGCCGACAGCACTTCTTGGAGACCCCGGACGATTCAGACAGGTTCTCACAAATCTCGTCGGGAATGCGGTCAAATTCACCGAAGATGGGCAGATTACCTTAACAATTTCGGAACAGGAATCCACAGGTGATTCGGTAAAACTGAAGATCGATGTCGAGGACACCGGAATCGGTATTACCGAATCCGCGCAGAAATACCTCTTTGACGCGTTCGTCCAGGCCGATGGCTCGATGGTCCGCAAGTACGGTGGCAACGGGTTGGGGCTTTCGATCTCGAAACAGTTAGTCGAACTGATGAAGGGCGAAATCGGCGTGAAGAGCGAGCCGGGCGCCGGGTCGAGGTTCACATTCACGGCACAGTTCAATATTCAGAAAAACCCTGTTTTCAAACGTCCCCCGGTAGATCTTACAGGTGTGAAAGTACTCGTCGCTGATGACCTGGACACCAATCGCGACAGCATCGTTTACCAGCTTCAGGGTCTCGGAATTGAGGCCTACCAAGTGCCAAACGGCGAGGACTGCTTAGAACTCCTATTCCAACACAGTGAGAAAGATGAGCCTTTCGATATTGTTCTTATTGATCAGGAAATGCCGGGTCTTACTGGATTTGAAACGGCTGAGATCATTAAGCAGAACCCTAAGATCATGGACACCCGTGTTGTGATCATGCCCTCTCATGGCAGGCGCGGTCACGCGCATGACGCGATCCGTTCAGGAATCTCAGCATACCTTATTAAGCCGATTCGCCAGGTAGAGCTCTTCGATTGTGTTACGACGATGATGGTTGGAGATGACCATGAGCGAAATGACGATCCGGCCGGCGTTTCCGGTTTGATTACGAGACACTCACTCCTGGAAAAGCGGACTGAGAATGGTATGCCGATCCTGATCGCCTCAGATGACGTTTCGAATCAGAACGTGCTCTCAATGCAGTTGGAACTCTTGGGTTACAGGTCTGAGGTTGTGTCCGATGCGGCCGAGGTTTCTTCAGCGCTCAAGCGAAGAGATTACTCATTGATCTTTGTTGACTTTGCCGGAAGTAAAAACGATAAGACAGCAACCCAAATCCGCGAGTATCTCAAAGATTCGATCGTTCCGCTCGTCGGTATTTCCGAGCAGCGCGCGAAACCGCGTCCGGGTTTCAACGCCTGCATCTCGCTTCCGGTCAGCGAAGAGGAAATGGCAAGAACGATCGAGAGACTCATGAACGATGAGACACGACCAGCCGCCGTCCCTCAGGAGTCCGACAAATCCAGGAGCGAGACACCAACCGCACACTCGGTTGAGAAGCATATCGAGGAATTGATCGAGGAACTCGGTGAAGAGATTGCGGGGATGACAGTTTCCCTGTTTACCGAGGACACAAACCGAAATATCAGTGAGCTGCGCGCCGCGAACAGAAACGGTGATTTTGATGGCCTGCAGGAGCTTGCTGCCTCAATAGCAGAAACCGCAGAAACGGTTGGGGCACAAGATCTGATAGAAATTTGTAACGAGATTACGGCAAGCCGAAGGAATGGCCACGCTCCTGATTTAAGTGAGACGGTGGAGAGGCTCGATAAGGAATTCGACCGAGTTTTGAAGAAATTGGAGCGGTTGCCACTCGCCCCGGTCGAAGCCGGAGTTTAGGCAAAACCGAGGCTCTTCAACTTATCCATCGTGATCTCTGATTCATCGTGGCCGCCGTCTTTTCGGTACAAGAGCAACCTCTCAACATACTTTGCGATCAAATCAACTTCCAGATTTACCACATCACCGGGCTCCAGACTCGACAGATTCGTAAGTTCAAGTGTTTTTGGTATCACGGCGATGTCAAACTCACCCTCCCGGAGCGCCGCTATCGTCAAAGAGATCCCATCGACAGTGATCGATCCCTTAAACACAAGATACCGCCCAAGCTCGGATGGAAACCCAACCGTTACCGTACTGAAATCGCCATCGTCTTCGGCGGCAACAAAGACACCGGTTCCATCAACATGCCCCTGAACGATGTGGCCGCCAAGTCGCGTAGACGGGGTTACCGCTCTTTCCAGGTTGACTACCGACCCCCTCATTATCGATCCGAGGCTGGAACGCTCAAGCGTTTCAATCGAAACATCCGCTTCAAATCCGGAATCCGAAATCTCCAAGGCCGTAAGGCAAACTCCGTTCACGGCAATCGAGTCACCTTCATCGGAGTCTTCGACCACTGTCGTAGCTGAGACAAAAAACCTCGCCCCGTCGTCGTTCTGTTCGATCGAGGAAATTGTCCCAAGTTCTTCTATTATTCCCGTAAACATATTCGCTAAGACACAGACCCGGCAGCATTCGAAAGCACCTGGTCCAGCCACATGTTTGATAGCTTCTCCTGAATCGAGTTTGCGCGAAGCCGATCGTTCAGGTTCTTGAAATCCACAAAATCAAGGTTTTGGTCCTGATTAAAGCACGAGAAAACAAAAACCTCTTCGCCAGTATGCGGATTAACATGACGCTGAAGGCATTGGGCGCAAACCTCTTTCATCATGCATTGCATGGGTGAGTTTATGGAGCCGATCGCAATGTGCTTTTCCTTCAAATACGGACGAAGGGTGCTGTGTCGCGCCTCCTGAACACCGTTCATCATTCGGTCTGAGCCTATCGCAATAATTCGATCGACATCTTTTAGATCCACGGTCTGGTCAACAAGTTCACCTTTGGCGTACGCAATCATCGCTTCAACAATATTGCCGCGGTAATGCGCATCCTGAGGTCTGTGGGGATCGATCTCCTTTCCCCAGTCAGTCGCCCAAATAACCTGGTCAGTAGTTTTTTCGATCTCCTCTCTCTTAAACAGATCTGCGCCATTCTTATATCCGGCGAAATAGATTACCCGGTTCTTGCTTTCACGGAGAGCATGGGCAATTGAAAACAAGACCGCGTTACCAAGTCCGCCGCCTGCCAGCATGATCGTTTCATTCTGAGGTATCTCGGTCGGCGTACCGGTCGGCCCCATAACAATCACTTCTTCACCCTGTTTAAGAAACTGGCATAGCCGTGAAGATGTGCCCATTTCAAGAACAATCATCGAGAGAAGGCCTTTCTCTTTATCGGTCCAGGCACCGGTCAAAGCCAGCCCCTCCATCATGAGTCGTTTGCCGTGAACCTTAGGAGCCGATGTCTCAAAGTTCTGCAACCTGTAAAACTGGCCGGGCTCAAACTTCTTCGCCTGCAGCGGTGCCTTCACGATTACATCAACTATCGTTGGTGTTAGACGGTCGACCTTTACGACGTAAGCGCGCAGTTCCTCGTCCAGTACAGAAATGAGATCCGCAAAGACCTTGTCCTTTTCTTGCTGCGCGAGAGTTCCCTGCAGTTTCAGCTCCTCTTCAAATATCTCGACGACACGGCCGTATCCGTGTTTCGCAGAGGCCATTGCCTTTACGACATTGCCTGCGAACGCGGGATGGTTGTCACCATAGTACGAGATGAACTTGCCGTCTTCTTCGTATGAAGTAAAAAATCCACCTTTCGCGGGCTTTGTATGAAGTTCCCCGTCTCCGTTCCTGACGACTTCGTGCGGTTCAAAAAACTGCCGCCATTCATCCAGCTTAAAAGTGCCTGGAAATTCCTTCTCATAAATAACGTTCGGGGCGGTACCGGCAGCAACGCAGACTGTTCGCGCCGGCATCCTTACCGACTCGCCCGTAGCGTCAAAACGGCCGGTTTCAGCGTTGTGCTTCAATCTTTCAAAAACCAGGGCCCGTACCGCATTATTCTCGTCCGGAACCGCCTCTGTTGGCGTCATCAATTCAATAAAATCAATCCCTTCTTCGAGTGCTTTTTGTACTTCTTCATGATTCAAGCGATACGCGGGCGAGTCCTGAAGCCTCTTTCTGTAAACAAGTGAAACACCTCCCCATGAACGAACAAGCGAAACAAAATCAGGAAGCTCCCCCTCTGTCTCGGCACGCGCACGTTCTTCGCGTACAGCCTTACCATGAACAAGAAACTCTCCCAGGACTTTCTTCTCTTCCTCATCAAACTGCTTCCAGATCTGTTCTTCCCCGACTTTTTCAGCAATGTCCTCAAACTTGGCAAGGGTCTTTTCAACCTGAACCGGATAATATGCAAACAACTCGGTAGCAGTATCGATTCCCGTCAGCCCCCCTCCGATTACGACCGCCGGCAGACGTACCTGCAAGTTGGAGAGAGTCTCTTTCTTAAATGCGCCAGTAAGCTGAAGCGCCATCAGGAAATCGGAAGCCTGGCGAATACCGCGAATCAGGTTGTTCTTCATCTTCACTATCGTCGGACGTCCGGCACCCGTTGCAATAGCGATATGGTCGAATCCGAATTTCCAAGCGTCTTCAATCGTCAGTGTTCCACCGAAACGCACACCACCGTACGCCCGGAATCTCTTTCTTCTCGAGAGCATCAACTGAAGCATCGTAAGAAAATTCTTGTCCCACCGAACCGTGATCCCGTATTCGGATACGCCGCCAAATCCGGAAAGTACCCTTTCATCGAGTTGATCCTTAATCTCGCTGACATCTTTTACCGGCCTCGGACAAACCGAACCCTGAAAGCCGGTAAACTCATCCGACATCGGCTCGATCTTCAGGCCGTCCATTCCAACGACCCCAAATCCTTCATTAAGCAGGTAGTGCGCAAGTGTGTAACCGGCAGGGCCTAGACCGACAACGAGCACATTCTTCCCATTGTAAGGAAGTACATGTTGTCGCTGTGCGTTAAGCGGATTCCATCGAGTCAACAACGAATAAATCTCAAAACCGTAAGGAAGGTTCAAAACGTCTGTCAGGGTCGCCGTTTCAGCAAGGGGTATGTCTACAGGGTCTTGTTTCTGAAAAATGCAGCCCTTCATGCAGTCGTTACAAATACGGTGTCCGGTTCCGGCACACATCGGATTGTCGATGGTAACCAGAGCCAATGAACCTATCGAGTCCCCGTTCTTCTTGAGAAGATGCATTTCTGAGATCTTTTCATCAAGAGGACAACCGGCAAGCGGTATATTCAGTGGATTTTTTCGCACTGCGCCATCGCGGTCATGCAGACCAGTCGAGCACGAGTCCTTTCCTCGTTCGTGGCAAATCAGGCAATAATCGATTTCGGCCAACGCATCCCTCATAGTTCCGCGGTGGTCCGTCAACTTGAAGCCGTCACGGCGTCTGAGCATTTCATCGGTTCCGCGCAGTGCTTCCGGAAGATCACTCCGGTCGCGGGTGATGTGGACAAGATTCTGATAGTCCAAAGGATGCGGAGTCCTGAATGCGTACCACTTAGGTCGATTAGGCGAATGGAAAAGAGATGCTGACCAAATTTCAAACATCTGGAGTATGGCCTTTACCTGAACGAGTTCGCCGGTCGCATCGATTTCAGTAACGAAGTCGGTGAAAAATTTCCCAAAGGTCTTATCTTCCAGGCGTGAGTAAGCCTTATCGATGTCCTTTAGCGTCTTGGCTACTTCCGGGGACTTCCCTTCTTCTTTTGTCAACGCCTCTTCTGCATCCACCAACCTGGAAACGATTGCGGCAACTGCCAATTCTTCGTCGTGGACCAGGGACTCATCAAACGCGGTGTTCCTCAAGTCCTTGATAGCGTTCTTCAGCTTAGAAAGGTCAAAGGCCGAGAGTTGATCAGGTTTATACTTTCGAATTGCCCGGCGTTGGACAAAAAACTTGTACTTCCAAAGCGGATCGTTTTTGGTAATTTCCCGCTCGAGAGCCTGTTGCTGCTTTTCGATATCAAAAAGTTTTGCCACGAAACGCGAGAGAAACGGTGCAGAGTCCGTAAGAATCTTGGACTCGACCTTTCGTTCGTAACCCTCACCGCGCAAATCCGTGTACTTCTTAAGTGCCTCGGCAACTACGGGCTCTTCTTTCTCAATATAGGAGTAGAATGCTGCAGTCAGATCGCCGAGACGCACAGCGTCGAAAAGGTCACCAAATGTAAAACCTTCAACCCCGAGAGGGAAATCGAACCGCTCATCACCGGAATTTGAAGAATTGATAGCTTGATCGTTCATTATGTTTAAAATATCCAATAATTTCGAAATGAAAATTTTACCACTCGGAGCATTAGTGAAACAAAGATAAAGCGAGTCAAAACGCTTGATTTTTTTGCGGTTAGTTCAAAAACAATGTATATTTTTGATGTATTTTTGTGTTTTTTGCCTGTTACTCGCTCTCACAATGTCCGGCTTTGTCCGGATTTTATCGTCAGGAGCAGCAAGGCGTCTTAATGAAGTATGGAAACAGATGAACGGCTATTGCCGGTCCCGGAAGTAAAGGGATCAAAAACGGGACGGGAAATTCAGACCCAGGCGGCTGACTATCCGGCGGCTTATTCGCCGATGTATGACGATGACAGTTTTGCAGATCGCAGATCGATCCGTGAGTACTTCAACATCATCTACAAGCGCCTGCCCTATATCCTCGCAATTACAATCTTGACGACTGCGGCGGCGGCATTCTATATGTACCGCCAGCCTTCTGTCTATTTGGCTATGGCTGAGATGATCATCGAGCCGCGTAAACCGCAGCCGCAGAACACTCAGTCAGTCAATATTAATTTCGGTGTGGATCAGAATTATTACAACACTCAGCTTGAGTTGTTGCAGAACCCGGAATTGATGAAGACGGTGATTATAGAACTGGGACTTCATCGTCAAAACGATCTCCTTGGCAACAAGAGAAGGGGGGTTCTTACCACGATCCGCTCGATGTTCTCGGGTGGTGAAATCGAGAAGCCAAAAGTTGAAACTCTCCCGATCCTTGCGGCGGACGAATTTGACGAGTTTGGCGAAAGAAAACAAGAGAACCTAACGGCTCAGGAAGTTAAGAACGCCGAGACATACGCAGCTCATTTTGCGCGCAAACTCTCTGTCGAACAGGTCTCTAGAACAAACCTCGTTAAGATCATGGTTCAGGACGAGAACCCGAATCTTGCTGCCGAACTTGCAACCGCGGTAGCCAAGGTCTTTATGACGCAGGATATCGAACTTGCCACCGGTGGCCAGAAAAAGGCGTTTAACGAGCTGACTCAGTCGATTGCCGAATTAAAAGACAATATCGCAGTCCGGGAACGAGAGTATATTCAAAAGATTCAATCCTCGGGATTGCCGTTGGGAGAAGGAAAAACAAACGATTTGAGGGCGGAGGTCCTAAGTCGACTGAGCGGTCAACTTCTGGATGCTATTGATGAAAGAAGAAAACTCGAGGCGCAATACTCTGCCGCTCGCACTTCAAAGAATCCGTACGGACTCTATGATTCATCCGGAAGCCAGGTAGCCTCGGAGTTGCGCTCGGTTAATCGTGAGAGAGTTGCAAAACTTGATGACGAGTTAAGACAGATAGATACACAGATTAAAGATGCCGAAACCGAGCTCGTGAAGCTTCGCGTTAAGTACACCGACGAATACGTAAAGGTAAAAGAAGCAAAAGCTGAGATCGCTAAGTTGAAGGCGACCAGGGAACGAACGTACAAAACCAGATCAGCTCGTTTGTCAGCTGACAGTAAGAAACTCGAAAGCGAAGTCCAGAAAGACATCACTTCCGGGTTGGCGGCAAAGCTCCAATCGGCGCGAAAACGCGAGGGCCAATTGCGTGCGTCGTATGAAAAAGAACTTACTACGGCAAATTTTCAGGGTGTCGAAGAGACGAAGCTAACGACTCTTAAACGCGAAATCGAAACAAAGCGCGCTCTTTTGGATACATACCTCCAGAGACAGAAAGAACAGGAATTGGCACTTAATACGAGTCGTCCGGACAACATTAAGATATCTGCCGAGGCGCAAACTCCCGTACTTCCGATAGGACCACAAAGAACGAGGAATATCGTTATCGCGTTCCTGGTTTCACTCGTGGGTGGTATTGGTCTTACGTTCCTGCTTGATTATCTGGATGATTCGATCCGTTCGTCTGACGATGTTGGAAGACACGTTGGACTCCCGACTTTGGCTCTGATCCCGCACCACAACAGCATGGAGAAGCGAACGCTGAAAATGCTGGGTGCAGGCGGAGGCCGTTCCGGAGGTGCAACCTCATCGGCCCTGATCGCGCTCGAGGACAATCGATCAGCGATGGCGGAAGCGTACAGGCACCTTCGTACATCGCTCTTATTCAGCTCGGCAGGTAAGCCACCTGAGACTATCCTTGTAACGTCATCGCAACCGTCAGAAGGAAAGACGACGACGGCGATCAATACAGCGATCACCCTCGCACAGTCAGGTGCTGAGGTAGTACTCGTTGATTGCGACCTTAGAAGACCACGGCTCCATAGTCATTTCAATATGGAGAACACCCATGGTTTAACAAATTATCTATCGGGCGAAAGGGACACCGATAACCTATTGAAGCCGTTCCCGCATCTGCCCAATCTCAAGATAATTACGAGTGGTCCGATTCCACCGAACCCGGCAGAGCTCCTTAGCTCGAACGAAATGAAGCATCTGCTTCAGTTTTTGCGTGGGAACTTCAACCACGTTGTCGTTGATTCGCCACCTGCGATTTCATTTACTGACGCGGCAATCCTCTCAACGATAGTAGACGGTGTGGTTTTGGTAGCGATGTCCGGCAAGAGCTCGATTCATCTCATGCGCAGGTTCAAGCAGCGACTGGGCAATATCGGCGCCCGAATCTACGGTGTTGTGCTGAATGGTATTAAGTCGAATTCGGTCGAGTACGGTTATTACGGCTATGGTTATACATACAATTACTACGAACACGATGAGAGTGATTCGACGCCTCGCATGGGCGTAGCAAATGACAATGGTCTTTCCGATGACCTTTCAGAGGAGGAATTCGATGAAGATGACATCGAGTTCATCGATGATGACAAATAGAAGTCTCATCTGAACCTGGATCATTGGGCCGCCACTCAGCTGGCGGCCTTTTCTTTTGTAAGGAATTTGTGCAGGCTCTCTTTCCAATGAGGCAGCTCCGGTAGACCGATTGCCTTAGCACTATCACAGGCGAGTCTTGAGTTTCTCGGTCGAGGTGCCGGCCTGGAGAGATCCGCCGATCTGATCTTTTGAACAAGTGATTGTTCAATCCCAAGGACCGAAGCAGCCTCGGCGGCGAAACCGAAGTAACTTGTACCTTTCCCGGCGTTCGTTACATGAAAGACTCCGGGCTCCCGAACCTCCGCCAGTTCCCTAAGGCGTCTCGCGAGATCGGCCGCATACGTCGGTGTGCCATAAGCATCTTCTATCGCCTCAATTTTGTTCCCCTTTTTTAGCAATTCGCCAAGTACACACAGAAAATTGGTTCCACCTTCACCAAAGATCCAACCCGTCCTGACCACGATGCTCAACGGGTTTTCCGCTATTGCCAGCAATTCCCCGTCTAGCTTCGATCTTCCGTAAACACTCTTCGGATTTGGTTGATCTTCTTCGGTATAGAATCCCTCTTTTTCCCCGTCAAATACGTAATCTGTGGAGATCGTAACAAAAGTGGATCCCAAAGACCGGCAGGCCGCGGCGAGATATCCAACCGCATGCTTGTTAACTGCAAAGCAGGCCTCCTCCTCGGATTCCGCACCGTCAACATCCGTAAAGGCAGCGCAATTGATTAGTGTATCGGGTCGTATCTCAGGAACCGTGTCATAAACCTCCGTACGGTTCGAGATATCCAGATCGGAGTGGCCGAGTGATATGACCTCATCATCCAGTGAACGGCAATAGTCAACGACCGCTCGTCCGACAAGTCCATTCGCACCGCAGATAAGTACCTTCATAAAGTTGTCTACTTATTGAGAAGCCGCATCTGTTCCAGCAGAGTTGCCGCATACTTCTTCGGCAGGTCGATGTTCTTCAACACGATCCGATCATCATTCTCATTCGCATTCTCGATCTCTATGTCGCCAAATCCGAGAATCCTCTGGAAGAAATTGGCTGATACCGTAACATCCTGAATGATCCTTAGCGGCACATTCCGGGTAGTCTTTGAAATCAGCCCTTCATCAATTTCTACTTTGGAATCAGTAAGTGTGTAACGAACAGTCTTCTGCCTGATGTGATAGAAGGCAGGGATGAGTAGAAGCGAGATTCCGAGGAGTACGACGATACCCGAGGAGACCGCAAGGCTGATCAGGGGGCCGACAGTTGCTAGTACCGCAGCGAGCAAGAACGCGGCTACCACCGCTAGTCCGTATCCCAGCTTTACGAACATCAGCGTCGGCCGTATAGAGAAGATTTCCAGTTCTTCGCCCTCAGGTTCGTCATTCCTCACAGCGACCTTTGTTTCCTGCTCACCATCGTGCTCGAGGACGGCTCCGCATTTTTTACAAAACTGGGCTTCGGTTCTGTTTTCGCGCCCGCATTCGGTACAAAAAATTTCCATCAATGCTCCGTGTTAACTCTCGAAGTTTCGATCCATATGATTCTACTCAATTTTGGGTGTCTCTTTAAAAGAAAAAACGCGGCCAGAATCGTCTGACCGCATGTCTTATAGACCAGGAGGAGAAGAATGTATTGGATCTAGCGACCCAATCTTGTTAGTTTGAAACGAGCCTCATTCGCCCGTTCGGAAGCCGAACCGTCAGAACATCCAGTTCATAAACCGGATCGGGCTGCACCTCAGCCTTCTTTGGTGCACTGGACTTTTTCGCCACCGATTTCTTCGGAGACGCAACGCTGCGCCTGTATGAAGGGTTGCTGATAACGTTATATTTGCGAGAAATCTTTTTGACGTAGTTTCGTGTTTCGCGATACGGCGGAACTTGCCAGCCATATTTCATAACCGCTCCTTCGCCGGCGTTGTAACCTGCAAGAGCGAGAACTACATCACCATTGAATTTGTTTAGCAGCCAACGCATGTACTTTACGCCCGCGTCGATGTTCTGCTTGGGATCATAGATCTTTGTAACGCCGAATCGACGCGCGGTTGCCGGCATGAGTTGCATGAGTCCGCTGGCACCTTTGTGAGATCTGGCGCGTTTCTTAAACGCCGATTCCTGATGCATTTGTGAGTAAATCAGAAGAGGATCGATATTGTAACGACGTGAGGATTCCACAATATACGAATCGATGACGGCATCGCCTGTCGAGAAGCCTTTGAGGCTTGTCGATGTTCCCATTGTCAGCTTCGTGCCACGTGTGTACCCGGCCTTCAAGCCAACTCCATCCCTGACGCTCATGGTCTTCTTGACCTTGCCGCGTCGCTTTTTGCTCGATGTACTTCTGGATGAAACTAAAGGTTTTACTGTGGGTGTTACGATTTCGACGCCGGAGCTGGTGTCAAAATTGTCGAATACTCTTGCACGTGTTTGGGCAAATGCCGCGGAGGCTGAAAACAACATCAAGAGAATAATTGCACTCGTTTTTCTCATAGTTTGGCGGGTAAGCTTTTGTTTTTGGAGGGTGAGTCCGGGGATGTGCTTCCGGATTCTTGATCAAGCGAGTTTCCTCGCCTGTATTTAAAGAAATCTCCAATTGCGGCAGTTCTCCAAAAAACTTTAAATTTTTTTAACATTGTTGATCGATCTCCCGATGACGTATCGTATTTCGGACGAGGACGGACACATTGATTCTTGTTTCCTATTACGTCTAAGTACTGTTTTGGTGTATGTTTGTGAGCATGATCTACCTATCCCAGGTACTCGGCAAACCGGTTTTCAGTAAAACCGGCGAAGAGGTCGCAGTCATTAAAGACGTCGTTGTTCTCTATGGTAAGGAGGACTACGCGCCGATGATCGGCCTTGTCGCGCGATACCGCCGAAACTTGTTTTTCACCACAAGGGCGAGCCTCAAGAGTTTTGGTGTTGAAGGGGCAAGGCTGGTCAGTGACGTACTCAACTTAACTCCTTTCGCACGCCGGAAGGGCGAGATTCTGCTTGCGAAAGACGTCCTTGATAAACAACTAATTGATATCGACGGGAAAAGAGTCGTTCGAGTCAATGATGTTCAGTTGATCGGAAATGGTTCCAACTGGCGTGTAAGCGGCGCCGATATAAGTTTTCAGGGTTTTTTGCGGAGGTTACTCCCAACGGGCTTTTACGGAAGCAAGAAGCCGGTTGAAGTTATCGATTGGGCGGACGTGGGATATCTAGCGACTGACTCAAAGACCGTTACCGTTCAGTTGAAATCGTCAAAAGCAAAACTCTCGAGACTTCATCCGGTTGAGATCGCGCAATTGGCCGAAGCACTTTCACCACTTCACAGGACCGATATAGTCGAATCGCTGGACGATGAGATTGCCGCTGACACACTCGAAGAAATGTCCACGGGGAATCAGGCAAGGGTATTGGAAGAATTGGATGAGGAGAGGGCAGCCGACCTCCTAGAAGAAATGTCACCGGATGACGCCGTAGACGTGTTGGAAGAACTCGATGACGAAAAGGCGATGGAACTTTTCGACCTTATGGAAGACGAGGAAAAGATCGATGTCGCCGAGCTTATGCCCTACGAGAAAGACTCTGCCGGGGGACTCATGACAAATGAAATGGTGCGTCTTCCCAAGGAGATGAAAGCGTCGGAAGTTTTGGAGGCGCTTCGGGCCTCAGCTGAGACTCCTAACATGCTTTATTACGTCTACGTCGTTGAAGAAGCTGATTCCCGAAAGCTCTGTGGTGTGGCCACGATGCGTTCTGTAATCCTCTCCGATCAGGATTCGACGCTTGAAGAGATCATGCGAACGGAATTTCAAACATCGTCACCTGATGATCCGGCGCACGAGGCGGCCACTTTGATTGCCGAATATAACCTTCTCGCATTACCCGTTGTCGACGAAGAAGACCAGATCCTTGGAATAGTCACGGTCGATGACGCAATGGAGATTCTCTTACCGAAGCGTTTTGACTAGTCGATGCTGAGTTATCTACGCCCCCTCAAAACAGATTTGGAGAGTCTCGCCTGCCCCGTCAACGCCGGGAAAATGAAATCCTATATGAGGGGCCAATTCGAGTATTACGGGTTGAAGACTCCCATACGCAGATCGGCGCTGAAAGAGTTCGTCGCCGAATATGGGAAACCGGCTTACAGTGATATCGAGAAGATCGTTTTCGATCTTTTTTCCCGGAACGAGAGGGAGTTTCATTATTGCGCAATTGATTTGTGCGGCATGACAGAACGAGAATGGAATGAAGACTCGCTGAGCCTTTTTGAGAGAATGGCGACCACGAAGTCCTGGTGGGATACCGTAGACAGCGTTAACAGTGTTTGTATCCGGCCGTTTTTTATTAAGTTTCCGGAGCTTATGAGTGCCGAAACACTTCGGTGGGCAAACTCCGACAACATCTGGCTGCAACGATTGAGTCTCATTTTTCAGCTGCGTTACAAAGACAAGACGAATAAAAGAGTCTTAAAGAGGAACATTGGGCTTCTCAAAGAATCCGATGAATTCTTTGTCCAGAAAGCAATCGGATGGATTTTGAGGGATCTTGGACATTCGGATCCTGAGTGGGTCAAAAGTTTTGTCGAGAAGACGAAGCTGCAGGCCCTTAGCCGCCGCGAGGCATTAAAACATATCGGATAATCCCTGTACGCAGCAGGAATTAATTGATAGATTTTTGGGGTAGCAATTGGAAAGAGGTGAATATGAAGAATAAGGGTCTTGTGTTAACGATTATCTTGGTTTTCGTTTTTGCCGCAAACGCGTTTGCGGGTGGTATGTCAATCGGCTCAAAACTTGAGGACTTCTCTTTAAAGGATCCGCGCGGGAACGAACACAAGTACAGCGAACTAAAGGGCGAGAAAGGAACCTTGATCGTTTTTCTCTCTGCCCAGTGTCCGGTTGTGGAGATGTATAACATGCGAATCAACGCGCTCGCTGAAGAATACAAGGCAAAGGGAATCAACTTCGTCGGGATATATTCGAATCACACTGAGTGCCTGAATTGGGTAAAGCATCATTCCAGAAAGGAGTATAAGTTCAAGACTCTTGTGGATACGGGGAACGTGATCGCGGACAGGTTTGGTGCGCTTTACACCCCGGAGGTTTACTACTTCAACCCGGACGATGTCCTTGATTATCACGGTGCTATCGACAATGACAGGAGCGGGCGCGACCCGGACCGAAAGTATTTGAGGTCTGCATTTGATGAAAAACTCGCCGGTAAGGAAATCACTGAGAAGGAAACGCGGGCATTCGGATGTACGATCAAGCGGGTTGAGAAAGAGGCTGCAAAGGCCGGAGGCTTTAGATAGTTTGATGAGATCGATCCTACGAAAAGGTCCCCTTTTGGCGATCTTGGTTTCTGTGTTCTGTTCTGCCGCTTTGGGTCAAATGAAGCCTAAAACGTCAGGAAACTACACTTCAGTGATCAAGGTCGACGATGTTTCGGTGCAGGAGATACTGAAACCGGACGGAAAACCCCTGCTCGTAAACTTCTGGGCAACCTGGTGTGTTCCTTGTGTCGAGGAGTTCCCTCTACTGGTTGAGCTTCACAAGAAATACAAAGGAAAGATCGACCTGATAACGATCTCACTCGATGATCTGGCCGAAATCAACCGGGACGTGCCGAAGTTTCTAAAAGAGCAGAATGCAAAAATGCCCGCCTATCTTCTTTATACCAAGGATGAAAACAAGGTAATCAGTTCGATCTCGAAGGATCTCTCGGGTGGTCTGCCTTTGACCGTCTTTTATGACGAAGCAGGCAAACTACTGTATACGAGACAGGGGCTGATCAAGGAAGAGATAATCACGCCGTTGATCGATTCAACGATCAGCTTTAAAGAATGCGAACCGGGTGAACTGGATAACTGAGGTCTGAGGTCAAAGTTCCAAGTTCCAAGTTCCAAGTTCCAAGTCAAAACGTCTGGGATTCAAGCTGTAAGATCCCGGAATTCCTCTTGCCTTCGCCAGATGATGAAACCCTACAGTACGGGAAGCGGTAGCGACCCGTAGGTTGGTTCAAGGTTCAACGTTCAAGGTTCAAAGTCGGGATTCCGAACTTCTCTGTCGTCCCGCAGGGACAGGAGGTCTGCCAGCCGTGGCCTTCAGGCCACGGAACTGTAACGCAAACACGATTTCCGTCGCGTCGACGACGTTGGAAATCCGCCCGCTAACGCAGGCGGATGTGACAGCCGTCGGCTCACGCCGACCGTACTGATTAGATTTCCACTACCGTCTCCAGG
>JABDKD010000012.1 GCA_013003215.1 Pyrinomonadaceae bacterium
GACCAGAGGTCAGAGGTCAGAGATCGGGGATTAGAGTTCAGAGATCAGAGTTCAGAGGTCAGAGATCAGAGTTCAGAGTTCAGAAATCAGGGATCAGAGATTCCAGCATCGCGTAGCGATGTATTGATTTTAGCCGTGGGTCAGGCCGAAGGCCGCAGCCCACGGAACACATAACAACAAATATTCCGTCGCGTCAGCGACGGTTGACTCCCGTTATATACTCGAAATCAAATTCTCACAAAAAGGAGGCCACCTCACATGGCTAACACGTATTCCTCACTCTTTTATCACTTTGTCTTCAGCACCAAGTTCAGAAAGCGAATCATCAAGCCGGATTTTGAGAATCGTTTATGGACCTATCTTGGCGGTATCGCAAGAAAGCACGATATCAAGCCAATCCAAATTGGCGGGGTAGAAGATCACATCCACGCATTGCTTCTATCACCGCCGAAATACTCGGTCAGTCAGATCGCCAAAATCATAAAGTCAGATTCATCTAAATGGGTGCATCAGGAGTTTCCCAACAAATGGGCATTCGGCTGGCAGGATGGCTATTCAGCCTTCTCTGTAAGCCGCTCGATTGTTCCTCGTGTTGTCAGGTATATCAGGAACCAGCGTCAACATCACGAGAACGTATCTTTTGAAGATGAGTACCTAGAGCTACTTAAGCTTCACGAAATCGATACGGTTGACGATTCTTATGTTTTTGAATGAATTTCAGGCGTCGCTGACGCGACGCTGGAACTGGTGGTTGATGGGGTCCGTGGGCTGCGCGCTCGCGCGCTGACCCACGGCTAAAATCACAACATCGCGACGCGATGCCGGAATCATCGATTTACAAAAGGCTGCGCGCTCGCGCGCTGACCCACGGCTAAAATCACAACATCGCTACGCGATGCTGGAGGAACCGTTTTCAAAGGCCGCGCGCTCGCGCGCTGACCCACGGCTAAAATTACAACATCGCAACACACTGATGCATTCTTTGGAGGGAACGCTATGGGATTGAAACACTACCTGGAATACGTGGACCCGTAACCATACGCTACGGCTTTGAGCTGCTTGCTGCTCGAGATCGTTCCATGTTCCTCGAGATAATCAACTAGCTTCAGAAAATCCATCCTTGGGTAAGAACTCTTTCCATAACGTTTGAAGCCAAGGGTTGGAGGGGTTCCGTCAAACAGATGGTAGCCCCAATACAATAGCTGTTTGCTGAATCGAATTGCTACATCCGAGGGGTCGATGTAATGACAGCGTTTGTCCCGGTCAGCGATAGATGTGAGCTGCTCCTTTAGCACCTTGTTCAGCACAGCGTTACGCTTCCTTTCTTCCGCCTGTACCCCGTTTAGTAAAACAAACAAGTGAGCAGAATCATTTACCTTTCGGATAAGCTCAAAAGTGCGGACAATCACATCAGCATTCTTATTGATGCCAAGGGGACTCAGGTTGGTAGGGACTATGCAATAATCGAACCGTTTTACAAAATCGATCGGGTTTGCGTCGAATTCAGGGTTACAATCGCATACAACGTATTTGGTCCTTTTCTTTCCCTGGTTCCAGGTGTTGGCATCCCCAACATCGATGGTTGCCCCGCGATAACCATCAGCAGGGGGCATCGTTACCGAATCGCCCAACAGTTTCGAAAGGTTTCTCTGATGGTCAAGGTCAACCAAGCTGACGTCGTATCCGTTCAAAGCCAACGCACCCGCCAAATGTGCAGAAATCGTCGTTTTACCTACGCCGCCTTTGCATGTGAAAACACCAATGTATGTTGCTTTCTTGTCTTCTTCATCCCGGTCGATTTCCTCACAGTTCCAATGAAGTTTCGAGTCCCGCAAAATCGCAAGCTTAAGATTCTTCAGGCGCTCGTCTCGTAGAAAGGAATAGACTGAAGGTGTAAAACCGACAGTTGACACACAAACCCCTCCCGTAAACTGTTGCGGTGCTCTAGCAACGCTTTCCAGATACTCTTCGATCTGAAGAAGAGTAACTCGCTTATCGCCATCAAAAATCTTTACGGCCACATGCCTTCCCGGTCGGAAGAGTTCGAGGTTGAAGTCCTTCTTTATCATCGTCGGACGCACACTCCATTCGGTTCGGCGCAAATTAAAAACTACGAGCCGCTCGATGTTTTCGCGTTCGCGAATCGCGTTGCCGGAGGAACCTCGGGACCCCGCTGAGTCACTTTTTAAGGGTTCAAAACTACTCTTTTTTGACGGAATTATCATTTATAGATTTAATTTGGACCCCCCTTGCGTAATCCCCGTTTCGTTAATGAGCGAACGGGGAAACCATTAGATTTTGCAAACAGGTCTCTAATCAGAGAATGAGGCTTGAGGTAGTTGCACGATGCTTCTGGTCAGACAGTTGCAGGTTCCAACTGGTTCTCAGGCATCTTTGAATTGCGATATAAAAACAATTCTAGACCACGAAGCCGAATATTCAAAGATTTAATTTTTCTCGTCTATTACTTTAGAAAACGGGAATCGGTGTGGAATTCCAGAATCTCGCGCGGATTTGAGGTCGGGTGTTGACTCATTTTAAGCCGTTTGCGAATGCAAAGCGGGCTGAATATCTATGATGCCCCTTTCGCATTGACGTTAATTTTTGACGTATTAGGAGAAGAAAACGAACCTACCTGTTCGATACCTGTGTGTTCTTCCAGGAAGTCAACCAGTTTCAGAAAATCCATTCGAGGGTGGGAGTACTTTCCGTATGTACGAAAAGCCAGGGTTGGGGTAGATCCGTCATACAGGTGGTAGCCCCAGTAAAGAAGCTGTTTACTGAATCTGATCGAAACATCCTCAGGATCGATGTATGTGCACTTCGAATCAAGAGCAGCAAGCGATTTGAACTGGCGGCTAAGTACCTGGTTTAACAGGGCGTTGCGTTTCGCTTCGTCAGACTGAAGATTGTTGATAAGCAAGAACAGCTCAGCATTCGTGTTCACCTTTCTGATCAGTTCGAACGTACGACTGATGACTTTGGCGTTCTTGTTTATGCCCAGAGGGTTGAGAGATGTGGGTACGATACAAAAGTCGAATCGTCGGAGAAACGCTATTGGATTTGCATCGAATTCCGGGTTGCAGTCGCAAATCACGTACTTGGTTCTTTTGTTCTGTGAAGTCTCCCATTCATTCGGGGTCATTACATCAATCCGGGCGCCTTTTCTGCCTTTTCTTGCCGGCAAGTAGACACCGTCGCCAAGCAGGGTTTTCATGTTGCGCTGGCGGTCGAGGTCGATGAGGCTTATGTCATAACCATTTAGCGCGAATGCACCCGCGAGATGTGCGGCTATCGTGGTCTTTCCAACACCGCCCTTGCACGTGAATACACCGATATAGGTTGGACGGTTTCGTTCTTCTTCCTGTTCGATCTCTTCGCAATTCCAGTGAAGTTTGTTCCCCCGCAGGATGGCGAGTTTCAGATTTTTAATGTTTTCGTCGCGGAGGTAGGAGTAAACGCTTCTAGTAAAACCACTTGTTGAAATACAGATACCGCCGTCAAATTCTTCCGATTCGCTCGATACGAATTCGACGAATTTTTCGATCTGGGACAAAGACACTTTTCGCCTGTGGTTCAATACCCTGCCCGCAATCTGGCGACCGTATTTGAAAAGCTCGAGGTTGTAAGGCTTTTGTTTGCTGCTATTCAGCCGCACAGACCAATTGTCCCTTTTGAGAAGGAACATGGCGATGCGTTCTGTCTCGGTCGCACGTTTGACGACGATACTCCGGTTGCGGTCGGTATCGGTCAAATCATCCAGCAGCTCAGACCATTTGATTCGTTTCGGGGGTAAATTCGACATTAATTAAAAGCGTCAAGTACCTCCTGGGCATGCTCGGCGACCTTGACCTTCTTCATAATTGTCGCGATTTTTCCGTCTTCGTTGATTAAAAACGTGGTTCTTTTTATTCCCATGTACTTTTTGCCGTACATATTTTTCTCGACCCAAACCCCGTACTTCTCGCTGACCTTGTGATCGGTGTCAGCAATCAAGGTAAATGGAAGCTCGTGTTTCGCTATGAACTTCTGGTGGGATTTTTCATCGTCGGTGGAAACTCCAAGCACGACGATGTTATTTTTCTTGAGCTCTGAAAACCCATCACGCAGAGAACAGGCTTGCTTTGTACATCCCGGCGTCATATCACGGGGATAAAAATAGAGAACGACCTTTTCCCCTTTGTAGTCGGAGAGCTTTACCTTATTTCCTTCCTGATCTTTTGCCGTAAATGCCGGCGCCTTGTTGCCTTCCTTTACCATTTTGCTCCTTTGATTTGAACGGACGCACAGATATGAAGTGAGGCCGCGTCAATCGTTTGAAATGAATTCATTAAATGATAACAATTGCAGAGTCGGTTATGAAAACGCTGAGCGAAAAGAAAGGCATCAAATCTCTCGGAAAGCTGCGGGAAAAGTTTCGCGAATCCATCGAGAACGGGTATGAGACGGCGGCGAAAGACTGCTTGACCTGCGAGGTTCAGGGCAGTTGCTGTACCGATGCCCATTTCGTAAATGTCCATATTTCCAGGCTTGAGGCTGCCGCGATGCTCGACGCGTTTAATGACCTTCCGGCAGATTTGAGGGGTCGCATCAGCGATCGAGTAGATCGGTCAGTAGAGGAGTTGGGCTCTTCGTTCTCCGATACCTATGCCTGTCCCTTGTTTGAAAAAGGCATAGGCTGTCTTGTTCACAAAACTGCGAAACCGCTCCCCTGCATCAATCACGCCTGTTACGGAAACGAGTCCGACCTGCCGCCTTCGGAGTTGCTGGAGTCCACTGAATCCGAGATTAGCAGCCTCAACAACCGCGTATATCGAAATGACTGGAACTGGTTGCCGATACCTCTCTGGCTAAAGAGGATTGCCCGCGAAACACGCGAAAAAACGCGAAAGAAGGAGCTGATTGATGGTTGAAGATTGATGATTGAAGATTGAAAAGGCTTGCCCGTGATTATCCAAATCGCAAGTTGAGCGATCAGTCATTGACGATTTAGTCGAAGACGAATGTTAGTCCTGAAGCAGGTGCCTTCAATCATCAACCTCCCTCTATTGTTTCTATGATTCTATGTGATGAGATGCCCGCGAAATACGCGAAAAAGACGAAAAATGGAAATGCCACAGAGACACAGAGGGCTGATTGATGATGGAAGATTGATGATTGGGGCTTGAAGATTGGTGTGTCTGCGGCAAGACGACTTCACTCGCACGAAAACATCGCTGACCGAAGATTCAACTTGCCGTTCCAAAAGGATCGGGTAAATCACGTCGGTTCTCAGTTTTCAGCTCTTAGTTCTTGGTTCTTATCAATCCTCAATCTTCAATCTCTTCTTTCGTGTTTTTTCGCGTATTTCGTGGGCCAATTCTTCGCAAAGAAAAAAGGCCGAGATTCCCGAATCCCTGCCTTTCGTTGCCCGTTTTACCTGCTTTGCCAAACAGGTTTGCCATGTTTTTGTGCCGTCGCCTTCCTTTCTCGACGGCAAGAAGGAGAGTAACACAAACGGTTGAGTGTTGCAAGTATGAAACAAAAGAGATCTTGCCAAAGAGGTACAGAGAGGGCGCGAAAGCGAGTTGGCGGGAGTGCGCGACAGCGCGATAGCGGGAAATCGTCAGCACGGGAATACAGTACGGGGAGCAGTAGCGACCCGTGAGGTGATGGCGAGAATGCGGGTGAGCGTGAGGAA
Source organism: Pyrinomonadaceae bacterium (assembly GCA_013003215.1). Classification (GTDB taxonomy): domain Bacteria; phylum Acidobacteriota; class Blastocatellia; order Pyrinomonadales; family Pyrinomonadaceae; genus Aridibacter. The sequence goes on from JABDKD010000012.1 coordinate 5,681, forward strand.
GGGCATACAGTACGGGGAGCGGTAACGACCTGTGAGTTGTGGGCATTGGCGCCTTTCAAGTCTGATTTCTTAGGCGACGGCTTCGCTTCGCTCAATGCGGGCACGATGCCCGCGCTCCACTTTTGTTTAGCATTCATTGGGTCGCGAGTTGGGAAACGGGAGGCCCGGTTTTCGGCGTTTGATACTTTTCAGTTTTCAGTTTTCAGTTTTCAGTTCTCAACTCTCAACTCTCAACTCTCAACTTTCTCCGTGTCTCTGTGGCAATCCCTCTTTCGCGTATTTCGTGGCTCAATCTAAAAAAACAAACTCGCCGAATCTTTCAGGTACGTGGAAATCGGGCGTCTCAGTTCTTGTAGCGGACCATGCGAGGTAACCGCGGTTTTTGCCGGCACCGACGCAGCGCAAGAGGTTACCGAGCCAGGTGTCTCCCGGTTTCGGCGCCCCGCCAAACGCGCTCCATTCGACGCGGATTGCCATCTCGATCAGGTCGTGCCCAATACGCGTCATAGTCCGCATACCGGATTCCCAGGAATCATCGATTATACGTTCGTCTCCGTGCTTTGAGACTTTCAGGTCGAGCCATTCGCCGCTCGGCGCGACCTCGAACTCCATGTATTGATTGGGGTTAGAGCGATCAGGCCCGATGAAGACTTCGCAAACATCCCGTTTCCAAAGACCAGGCGTTTTCTGATCCAGTTTGGGGAAGTTATGAATAACGGGCGGTTCGCCCTGGTTTGCGTCAAACTTGATATAGAGCGCGTTGTCCGACCAGAGGAGGCACGCAACAAAGCGGCGCTTCACCGGTGCACGCTGTCCAGACCAGTAGGACTTCACCTTGACCGGTTTCGCCGAAGACCACGCCGGATCGTCAAGCTCCTTAAGCTCCTCTGCGATGTGTTTGATTTCTAAAGACTTTGCCATTGGAGGGGATTGATGATTGAGGATCGGAACGAATGGATAATTGATAAAGGACAATGGATAATTCGAATAAACGAGAATGCCTTGATTCAATTAACTGATACTACTTTCAATCCTGAAGAGAAAATTATCCATTTTCCATTGTCCATTGACTCCCGTTTTCCATTAGATGAGATCAGCATTAGAAAGAATCTCAAATCAAATCCTACTTCGTCTTAAAGACCGTCTTCGCCGCCATCTTCGCGAGCTTCCATGTGCGGTTCCAGTCGATCGGTTCACCGTCGTTTCCGAGCATCTTGTCGGTAAACATCTTGCGAAGGTCCTTACCCTCACGTTTTAGCATGAACTCCTTGGCGTACGGCTTGGCCGTCTCAAAGAAATTAAACTCCGGGTCCGTGATGATACCGATTCCTTCAAGCGTCATCAGCGCACGCATTATGTATGTAAAATTCGCCGGGAGACGGAACGGATAGTCATACATCACATCTGCCAAGTCATATGTGAGTTCCTTGAAATTCACATCCTTGAGCTTCAGATCGAGATGAAATTCAAACATGCGTCGCACGACCGGTCGCACCATCTCTGGATCTGAACCCGACTTTAAAAAGTCGAGGTCAATCAGATCTTGCGCAATTCCATCGGGATCCTTAGCGACCACATGGAAAAAAGCATCGATCATCTTTGACTGGAGTTTGGGAGTTATCCGTCCCACCATTCCAAAATCGAAGAACGCCAGCCGTCCGTCGGGCATGACGAGAAGGTTGCCCGGATGGGGATCCGCATGGAAAAAACCATCCTCCAGCAACTGTTTCAAATATGTGCGGATCAACAATCGGTTAACTTTTTCTGGGGATACCTTCCTCGCTTTCAGGGCCTCGATTTCTGTTACCTTAGTCCCGTGGATGAACTCCATCGTCAGTACTTTTGAAGTCGTGGCTTCCCAATGGATCTTAGGGACATGTATGTTGCCCCACTTCTCGAACATATCGGTGAAGCGTTCGGCATTCCGGCCCTCCGAAGCGTAATCCATTTCTTCATGGACTGTGACGTCGAACTCCCGGAGCATCCCGCTCCAGTCCGCATTCTTGTTCAGCGCAGGGAATCGCTTTGCAAAACTGGCGACTTTACGAAGAATTTCAACGTCGCCCTTTATGATTCCCTCGAGGTTCGGACGTTGAACCTTAACTGCCACCTCTTCACCGGTATGCAGATATGCGCGGTAAACCTGTCCCAGCGAGGCCGCAGCGACCGGTTCGTATTCAAACTCCCGATATACCTCGGAAATACGTTTTCCAAGTTCCAGTTCGATACGGGCAAACGCGACGGTATTAGGAAAGGCCGGAACTTCGTCAACAAGCGTTCCGAGTTCTTTCACATAGGGCAGCGGCAAGAGGTCTGCTCTCGTACCAAGAGCCTGACCGATCTTTATAAATGTCGGGCCAAGGTTGATTATCGACTCCTTTAGCCAGACCGCCTGCTTTTCCTGTTTGAGCTCTTTATTGACCGCGGTTCCTACGAAAATCCTGCGCAGAATCAAAAGGAAGAGGTTAAAAAACCAAAGCCGCAGGCCGTAAAAGCCTTCTCCGGCAACCGCTAACCAACCGAGGTTCTTTGCAGTCTCCAATCTTGCTGCTTTTACTTTTAGATGATATTTCCGGTGTACTTCGTACTGATCCAGGTAAAGATACAGGGAGAGCATTCCGATGACACGTGAAACTTTTGCGAGCCGGAACCAGCCGCGAAGACCCTTGTAGTTCTTTTCGACCCCTTCTTCGGTACGTAAGAGTTCCTTTTCCTTCGCGACCAACTCCTCGTTGGCGAGTGGGTGGTCAAACGCGGAAACGGCCGGTTGAACCAGCGCTTGATTTCCATTAACCGCGACTGCCTCCACATCGATAGCTCTGGGCTCAAGTGTCGCAGTCTTTTTCTCTGTCATCAGCATAAGTCTAGCATTTTGATGGCCAATCGGCGTATTCGTTTGCACCATTTTTCACAAGCAATCTTTTTTGCTTGTCTCCTTATATGTACGACAGAGAGGAGAGATTGGATGCGAATATTCGCTAGTTTACGAAGTTTTCGAAGTTAGCAAAGTTGACGAAGTTAGCGAAGTTGACGAAGTTAGCGAAGTTAGCAAAGTTGACGAAGTTGGCGAAGTTAGCGAACTTGGTCAACTTTGTAAACTCTGCGAACTTGGTCAACTTTGTAAACTTAGCCAACTTAGTTAACTTATTGGGGTTCAACGAACGGTGCTGAAAATGTTAAAATCTTCTCAATCAAGCAAACAGAGTTAGATTTGAGAGAGATGATAGGAACAGACGATCCAAACAACGAAGAAGAACCGGTTCTGAAGGTAACTGACAGGCGTAAATTCAATGAAGACGGGAGTTTACGTGAAGGTGTTGTCATAGACAAAGATGAACCAAAACCTGCCGTAGAGCCGATTATTGACGCATCACCTCCGCCCGCGGAAGGTATTATTGCGGACCCGAGCGGGGAAAAAGTTGCGGCATCGACTCCCGAACCGGAAGTAGAACCGGAAGAAGATGACATTGAGACCCATGAAAAAGATCCTGCCAGTTTCATAAATTTCCTTTCAACGCTGGTCACAAACGCCGCCGCGGCGCTGGGCGCAATTCCACATCCGGTAACGGGTCAGAAGTCGGTGGATCTCGAGTCCGGCAAATACTGGATCGACGTCCTGACGATGCTTCGGGAAAAAACGAAGGGAAACCTAACAACACGCGAAGAAAGCCTTTTGAACAGTATTCTTTCCGATCTGCAGATGCAGTTTGTTGCGATCAACAAGGCTGCGGAAGAGAAGTTAAAAGCCAACGCTGCAAAGAAATTCAGCTCGAAGGATATTCTTGGGGGGTAGGTGAGTTGGCTGAGTTGACTGAGTTGACGAAGTTGGCGAAGTTGGCGAAGTTGGCAAAGTTGACGAAGTTGGCAAAGTTTGCGGAATTGGTAATAGAGTTATTGTAAGTCGAGTTTTGAAAGCAGTGGCATGAGGGGGAGCCGAAAATGCAGGAAGCATATAAGGAGCACCTCACATGGCAACTTTTAGAAGATTTGAAGATATAAAAGCCTGGAAGAAGGCAAGGCACGTAACGAAAAACGTTTATCGTGTATCAAGACAAGGAGAGTTTCGAAAAGACTTCGCTCTGAGGAAGCAAATCGAGAGCGCGAGCGTCTCGATTATGGCCAATATCGCAGAAGGTCACGGTCGCCGAACCGCGAGAGAATTCGCGAACCACCTCAATATCGCACGAGGTTCATCACATGAAGTTCAATCGCTGCTCTATGTTGCAGGTGATCTAGAATACATTCGAGAAACTGAATTTAGAGCCATTTACGCCGAACTTGCTGAGATTTCTAAGATGCTTTTGTCCTTAGCAAGGTACCTTCGAAGCGTTAAATAACGAACTCTGCAAACTTCGTCAACTTAGACAACATCGCCAACTTATCGATGCGACTAACATTCCTCGGTACCGGAACTTCCACCGGCGTTCCTTCAATTGGGTGCGATTGTAAGACCTGTCTATCGAATGATCCTCGCGACAAAAGACTGCGGGTTTCAGTCCTGATCGAGCATGCGGGAAAATCGATTCTCGTCGATACCTCCATAGATTTTAGGCAGCAAGCGCTCACGGCGGGAATCAAGTATCTTGACGCGGTACTGATCACGCATTGTCATGTCGACCATGTTTTCGGGCTGGATGACATAAGGCCGTTGAACTTCCGGCACGGAGCGATGGGTGTCTACGCAAACGAACCGGCATGGAAAGACCTAAAACGAATTTTTCAATACATATTCCAACCGACCCATTTTGGGGGCGGGCTGCCGCAATTGATCCCGCATACCGTAATTCATGAAGCGCCGTTTATGATCGGCGAGGAACTCGAGATCTTGCCTCTTGAGGTTATTCACGGAAAACTGCCGGTTATCGCTTACCGCTTCAACGATTTTGCCTATGCGACAGATCTGAAGACAATACCGGTCGAATCGCTCGAAGGTTTGCGGGACCTGGATGTGCTTGTATTGGATTGTGTAAGACTAAAACCACATTCTACGCACCTGAATCTGGAAGAAGCATTGGAGTATATTGAGATTCTCAGGCCAAAACGCGCGTATTTGACGCACCTGAACCACGATATACTGCACGAACGGGATTCAAAGCTTCTGCCCGATAATGTCGAGTTTGGTTATGACGGGCTTGTTGTGGAGAGTTAACTGAGTTGACTGAGTTGACTGAGTTGACCCAGTGAGGGCGGCGAGTTGATTGAGTTGATCCAGTGAGTTCGGCGAGTTGACTGAGTTGACTGAGTTGACTGAGTTGACTGAGTTGACTATGTTTCGGCTCACGGCTCATTGATCGATGCAAATATTTCACGGAACAGAGAACGCGAACATTAAAGGACCGACGGTCCTAACCCTCGGAGTGTTCGATGGGCTTCATCTCGGTCATCAGGAGATTATGAAAAAGGTTGCGGAACGTGCGACTGAGATCGATGCGGTCCCGACAGCGATAACTTTTGACCCGCATCCCAGGGCCGTTTTACATCCCGAAAATGCTCCGCCGCTTTTGCAGACTCTCGACCAGAGACTCGCAAATTTCGAGGTGCTTGGAATTCGACAGGCGATTGTGATCCGTTTCGACAAAGAGTTTGCCGCGCAGGACGCTGAGGAATTTCTCTCGGAAATCATTCACGAAAGACTGGAAGCCAAGGAAGTCTATCTCGGACATGGCTTTGCGTTTGGTAAGAACCGTGCCGGGAACATCGACCTTCTCAGATCAAAAAGCAAAAAACTGGGTTTTCACGCGGACGAGGTTGGTGAGGTCCGGTTACGCGGGAAGAGGATATCTTCCTCACGGATCCGCGAGCTTCTAAGGGATGGAAAAGTGAATCTCGCAAGGCGCATGTTGGGGAGGCCTTATGGAATTGAGGGTGCCATTGTTCGTGGCGAGCGAAGAGGACACACGATCGGATTCCCCACCGCGAACCTGAAACCGCAGAACCGAGTCGTACCTAGATATGGTGTGTATGCGACGGCAACACTGATAGATGGTGAATGGCGCAAAGGCGTTACGAATATCGGAGTTCGACCGACTTTTGAGAAGGATACAGACCCATCTGTTGAGACATTTGTTTTCGATTTTGAAGGTGATCTGTACGGGAAAGTTCTTCGTGTGAGATTCCTGCACAGAATCCGGGACGAGCGGAAGTTTGAAGGAATTGATCAGCTGAAGGAACAGATCGACAGGGATGTCGCCTCGGCCAAACGATACTTCTCGTTTCAGGGTGTGAAAAATATGTTGAAGGTGGTTTAGCGGATAATTGCCCGATGGACAAAGGGCAGGATAATTCTCCAATGGAAAATGGACAATGTAAAAATCCGATCCTTGGAACTTGGAACGGTTTCGGTCGCTACGCGACGATTGAGGAATTCCGATCAGTACCGTCGGCGTTAGCCGATGGCCATCACTACCGCCTGCGCAAGCGGGCGGGATTCGACCGTCACTGACGTGACGAAAACGAATTGTGCTTCGTGCTCCGTGGCCTGAAGGCCACGGCTAGCAGAGTTCCTGTCCCTATGGGACGGATAAGGAATTCCGGATTCTTTGAACTTTGAACTTTGAACGTTGAACTCTGATCTGTGATCCCTGATCTCTGATCTCTGAACTTGCATCTTATGTCTAAACAATTCGAAGAACTTATAAAGGTTATGGCGAGACTAAGGGCACCCGGTGGTTGCCCCTGGGATCGCGAACAGACCTATGAGTCTCTCGGTGAATATCTTCTCGAGGAATGCTACGAGGCTTATGACGCGATTCAGAAGACTTCAGAGTCCGGAGACACGCAACATCTTCAGGAAGAGTTAGGAGATGTCCTTCTCCAGGTAGTTTTTCATGCTGCAATTGGTGCCGAAAAGGGCGATTTTACGATTGATGATGTTGCCGAAGGCGTTAAGACCAAACTCATATTACGTCATCCGCATGTGTTTCAGGATAAAAAACTTGAAACCGCTGATGATGTTCTTGACAACTGGGAAGAACTGAAAAAAAACGAGAGATCGGAGCGCGGCCTCGAGGATAAAGCGTCGGAGTCAGTACTTGATGATATTCCGGCTGCATTCCCCGCACTGATTGAGGGAAACAAGATTAGCAAGAAGGCAGCCAAGACAGGTTTTGACTGGGAAAACACTGATCAGATCTTTGATAAGCTCGACGAAGAATCTTCCGAACTAAAGCGGGCAATTGAAACGGGTGAGAAGGAGATGCAAAAAGAAGAGATAGGAGATCTTTTGTTTGTAGTCGTAAATCTGGCCAGAAAGCTAGGCGTTGAACCTGAAGACGCTTTAAAAAAGACAAACCGAAAATTCAGGTCAAGATTCAAATTCGTCGAGGAGCGCATAAGAAAGAGCGGAAGTAACCTCGAGGATGTTGAACTAGAGGAGATGGACCGGCTCTGGAATGAAGCGAAGGCCGCTTCGAGGCGCTAGACTTTGAATCCCGGATTTCGTTGTATGACGAACGCCTTCTTGAAGCCCTTGATATCCCTCAGCCTGATCATCTTCTCCTCAAGTCCTGATCCCTTCATGATTTCCTCAACCTGGCGCTTTCTGTACATCGTATATACCTTCAGTCCCTTATGGTTTAAGTCATCGAACAGTTCTGCGAAGACTTCGCAGGCACTGACATCAAAATAATTGACGCTCGTAAAGCTGATCACGACATGTTCCAGATCATCTCCTTTTCTTTTCACGAGCTCGAGAATCTGGTCCCGAATTCCATAGACATTCCCAAAGTAGATTGACATGTCGATTCTGACGATGAGCAGGTTGTCGTAATCACGCTCCCCGCCATACATCTCGATCGAATCAAACCGTTCATCTTCAAAATTGAATACGACGGGCTTGACCTTAACCGCGATCGTTTTCCGTAAGAACAAGATCAACGATACCGCCATGCCGACAAAGATCGCGGTATCAGGTTTTGTGAGAAAGGCAAATACGAATGTCGTTATAATTACGACCCCATCCGTTCCGGAAAGGTTGAATGTTTGCCTGAACTTACTGAATTCGATCAGATCCACAAGTGCCGCTATCACGATCGCGCTCAAAAGGGTCTTTGGCAGGTAATAAAGGTATTGTGTGAAATAGAGGATCGTAAGCAGTACGAATAGCGATGCAAAAACCGAAGAAACACCCGACACTGCGCCTGCCGTGTAGTTGACTGCGGTTCGAGAGAATGAACCAGCGATCGGATATCCCTTGAACAAGCCAGAAAAGATGTTTCCGATACCCTGTCCCTTCAGTTCTTGGTTTACATCGATTTGTTGCTTCGATCTTTCGCTAATCGACTTTGAGATCGCATAACCTTCGAGGAAACCGATCACCGCGATGATCAATGCACTCGGTACGAGCTCCAGGAATTTGCCAAACGAAATATACGGAACTGAGGGAAGGCTCAGTGACGCGTTGATGTCGCCAACCACCGCGACTCCCTGAGATTCGAGATTCATAAAAAATGAAAGCAGAATTCCACCTGCCATGACTAGCAAGCCGGCGGGAAAAGCCTTTGAAATCAACTTCTTAGAGGCAACTATAATTACTACGGCGATCAGTCCGATTATCGATGTAAGACCGTGGGTTGAGGGCAGAGAGGAAAAGATTTCATAGAAATTATTAAGAACGACTTCGTGTTTTTTGATCGAAAAACCAAACAAGCCCGGCAGCTGCGTTGCGGCGATAATAATTGCAGCAGCGGTGGTAAAACCTCCAATAACACTATGGGACACGAAGTTCATCAGGAAGCCCAACTTGAAAAACCCCATCAATAGTTGGATCAAGCCGACCGAGAGCGCGAGAATGATTGCGAAAACGATAAACTCGGGGGACTCCGGTTCGGCCAACGGCACGAGAGCAGTCAATACCAGGAATGAAACGACTGCGGCTGGACCGGTTGATAGGTGACGGCTGCTGCCCCAGAGTGCCGCCGCAGCAGTTCCAAGAAACGCTGCATAAAGTCCGTGAACTGGTGGAAGTCCGGCGAGCGACGCATAGGCCATCACCTGGGGGATCATTACGACGACAACCGTCAGGCCCGCAAGGAAGTCCTTTCCAAGGTCAGAGAGGCCATAGCCCTTCAACCATTCGATGAACGGAAAAACTGCTTTGAATTGAGATTCGGGAGAGGCCATAGAGTTCTTGTAGGGAGAAGAACCGGTTAAGCGATATTACGGTTTTTCTGAATGATGAATTGGCGCTTGAAACCCTTGATGTCTTTGAGCGTCGCAATGCTTTTATCAAGGCCGTACTTATCCATGATCTCACGAACCTGGGCTTTTCTATACATGGAATAGATACTGATGCCTTTTTCATTCAATTCTTCAAACAGTTCCGCGAATACCTCGCATGCGCTCACATCAACGTAGTTCACTCCCGAAAAGTTGATGCAGATGTATTTGAGATCGGCCCCTTTTTTCTCAGCCATCGACTCAATCTGCTCGGCGATGTTATACGCGTTGGCGAAAAACACTGACATGTCGATCCGTAGAATAAGCAGGTCGGCAAAGTCTAGAATCCGATTGTCATCGCGGATCCGTCGAAAACGTTCTTCATCAAAATAAAAGACCAGGGCATAGACCTTTGCTGCAATCGTCTTACGCAAGAACAAGATCAATGAAACCAGGATGCCGATAAAGATCGCGTAATCCGGTTGCGAAATAAAGGCAAAGAGAAACGTCGTAGAAATGACGATTCCGTCCGTTCCGGAAAGCCGGAATGTCTCGCGGAACTGGCTGAACTCTATCAAGTCGACGAGCGCCGCTATCACAATCGCGCTCAATACCGTCCGGGGGAGGAAATAAAGCATCGGCGTAAAGTAAAGAATGGTGAGCAAAACGAATACCGAAACGAACACCGATGAGATCTCGGTTACTGCACCAGCGTTAAAGTTTACTGCGGTACGCGAGAAAGAACCGGCAATCGGATATCCTCGGAAAAAACTCGAAACGATATTGCCGAGTCCCTGGCCGATCAGCTCCTGGTTAACATCCGTCTTTTGTTTTGTCTTTGAGGAAATCGATTTCGAAATCGCGTAAGCCTCCAAAAAACCGACAATCGCAATGATCAGGGCACTGGGGAACAACGCGATGATCTGGCCCGCTGAGATTTGAGGTATCCGGGGCATGCTGAGCCCGGCGTTAATGTCGCCGATAAGTTTGACCCCCTGGGATTCCAGCTGCATGAAATACCCAAGCGCAATTCCGATCGCCATAACGATCAATCCGGCGGGAAATGCTTTTGAAATCACACGTTTACAAAAGATCATGAACGCGACGGATCCGACCCCGATTGCAAGGGTCAAATAGTGTGTTGAAGGCAGGGAGCTGAAGATCTCATAGAAATTCAGGATCACAATCTCTTGCTTTTTTGTGCTGAATCCAAAGAGTCCCGGGATCTGGGTGGAGGCGATGATCACCGCAGCGGCTGTCGTAAAACCGGCGATCACACTATGCGAGATAAAGTTCATTATGAACCCGAGATGGAAAATACCCATGACGAGTTGAATGACGCCGATAAGAAGGGCGAGGGCGATTGCAAGGAATACGTACTGTGGACTTTCAGGTGCCGCGAGCGGCACCAAAGAAGTAAGCACCAGGAATGATACTAGCGCAACAGGGCCGGTAGACAACTGGCTGCTGCTTCCCCAAAGGGCCGCGACTGCTGTGCCGAGAAACGCGGCGTAAAGGCCATGAACGGGAGGAAGCCCGGCCAGGATCGCATAAGCCATAACCTGCGGAATGAGCACAACGGCGACAGTTAGCCCGGCGCCGAAGTCCTTTGACAGCATTGACATGCTGTAGTTCCTGAGCCTCGATACAAATGGGAAGAAAGGTGATACGCGGTTTGCGGGTTTTGAAGCCATCTTTTAAGGGTCAGATCTCATGAGCCTCACAAGACAGCATATTCAATCAAATACCTTTGTCAATAACTCGTAGGTTGCAGGGTAGATGTTTGGGTCGCCCGAGGCCCTTGAGCCGGCAACGTTTAATGTCTTTATCGAATTCGCATTGAGCCAGGTGATGATTTCCGTTGCGGCCTCACTAAAGTTCAGTTTGATGAAATCTATGCAGACAAACGGCTTACGTTCAGCCATTGCTAATTCCTTTGTAAGCAGGGTTCCGCCGGTCAAGCGGCCGTGAGAGACGATCAAAGTACCGTCAGATTCCAAAACGTTCAGCCGCGTCCGAACTGCGTAATCGGGTGAGTCGGTTTCAGTGAGTGAAGAATAGGAATTCGAAATAACTCCGTCTTCCGCAAGGCGTTTCTTTGGAATCCGGCCGCCATAATCGAATCCTCTGTCGATTGCGAAATCGAGGGCGGCTCGGTCTGCACCCGTTTGTCCCCCCGAAATGATTTTCATTGATAACTAATTGTTGGCTTTAGATGAAGAGTCGACAGGCATCTGCTTCTCAGGAACTTCGACCAGAACCCGGGCTTTTTTGTTTTTGACGGATTCAACAATTTTCCCCGCAGAACCAAGCTTCACTCGTGACGAAAGCACGCGTGTGACTCTCTGAGGAAGTATCTTCGGAGCGAGTTGGGCGATAGATGAAGCGAGCGGGATTATGTCTCCGCCGCCTTTCCAGTGTTCCCGCACTATCTCCTCATCCGTATAGTTGAGGAGTCTAAGCAAAGTTAAAGCAATGAGATAAAGATCATCAATCTGGCCAATAAAAGGAAAAATATCCGGAAGGAGGTCAATTGGTGAGATTGCGTAAACGATGGCTGCCGCAAATAGTCCTTTTTCGATAACGGGCACGCGGGCATCCATCAGAAGTCCGCCGCAGAGCCTGACCATGTTCGGAAGGAACAAGACGAAATTCTTCATACGGCCTTTTGCTGCCAGTTTTTCCTTTCTTTTCTTAACGATCTGTTTTTTCATTTATCAGTTATCATTTATCATTTACCGACGAACACACAAATTAGAATTTGTTCAACCCAGCGCTTTGATGCATAAATCGGGTACCGGGTTATACAAAATCCTTATCGCACCTGATTCGAAAGCGGTTGATAAATGATAAATGAAAGCTGGTAAATGTAAAGACATATGATTCTTCAAAGCATAAGAGAACGCGCAGCGATTAATCGCAAACATATCGTTTTACCGGAAGGTGAGGATCCCCGCAGTATTGAGGCGGCTGGAATCTGCGTATCTGAAAACATTGCGAAGATCACGCTGCTTGGCAGAGAAGATGTGATCAAAAGAAAAGCGGATGAAGGGGGTTTCAACTTAAACGGCGTCACTATCATCAATCACCGAAAATCAACAGATTTTCCCGATCTCGTGCGTCTCTACCATCAGCTTCGAAAATCAAAAGGAGTGACGCTCGAAGAATCAGAGGAAATCGTTAAGGATGCGCTTTACGCGGGTTGCCTGATGGTGAACCTGGGAATGGCGGATGGTTGTGTTTCGGGCGCGGTATATTCGACCGCTGCGGTTGTGAGAGCGGCGCTTCATTGCGTTGGGGTGAAAGAAGGTTTCCACACAGTTTCCTCATTCTTTCTCATGGTCGTTCCCGACAAGAAGTTTGGCTACGAGGGAACGTTTGTGTATGCGGATTGCGGCGTTGTGATAGAGCCGACGATTCCACAGCTCGCGGAGATCGCAATTGAATCCGCGCATTCATTTGAGATTCTTGTGGGAGTTCAGCCAAAGGTCGCGATGCTTGCGCTTTCGACCAAAGGCAGCGCAAAACACGCGATTGTGGAGAAAGTGATCAAGGCAACAGAAACGGTGAAGGCAAGAATGCCGGAGCTTGAGATCGATGGAGAGCTGCAGGGAGACGCGGCAATCGTGCCGTCCGTCGGAGAAGCCAAGGCTCCCGGATCAACCGTTGCAGGCCATGCGAACGTTCTCATCTTTCCCGATCTAAATGCGGGAAACATCGCGTACAAACTGACCGAGCGTCTTACGGGAGGAACGGCGATCGGCCCAATCCTGCAGGGGTTGGCAAAGCCGTGTAACGATCTTTCACGCGGCTGTAAAGCAGCGGACATTGTTGACGCTGTCGCCATCACATCAGTACAGGCTTCTGCTTAAGAAATCCGATGAAAGTAAAAATCCTGATCATATTGCTCCTCTTCACGACTTCTATATTTGGACAAGAACCCGACGCGACGCCTCCTGCTAAGGCCAACGCGCGGCCGGAAGCTACACCGACACCGCAGCCCGAGCCCTTTGATAATGCGACTCTTAAAGAATTGACGAAGTGTGTTTCGCTGAATACCGAGATTGGTTCGATCGAGCTCGAGATGTTTCCCGGAACTGCACCGATCACGGTCCGTAACTTTCTTAATCTCACAGCGATAAAGGCTTTCGACAACACCACTTTTAGCCGGGTCGTTCCTAAGTTTGTAATCCAGGGCGGTGTTTTGAGTACCAACAAGAACATCACCTATGAAATGTCGTTGAGGGAATTGAGACCGTTACCGGACGAACCAAACCTGGTAAGACATGTGCGCGGCATCGTCTCAATGGCGCGGGGCGATGAGCCGAATAGTGCCGGGACGAGTTTTTTTATATTGGTCGATGATGCCCCCTATCTCGACAATAAGTTTGCCGCGTTCGCCCGGGTTACAAAAGGAATGGATCTGGTCGATAAGATCAACCAGGCGCCGGTGGAAAATGAGGAGCCCAAAAACCCGGTCGTGGTTAAGAATGCGACCGTGATCGACTGCGATGGTGTCGTGGACAAAGACACGGCAACTCAGACCGCGGATCAGCCGGCGAAGATTAACGATCTCCCAAGGTTTGGTTTCAGGGGCAAGGTAAAAGGCGTCAGAGAGTCTACGAGTGAAATCAAAGGCAAGAAGAAAGATTGGAAGAAAGCCGATCAGCATTCGATTGGTGAAAGTTTTTCTGAGTTTGGTGATATTGGTGATTACATCAAGGCGACGTTCTACGATAAAGAGGGAGCGGTTACCGGTGTAAATACAAGTGAATCAACGATTTGGGGAGCAGGGGTTGGTGCTAAAGCGAAGGATTTCTTCAAAAGCGTCGACGGAAAGATATTGGCGCAGACCCATGTGGAAAGGACTTCTGAAAACGAGTTTTCGTTCACCTCGTATGACGAAAAGATGAACCTCGTCCGGCGGGGAAAGACCACAACCGATGAAAACGGCAGATTCTTAAAACAGTCATATGAGAGGTTTGGCAAGGATGAAAAAACGGACGGTTCGTTTACGACCACCTTTACCTATGATGCCTATGGATTTATGACGAGCCGCATCCAGGTCGATGGAGAAGGTAAGCGCGTCTTTTACAATCGATTTGAATATCCGGAACTCGATGACAGGGCCAATTGGGTCGTTCGCCTTATTTTCGATTCAGAAGATTCCAAGCGTCCTGTCCGGATCGTCAGGAGGAAGTTTGAGTACTATCCGGATTGATTAGCCTGCGAGTTCTGAATTCATATTTGGTTAGAACTGAGATTTCTACGCTCCAAATCAGCTAGTGTTGAGTGTCAACGTAAGTGGAGCGCGGGCATCCTGCCCGCTTGAGCGAAGCGAAACCTGGAGTGTGGCACGCTTGGGCCCGAGCGCTTCTTTGCGTTCGCTTCCATACACTTTCGCCGAATGCCCACTATTCCGGCAAAACTCACAGCTCGGAGACGGTGGTCTCGCAAGCGCTCAAGCGGACAGGGATGTCCTCGGTCCATTTCGGACTGAGTGATTACGGTCAGAGTTGGAGTGTGGGATTCGAAAGTGCTTTCAGCGCTTGAAGAAGACTTAGGAGCTGTTAGGGTCAGACCTCAGACCTCAGACCTCAAGTTACTCAGTGTTACGGGACCCGCAGATGACAAGACTTGCCGGCAGTACCTTTCCCGTGACTTTTCGGTTCACATCCAACCCACCGATGGTCCACCAGAAGCCGTTCATCTTAAACATGCCGCGGTGATCCATCGAGGCCACCGGCTTATCGCGAAGCGCGACCCAGTTGTCCTTGTTAAAGTCCCAGGCGAAGACATGCTTCTTCGCAACCGCGGGCGTCCCGTCGTAACCGATGCCGTTATAGTTGTAAGCAGTCGGAGTACCTCCAACAAACAGAACCCGGTTGAGGTCTTCGTCTCCTGCACCGGCCATTCGATAATGTCCCCTTCCGGGAAGCTGAGGTAGTCGCCTGTATTTGATTCTTGAGGGATCCTTCGAATCGATGGTTCCCAGCCAACCTTCATTGACGGTGTCAAAAATCCGTTTATTATCTTTCTTTCCGACGACCGCAACCCCGTCAGCAATTACAAATCTGTTCTTCACGATTCCGCCTGCGTGACCGAAAACCGGTGTACCGGGGTAATCGGAGGCTTTGAACCAACGATTCTTCTTCGTATCGAATACCTGGACAAGATTCACGTTTCGATCATCATGCCAGCCCGAAACGAGATAGATGTAACGGTCTTTGTATACGAAGGTGACCATGTCATCGACCGGGGTCGGCATGTCTGCCCGCCTCTTATAAGACATCTTCTTTGGATCGAATTCGAATACTTCAGGAGTCGACTTCTCGCTACCGTCCTCTGCTACTGTGTATCCTCCGAAAAGATAGACCTTTCCGCCAATCGCTTCTGCGGATGCTGCGAGTCTGCCCTCTTCCACAGGTACATCGGGCAGGGCTGTCCACGCACGATGTCCTTCAACAAACATATATGCAGAACGAGATGTGTCGTCAAAGGTTTTGCCGTCTTTTAGGCCTGTAAAGGAAAACAGCCAGGTCTTACCGTCTTTTTCGAACGAGGCAACCGCATTATTAGCATGCGGAACAGGCAGCGGTGGAAAACAGGACCCGGTGACCTTCTGGTGCGAAAGGACAAAGATCAGGATCGCGAGGCAGATAATAGAATTCGATTTCATAAAAAAATATGGATACGCTCTATCGGCAATGCACCGAAGAACGTATCCCGTATTATGAATTACTGGTTATGCGGATGCTTCACCGGCTTGCTCGCCCTGCTCGGCCATTCCGGCGATCCACTCTTGCATCTTAGCGAGTTTCTCTTTGCCGTTAGGGGCGTCATAGATAACCTTCTCAAGATGAGCGTACATATCAGGTGACTCCCACATCTCGCGCATTTCGGCCAGGTACGGCTCGATCTTGGCAAAGACCATCATGTGTTCACCGACAGTCTCATTGAAAAGATCGGAATCAATGGCACCATGGTTAACAAAGGCCGCTGCCATATCCCAGTATGATGTAACCATACGAAGATAGCCGCCTACCTCAGGATCCATCATCGTGTTTCCGATTTCCTCGGCACTGGTTGGATTAAATGTAAAAAACCAATCGCGGGCCTTGCGCATTACTTCCTCACGGCGCAGATCGTACAGTTTGATAAGCAGATCCGCGGATTCAACTTTACTCATAGAACCTCCAAAAAATTTGTGTTTACCGAGACTATGCCTGTTAAGAGGGCAAGTCAATATTTTTGATTCCCAATTCTAGGGTCGAACGCCGCTTCCGGCTTCGACCAGAAACAAGACTACGCGGCCCCCAGGTGACACTTTTGGTATATGCCGGTGGCTCTTGTTATTTTCCATTACGTCAAATACATCACCTTTCGAAAGGACGTGGTCAGTTTCATTCAAGTCCAGCGTGAACTCGCCTTCCAGGACAAAGCCGGTGTGTCCGGTGAGGCACCATTTCGGGTGGTCAAGTTTGTCGGTGAGCTCAAGAAGCCGTATCAGCTTGGAACCGACGCTTAATCGCTTCTCTCGCATGCCCGGTCCGACATCTTGCCATTGAACCTCCGAAAAGGATCCAGTCAAATTGCTAAACATACGCACAGTATATACGGCAATCCATATATGTCAATCACTCAAAACCCGATTGAAATCTTCCTGCGCTTAATCCTTGTACTTAAAACCGCGTAGGTGACGTCTTTGAGAGGATCGGCTTCTTTGCCGGACACAATTTTCCTGATGTTGCTTTTTACGGGAAAGAGGCGGCGCAGGGTCGCATCATAGGTCATTTCCTGAGAAGCAAGCAGCGGGAGATCACGTCCTCGGGCAAAGATCCAGATACCGGATTTCAAACACCCGATTCGAATACCGGCCGAAGAGATTTCCTGTTTCGATTGTTTCGAGAACGCAAGTGGCAGCCCACGGCTTGCGAACAAGACCTTGGCGTTGCTGCCAACAAACTTGTTCGCCGCCTCATCAACAAAATGCAAAACCCGTGAGGTGACGCCCGGAAACCCAAGTGCCGAGACGAGCCCGAAACCGGCATTGGAATTTGCGAAATTGAAGGCCTTTTCCCACCAGGAACTCTTCCGGTGTTTAACAATCTCGACTTTCAAAGTGCCCGCACCGCCCGGGAGTTCAACAAACTTGTTCCCAAACACCTGACGAAAATCCGCCCTATAATCTCTAGGTTGGGCTCTCACACCCCGTGTATTCCAGAGGTGCAGCCCGGAAGTTATTGACCAATAAAGATTTTCGCCCATAGCCCGCGAGCGGTCCGTATTTTGATCCGAACCAAATGTGATCCTAACTGTCGCTCTGGTGTCGCGTTCTGTTCTCTCATCGCCTCCAAGTTGGAAACTCAATAATCTCGAGTCCAGGACAATATCGGGATACTGCGGGTTCGTATCCATGTCCGGCTCGATCTCTTGAGGGGAGCGAACGAAGAACTTCCCGTTCTTTGAGGGTACAAGCTGAAAAACAAGAAATTGGTCCTTTAAGTCCCTGTGTTGTAGCAGTTTGCCGTCACGATGCGAATGCGGACCGCCCGATGAGCCAAAGGAAATGGTGTCTTCACCAAACCTCCCGAAACATGGCCTTGCTTCAACTGGCTCAGCCGCAGAAAGATTAGAGACAACAGACGTGCCCGTAAACAGCCCGGCTGCCGCAACTCCGCCTTTACGAATCAGTTCTCTTCTGTCCATAGTCAGCTCCGGCAAAACATCTGATGCCTTCAAATCCAAAAACGATAGTCTGGTGTGAATCGACGAGTCGAAACCCGGAAGGCCGAATTCCCGTAAGCCCAAAAAGAGAAGAAAGGAGTGACCGTATATGACAAAGAAAAAATCCTGGAAGCAGCAATGTGATATCGAGGGCGAAGACCAGAAGACACCGGTTCCGACTCAGATTGTTTCAAACGAGGAGTTCGTTCCTTTCGGTCAGACTGAAGAGCAAGCCGAAGTGGAACATCGACTTGGAAGAATCGCCGATGACGCGTCGAAGCGTTTGAACATGTCGCGTCGAAGGTTTCTTGCGTCCACCGGGGGGATGGCGGCGGCATTCCTTGCGATGAATTGCGTCTATGGCAAGAGGTTTGATGTGGATGAAAACGAGGTTTTTGAGCCGGGGGCAACCGACGAAAAACTCCCCAAGACGCCGTTCATCTTTGACATACACACCCACCATGTTGAGACGGGGAAAGTTGTTGACCTGCCTCTGCTTGGTTATAGAAGTGCGGGTGCGGCCTGGGGCAATAAGGACCTTGTAGACAAGAAACATATATGGGAAGACCTATATTTGACGAACTATGTTAAGGAGATGTTTCTGGATAGTGATACTTCGATGGCGGTAATTACAGGTCTACCTGCGAAAGAAGAAAAGAACAATGTTTTGCCTCCGGCCGAGATTATCGAATCCAGGACCAGGATCAACGGGTTGGCGGATTCGAAGCGAATTGTCGCACACGGCCTGTTTTCTCCGGATCTTGGAAAGACCGATTTGGAAGATATGAAGCGTCAGCATGAACAACTCAAGGTCGATGCATGGAAAGGCTATCCGGGGCAACCGATCGCCGATGGAAGCGTCGGTTGGTGGATGGATGACGAGAAAGTAGCTTACCCGGCCTATGAGTATTCGCGAAAAATCGGAGTCAAGAATATCTGTGTTCACAAGGGTCTGCCGCTTCCATCATGGGATCTTGAGCACAGCAGCACCAAGGACATTCCGAAGGCTGCTAAAGATTTTCGGGACCTGAACTTCCTGATATACCACGCCGGTTTCAAGGGTGGGCGTGATGTGTTTCAAGCCGCATCTGCGGGTTTCAAAGAGAAAACCAGAATTCCGTGGGTATCGGATCTTTGCGCTGCCCGGAAGAAGGATCCCGAAATGACAAACGTCTATATGGATCTCGGTACGACATTTGGAATGACTGTTATTACGTCTCCTCTTCTTTGTACCTATTTGCTTGGAGAGATGATCGACGCGTTTGGCGAGGATCATGTTCTTTGGGGAACCGATTCAATTTGGTGGGGGAGTCCGCAATGGCAGATCGATGCCTTCAAACGCCTGAAGATGCCCGATCGCTTTGTCGAAAAGTTCGGTTTCAAACCGCTTACCGACAAAATAAAAGAGAAGATACTCGGCCTCAATTCCGCTAAGGTCTACGGGATTGATGTCAAAGCGAAGCTGAAGGCGATACCGAAAGACTACGTTACGCGCCTAAAGAAGGAATACGAAGCCTCGGGTGGGAGACCTTCGAATACTAGGTACGGTTGGGTGAGAGCGTGACTTCGTCACGTCGTTCCAAGTTTCAAGTTCCAGGTTTCAAGTTTCACGTTTCAGGTTCCAAGTTTGGAGATCAGGGTGACGGTCATGGGTCCTAAATGCCTCCGGCACCTAAAACTTGAAACTTGGAACTCTGTTCAAAGTTCTTGTCTAATTCACGCCTTTGTAAGAACATAGCCGTATTCAAAAAAACAGGAGTGAATTATGCTCAGGATTTTCGTTGCAATTCTTGCGCTTGTGGTGTCTGTGGTCTCGCAGGTGCCGGAACGCGAAATGGACCGCATCAATTGGATGGAGTTCAAAAAAGTCGTACCTTCGAAGGTCGACACGGTCTTATTGCCCACCGGTACGTTAGAACCTCATGGAGTCATAAACAACGGCGCGGACAACACTGCACCCACCGCGATGGCGAAAGCGATCGCCGAAAAGACAAATGCAATGATTGCCCCGACGCTCAATTACGGCATTACCGGAAGTCTCGAGGGCTATCCGGGATCATTCCGGATTTCTGAGGAGGCGTATCGTCCTTTTGTACGAGATATCCTGGAAGGCCTTGCAAAACAAGGATTTAAAAACATCATTGTTCTAAACGGTCATGGCGGAGGACAGACAGCCGTGCTCAGATCGGTCGCGAGCGAGGTTGCGATCGAAAAGGAGGTGCGGACACTTGTTATCAATTGGTGGTCGCTTGCCTCTGATGTGACAAAAGAGGTGTTCGGAGAGGACGGCGGGCATGCGGGTTGGAACGAAACCGCTTACGTGCAGGCCGCCGATCCAACGTTGGTCAAGAAAGAGCTCTACACGGGTAAGGAAATGACTACGGCATATCCTAATGGATCAAGCTGGTCCGCAACTCCCTTTCCATCGGCGATCGGTCTCTATAAAGAAGGCGAGGGATACCCGAAGTTTGACCAGGCGAAGGCCGATGAGTACTTTCGAAAGGTCAATGAAAAGGTTGCCGCTCTGATCATCGATGTCAGGAAAAAATGGGAGATGATCGACTGAGGACTGAAGTTGAAAACTGAAAGTAGAAAATTGAAAGTGGGAAATAGCAAAACAAATAAGCTTGTTTCCTACCCGTCGGCAAATCGAAAATCCACCAGATTTTGGGCGCAGACAGCTTGACCGAATTGAATGATCATTTAATAAGCGCATCTGGATGTAGTTCTCATTTTCCACTTTCCGTTTTTAGCTTTTCACTTTCTTATGAAGCCTGAACCCAAAAAAGGATTGATTCAAACAGACTCGTGGGACCACCGTATGCCATGGGTGGCGATGGGCATATGCCTGATCGCGATGGCGGTGATCCTTCATTTCCAGGGAAGGCTTTGGTGGTGCCGTTGGGACTCGCCATTATATCTATGGTCGAGCGATGTTTGGAGCAAACACAATTCGCAACATTTGTTTGATCCGTATATGTTCACGCACCTATTGCATGGAGTTGCGTTTTATTGGCTCGGCCGGCTTCTTTTTCAAAAGCGCATTTCGTTTGCCTGGCTATTGTTTACGGCTGTCCTGGCTGAAAGCATTTGGGAGGTTGTCGAGAATTCCGCATTCATCATCGACAGGTATCGTGAATCGACAGCCTCGCTTGAGTATTTCGGAGACTCGATTCTCAACTCGGTTGGAGATGTAATTGCCTGCTTTACGGGATTCATGATTGCGTTCAAACTAAGACTTTGGAAATCTCTGGCGTTTTTTGTACTGGTTGAATTGATCTTGATATTGACGATTAAAGACAGCCTCTTGATAAATATCGTTATGCTTATTTACCCAATCGAGGCAATCAAAGTCTGGCAGACGGGGGGATGAGATCAGAGATCAAGCATGAGGTTCAATGTTCAAGGTTCAAAGTTCAACGTTGCGGAGTTCCCGAGTTCCTTAGCCGTCGCGTAGTGATTTATGAAAGAAGGTTTCGCGACCAAGTGTCGCTCATGGCAGGCGAGTCGCCTGCGCTCCAGTCGTTACCGTCGCGTCGGCGACGGTTGAAAAAGTGAAGAGCAGGTAAATTTTATGTCTATTGAAGTTACAGGAAGAGTCAGTGTTGAGCGAAGTCCGGAGGACGTCGCGCAGGTAATGTTTAACCCCAAGAAGGACAAGCTGTGGGTACGGAGCCTGAGAGAGGTATATCCGATGGAGTCGGGACTTTATAAAAAGGGTGCCCGGATCGAAAGGATCGGAAACTTTCTCAACAAGCATTACTCCGCAAAACTTCTTGTAACCAAGATGGAAGAAAACTCATTTTGCCAGCTATACGCTGATGAGCCGTTTGAGATGTACATTAAATACAATCTGAAAGAAACGGAAGAGGGCACGGATATCGCTTTGACGATCTCGAGCATAAGTGAGGTGGAATTCAATAGCCCCGTATCGATAATCATGAAATCGATTCAAGAAATGATCGATGGCGATTTGGCCAAGCTTAAGAAGCATTTGGAGCATTAGAATTACAAGTCCCATAAACTTCGACTGAGAATCAGCCTTCTCTCTCGTGATATAATTTTCGACCTGACCAGAAATTTCTTGTTCACCGAATTAGAGGTCATTCGAGTTATGAAAAGAACTACATCGATTCTTGCACTGATTTTGTTCGTTACAACTATTGGGTTTTCTCAGGCGCAGCAGCAAACTGACACTGAAGCCGAGCAGAGAAAAGCCGAAGAGGCCGCGTTTAATGCTCGTGTTAGTGCCCTGCGGAATAATGGAAAGCAAAGGTTTATACGTGACCGTTACAAGGAAACCCGTGTTTATCAAGAGGATATTGTTCGGCTGTATCGAGATCTGGACAAGGATGAGAGAGAACTGCTTGCTCCGGCTTCGGACATTCTACGAAGCTATCCGGATTTCACTGGAAAGAAGAGGGGAATAACAAAGCTCATCGTGGACAGGGGTTGCGACATGGGCCCTGAATTCGTAGTTGCGAAAGATCATTGTGAAAAGTACGGCATGCCGGGTGCAGGTTCTTCCTATTCGTTTCGAAGCAATATGTATCGGAACAGGCGATTGGCAGATGTCTCATATTCAGAGGGGAAGTTCACCACGAAAGGGGTTTGGAAACACGGGATTCTTATCGCACTAAACAATGTTTCTTTTGACAATCTGAGCGTTGACTCTCCGGAACTCAAAACACTGGTGGGCTTTTCTGCAGAAATGGACCTAGAGAAAGCGGCTGCATTCGAAGGTCACCTTGCCAAGGGGATCGCCGGCGGAAACATCGTCTACAAAGACTCGCACCCGGTGCGAAATGACGCCACCTACGTCGTTCGCTCGATTGCATACCGCGGAGAGCATTGGGAAATGGTCAAAGAGGTTGAGTACGATGAGCTGGATTTTGATAAGAGGCGCGATGTGATCGTTGCGTTCAGAGTAGTTGAAATGGTGCCCGATGAAAGCGTGACGATAATTTGGAAGGTACTCTCGGATTCGAAAGCACCAAAGCTTTAATCTTTCACAAGTTGCTTTTGGCTTTATCGTAGAAGTCTCAGGTACCGGCGAAGCCATTTCTGAAGAAAGGGCTTTTTAAATCCTTCAATTGTCATCTCTGTAGCTAAGGCTTGAGTTATCTTACCAAGAGTCGGATATACATGAATCGCCTCATTTAGCTTCTTCAGCGACAGCCCGTGTCTCATAGCAAGCACGAACTCGTGAATTAGTTCACCCGCGTGCGGTCCGACAATCGTAACGCCGAGGATCTTACTGTCCTTCAATACCAGTTTTGCGAATCCTTCTCCGGAGCCCTCAGCGAGCGCGCGATCATTATGAGAAAACGGGACCTCGTATATCGTCAACGAATCCCCATATTGGTTTCGAGCCTCTTCCTCTATCATGCCGACCCTTGCTACTTCAGGTTCGCTAAAGGTAGCCCACGGAACGACACTATAATCCGCCTTCTTCCGAAGTGGCCAAAAAAGAAACGCATTGTTCAGAACGATCTGCGCCTCATAATCAGCCATATGCGTGAACTGGAAGTTGCCGGTTACATCTCCTGCTGCATATATGTGTTTCGCAGACGTCCTCAAATATGCGTCTGTACGTATGTGTTTTTGATCAAATTCTACTCCGGCCTGTTTCAATTCGAGTCCGTCGAGGTTTGGCTTGCGCCCGACTGCGACCAGTATTTCGTCGCAAACGATTTCTTCCGTCGAACCGTTCGTTTCAATGGTCACGACCCTGGATCCATCTGAATGCTCAGCGAATTTCGTTGCCTTCGCCGAAGTTCTCACATCCACACCTTCAGCGGTGAGAACGTCGGTCATGAACTCCGACACTTTCCGATCCTCTTTAGCGAGGATCCGGTCAAACATCTCGATAACCGTAACCTTCGAGCCGAACCTCGCAAACGATTGACCCAGTTCTATTCCTATTGCCCCGCCGCCGATGACCACAAACCTTTCAGGCAGATCCTTCAGCTCGAAGATGTCTTCATTTGTAATGTAGCCGGTTTCGGCAAGTCCATCTATCGGAGGTACGAATGGTGAAGAGCCGGTCGAGATACAAAAGCGTTTGGCGCGCATTACACGCTTCTCACCGGAATCGTTGAGGGTTACCTCGATCTCACGGCCATTCAAAAAACGAGGCGAACCGAAAATCACCTCTGCACCCATCTCCTCAAACACTTCAGGCGCATCATGTTCTTCGATCATACCGATCACATCCTGGACGTGTCTTGTCACCGACGAGAACGAACCACTCCTGAAAGCGGGTTCGGCCCGTTCGAATCCGAATGCTTCGGCGTTTCTCATATCGGAAGCTAAACGTGCCGATCGGATCAGAGTTTTTGAAGGTACACAACCGGTATAGAGACAGTCGCCGCCAAGTCGCGATTTCTCGACAAGCGCGACATTGGCTCCAATGATTCCTGCACCACCTGCCGCAACCAGCCCGGCGGAGCCGCCTCCAATTACTATAAGGTCATAAATGTCACTCATTATTGAATCTTGATCTAAGCTTTTGCAGATTCCGCAGCCTCCTGCTCGGAAGGTTCATTAATCCGGTTTCTGATCTTGCGGACCGTCGAGTATGCGCCATACACGATCATAACCACAACCGCTCCATACACCCACCAGGGAACGTTTCGACCTGCAATGATCAGGTAAAGATACGCCGAAACAAAGAAGAAAAGGGCGATCATCGCCGGCAACGCGATAGATTTTCCTTTCCGGTAATTCCTTATTAGCCAACCAATTGACAGCGAAAAGAAGGGAATCGCGCCGATGTAGATACCTCCAAAAATAAAAGGATTGACGCCGTAGTTGGCACCCAGACTCATGAACCAGTCAACAAAGCTATTCCACATAGTGTCTAACATATTACGATTCAGTAACGTATTATTCCTATTCACTTAGATTTGAGCCGCTCACCGTTCATGCCGGTGTCCATTGGTTAACTGCCCCTTTATTATGCTCTTCCGGAAATGTAGAATTTGTTTATGAATTTCAGAGTATTAAGAAATATCGCATTCCTTTTCGTATTTGTAAGTGGCCTTGCCATCGTTTTTGGGGCAGCGTGGACGTCCGGGGCCGGTTCGCCTTCGTTATCCGAACGGTTCGAGCTTTTGCCGGAAGAGAAGAAGGTACCAAAAGCGGAACGGTCCGGAGAGTATTCATTTGATAAGGCTCACAGTTCGATCGGCTTCAGGATCAAACACATGGGTCTCATTGACGTGCCCGGGCATTTCAGGAAATTCGAAGGCGGTTTGGAGTTTGACGCGTCCAAATCAAGGAACTCGAGTGTCAGTTTCACGGCTGATATGAAAAGTATTGATACCGGCATCAATGCAAGGGACAATCACCTCAGGAGTAAAGATTTCTTTGAAGTAAAAACCTATCCGGCGATGAAGTTTGAGAGTACGCGTATCAAGAAAAAAGGTAAACGGTACTTTGTTAAAGGCAATCTGACGATGAAGGATGTGACAAAAGAGATCGAGTTTCCGGTGAGGATCTATGGTCCCATAAGGGATCAGAGAGGAACCATTCGGATGGGTGTGTCCGGGACAACATCGATCAATCGCCGCGAGTTTAACGTTAATTATGGAGGGAACCTTCCCGGCGGGACCGCGGTTCTCGCGGATAATGTTTTTGTTGATTTGCGCATAGAGGCGGTAAAGAAAAAGGACGAAAAGGAGAAAAAGTAACTTCTCCTTTCGCCCCCGAATTTTCGTACCTGACGGTCGTGTTAGTCTTTGACGAGCACGACCATTGCATTTTCAGCTGCCAGGATCTTGGTGAAGAAGTCCCGCACATTCGAATAATCTTCAACCGGGATCGTTGTGCGCGTGGTAACAAGGGCTCTCGTATAGGTAAGTGTTCCCTCGGAGACTTCGTAACTGGTTTCGTAGGTACCGAATTCCGTCTTCAACGAGAGCGGTTCGGGCATTTCATCGACTGAGAACCCTTCAGGTAATTTGAATACCGCCGACTCTCTGAACGAGTTGGACCAGAGCGTGACCGGATTCCTTCTTTCTTTTTCGGTCAGATAGATCGAGCGGGACCTGCTTACGATCGTTGGTCTGAAAATCAGCAAAGATCCCTGCATGACCTGGCCGTAACCGGGAGCAGAGAACTTCACGTCGAGATCAAAACTCGCATTCGCGTGATCGTCCGTCGGTTTGAGTTCTTCGAGTTTTGCCGCGGTCGCACCTCTCGAAAGCCATCGTTCAATCGACTTTTCATAGTCACTCGCAGAAAGCCGGCGGAAAAGAGATCTTTCAGATCGGGAAGACTGCCCCTTGGTAACCTCGTTTATCGTACCCGCGATCGAACCTTCTTTATCAAGCGAAACTTCAACAGTGCGAACTAGCGCATTTTCAAGCGGATCCGTTGTCGGCATCTGAAGCAGGCCGCCCTTTTCCCGGGCCATCACAAGGCCGTAGCTTCCCTGAAGGCTTTCAGGCAGATCCCCGACGGGTGTCATGTCATCAGTCGCGTCAAAAATCAGGAGCCTGCCCAGCTCTTCGTTTTCGATCACTGTCGGGCCCTTTGTTTCCGGGTTCACAACCACAGCAATGATGCAGTGGTTGAATTGCCGCGGTGATGCCCATTCCTTTCTGACAAAAGTCGGATCACCGGCGAAGATGGCAATTGGATACGATTCGATCTTTAATGACCGCAACATCGCACGCATTAGCGTCGCCTTGTCTTTACAGTCCCCGTAACCTCTACTCAGGACAGTACTTGAAGCCCTTGGCTTGTACCCGTTGCCGTATGCCACGCCAATGTCAATAGCAATGTACTGCAGGTCTTGAACGTATTTGCCGATCGCCTGGATTTTTTCCAGTTCCGTTGTCGCATTTGCCGTAAGCTCGCGAGCTTTTGCGGCGACATCGTCATTGATTACAACTTGAGGATCATAGAGGCCGCTGCCCCACGTCGAAACCTCTTTCCAATTTGAAAACGAGCGCTTACCCGCCGACGTCTCGCCCGGAGGGGCGAAGTTTACGGCCATAAAGGGGGCCAGGTTCTTGACTGACGGACTCAACGGCTCAAGCGCGATCGGCGCCAGATTATCCAATTGCCAGGTATAGCTGGAACCGTTTACCGTCGGCTTAATATCATCGTGATTAAACGTGATGCTAGAGGCCTCCCAGCCGGAAGGGAGATTCAACTTGTATCGCGACCTCAATACCGGAAGGTATGCCTGAAACTGCCAGATGTCCTGGTAGAAAAGAGGCGGGTTCTCAATATCGACTTCAAATCCGAATACATCCCCGACACGCACGTCGTCCGAAGCGTTGATTATCTTGACGCGCCCCTCGTTGTAAACATCATCAGGGTCGGAAATCAGATCAACTGTCTGCTTTTTTCCATAGTTCTTCGATCGCCCGCCGGAAGGGATCGTCCATGCCTCAAAATCTCCAACCTTACCCGCGCTCATAAAGTAGAAAGCCCTGGCAACTGCCAGACGCCGGCCCTCGTTTGTAAGTATCTTTACGGCATACCGTTCGACCGTCACGATCGAGCCGTTCTTTTTTACGGTGACCTCCTGTTCGTCGTGAAGTACGACTCCGGGTATCTCCTTGTCGTAACCGGGTGCCTTCAGCGCAGCTGCGCCCCGTAGCCATTGAGGCGGCGAACTTGCGGCCGCATAGGCGGAGATGACCAGTAGCAATGAAATGGCCGTCGTTAAGAGTGAGCGTCGGATCATGTTTCCTCCGGTGATTTAAACTGCCTTCTTCTTGAGGATTAATACAAACGTATCTGATTCATGGAACAGGTCAAAGAGCCTCTTGAGAGGTTTGTATGCTCCTTTCTTGAAATAGATCTGCCCGTTGCCGCCGATAAAATACTTCCTTGTATACCTAATGCTGTGGTTTTCACGATCATACTTGATCTTGTAGCTGGACCCGGCAATTCCCTTACTTTCTTTAATATCTTTCGGTAGCGAGAATTTTTCGAGAGCATAATCTGCCGGGAGTTTGATCTCGATATCGTCATCCTCGCTCCAGGGGAAATCAAAGTAGATATCGTGTTCCCGGGTCGCGCTTGTGAACATCGGCTTTGAATTGTACTCAAAGAAACCGGGCTGAAGGAAGATGCGGGAGCCGGTTTTCTGTCCGTATCCGGGTATCGTTACCGCGTATGATTTTTCGAGAGGTTTACTTGCTTCAAAAAAGTTTCTAATCGCGACGTTCGAAATCTCCGCTGTTGAATTGTCGCTCTTTAGCTCTTCTTCAAAGTGCTCGGCCCGCTCATTGTCGGTTTCCAAATACTCCGATCTTCTTTGTTCATGTGCCCAATGGCCGTTATAAGCACGGGTAGCGGTACCTTTTAAGACTCCGTCGGCATCGAGCTCAAAATTGCCCGTGCGTTTGACCAATGAGTTTTCCGGTTTTGAAAGAGGCGTAGTGGCCCACCTGAAGTTACCCCCATACGCCACCATCGCGTAAACATTTTCCTCGTACCAGATCAATTCCCCAAACGGCAGAAATGGGGTTCCGGGATTAAAATACCGGCGTTTTCCATCGACTACGACTGCTACGCCCAACGGGTGGATAAACGAAACACTATAGGGATGGCTGTTGGGGTTAAAGAACTTTTCGCTCCGGTCTCCCGAAAAGACTACGTATGTTTGAAAGCCGGCCGCCCGGGCTAGTGAAGCAAAAACCATATCGATCATGCCGGGCGTCGCGGAATTAGTCTTGAAGACATCGGAAACCTTCTTTTGTTTCGGAAGCTTTGTTTCGCCTCGGGAGTCGTCAAAAGCCAGGTTCCGGATTTCCGTTTGAACATAGGTATAAAAGCGCCTCAGCTTCTCCTCATCCGTATTAGCTCCGCGTGCGAGGTTTTCCGCAAGACTCTTGATCTTCTTGTTGGGTTCGGTGACTGAGGCGAACCTCGATCCCACTCCTTGTCCAACCTGCCACCAATCGCCCCTTGAAAATGAGTATCTCAACATCGCCCACGGGACTACTTGGTCTTTTGGGGGCATGAAGGGTTCTTCATTGAACGCGGGTGCATTTTTTACCGATGCGACCCAAAAGGAATCGTCGTTAGGGTCACGGCTGAAAGCTGTTGCCTCCATGTTGAAGAAATACGGATCGATGTTGCTATTCCGGAATGGCCGCATGTAATAGGTAACACGTTGAATCGGAATGTCGCGCTGGAATACCAATCTCTCTCCCTGAAGGCTGTCAGACTTAAAGCGTTCCCGGTATTGATATTCAACAATCACGCCGGGTTCTATCCCGGGTACGGCGAACGATTTTGCGCGGATCTTCAGCCTTTTGGATTTAATGATCTCCCTGTCAAAAATCTCACTTGCTGAAACATTCGTAATCGAGCCGTCGGGCTTTATAACTCGGGCGGCGATATTCTCTACCTTCATCCTCTTGGTGTAAGGAATGTCCATTTTGGCGAATCTCTCGCGGCCGCGTTCGGTAAAAATCTTCACCCGGACATAATGTTCGTAATAGAGCTTTTTGCGACTCTTGTCGTCGAGCCTTACTTCCCAGAAAATGGCTTCGGCATCGGCGTCTTTGTCGACCACGGGTTCCCTCATAGAGAGCTCTGCCGGTGTTACAGGTTTCCATTGAATCGTCTCAGATGCTGCCGCAACCGTTGCAAATGCGAGTGTTATCAAGATTGTGAAGTGGAGTGTTCTTAACATTGTCGGTGCCCTTATTCAGCCTGCTTCTTTAGTGCAACCACAAACGAATCGGCTTTGTTTATCGAATCAAAAGCTGCTTTTAAGGTGACGTATTGTTCGGTTTTGATAAAGACCTTACCTTTTCCGCCTACAAAGAATTCGCGGTCGTACAAAAGCTTGTGCCCGGTCTCATCATACTTCAGGTTGTAATAGGCTCCTGCGACACGTTTTTCGTGAACGACGCCTTCCGGTTCAGAGAGTTCCTCGGGCATATAGCCCTCCGGCAGTTTGATCTCGATCTCGTCGAATTCACTCCAGGGAAAGTCGAAGTAAACAGGATGCTTTCGGGTCTTGCTGCTGAAGACCGCCTGGGAACCATACTCAAACACTCCGGGCCTTACAAAAAGACGCGTGCCCGTGATCTGCGCATACCCGGGAACATTGACCGAATAACTTTTCTTAAGCGTCGTATTCGAAGAATAGAAATTGTCGATTGAAACTTGTGAAATCTCAGCGTTTGAATTCTTAGATTTTATTTCTTTTTCGAAATGCTTAAGGCGTTCAGCTTGGGTTTCGTTGAACTCGACTCGTCTCAGGTCATGAGCCCAATGACCTGTGTACTCATAGGTTGATGTGCCTGAGAGCGTCCCATCCTTGTCGAGAACAAACTCGCCTTTCCGGGAGACACGCGAATCCTTATGCCGCGAAAGCGGAATCGTTACCCAGCTGTAAGCTCCTTCAAAGACAAGTAGCGCGTGAACGTTTTGTTCAAACCACATTACCTCGCCAAAAGGCAGAAACGGTCTCCCCGGGCTTAGGAAAATCGCTTTGCCGTCGACATTTGCTGCAATTCCCGCAAGACGAACGAACCGCCTGCTGTAGGGAAACTTTTCCGGATCAAAAAAGATGCGGCTTCTGTCGCCGGCGTAGATTAACGCCACATCAAGGCCGACGGCTTTCGCCATCGATGCGAAAAGCAGATCCAGCTCACGTGGCGACCCGGCCCTGTTCTTAAGGATGTCCGATGCCTTTTTGTTTTCCAGCTTCTTAGGCGGTTGATATTCGGGGCCGTGATAAAAAGTATTCTTTATATCCGTCTGGATGAAATCGTAGATCCGCCTCAGTTTTTCCCGTTGTGTGTCGGCTCCGGCAACGATCTGATTGGTTTTCGCCTTTATGCTCTTGTCAGGTTTCGTGAGCTTTGCGTAATTGGGCCATACGGCACGAGCGAACTTCACCCAGCTGTAGTGCCATTCCGCGTATCTCACGAGCACCCATGGCGCTAAGGCCTGCCTCGGCGGCATGTAAGGCTCTTCTTCGAAGGCCGGCATGTTCTCTACCGATGCTACAAAGAAAGTCTTGTCTGAAGGGTCGGGTTTCAATGCCGTCGATTTCATGTTGAAAAACGTCGGCTGGATAGTCATCCCTTTATATGGACGAAGGTAGTACTTTGCGCTTTGAATTGGGATATCTCTTTGGAAGTTCAGGCGTTCTTCGTGAAGACTGTCACCCTTGATTCTCTCGCGGTACTGGTACTCGACAATCGATCCGGGCTCGAGACCTGGTACGGCGAACGACTTTGCACGCACTTTGTAACGGTTCGATTTGAATATTTCACGATCGAAAATGTCACCGGCGTGTACTTCTTTCTTTGTCCCGTCAGGTTTTGTAACGCGGGCCGCTACATTTTCAATCTTGAGGTCATCGTCGTATTGAATGTCAATTTTCGCGAACTTTTCTCTGCCGCGGTCTGTGAAGATCTTGACCCGCACGTAATGCTGTAGGTAGAGCTTGGTACGGTTTTGATCGTCTAGGGTTACTTCCCAGAAGATCGCCTCAGCGTCAGCGTTCTTATCTACTACGGGTTGATCCATCGCGAGCTCAGATGGTGTCACGGGCCTCCAAACGACGGGGTCAGAGGCGACGGAACTAGTGGAAAGCAGCGTTGCAAAAATCAGAAACGCCTTTAGTTTTCCAAGCCCAAGCATTACTTATTCAAAGAGCGCGCTCTTATGGAGTTGGCTCTTCGCGTTTTATCGAAATCTTGTGCACATTTATCTTGTGGAACCCGTCAAACATCTGTTTGATCGCCGGATACACGGAGACTGGAAATACGATCTTTCCTTTGTTGCCGAAATAGAAATCTCTCTTATAAATGAGCGTGTTGTCGACCGTATCGTGCGATATATTTACGGTCAGTGAACCGATCTTCGCATTATCAAACAGCGGCGCCGGTGCGGTCGCGTTGTCGAGCTTATAGCCTTCCGGCAACTTGATTCTGATCTCATCCGTTTCGGACCAAGGATAGCTGAACGCAACATCGTATTTTCTTTCGGCAGCAGTAAACAGAGGTGTGCGTCCATAGCCGAAGAATCCGGGTTGTACGAACAATCGTTTTCCTGTCTTCTGTGCATAATTGGGAATCTTGATCTTTGCTTTCTGCACAATCGGTTTGGTCTTTTCGTCGAAGTTCTCAATTGAAATATTCGTCACTTCGGCCGTACTGATCCGCCTTTGAATGTTGTCTTTGATAGCCTCTTCCCGTTTCGAAGAATCGACATCGTAGTTTTCCATCCGGTAATTGGTTGAGTAAACACCCGAATACTCATACTTGATATCACCCTTCAAAGATCCGTCTTCTTCCAAGACGAGGTCAGCGGTGCGCTTGACGTTGGTGTCCTTGATGGACTGATACGGAGTTTCCTGGAAACTGCCCTCGCCCTTATCTACAAGAATTGCTGTAACTTTCTGTTCGTTCCAAAGCAGTTCACCCGGCTTCAGGAATGGGGTGCCTGGATCAAAGAATTCCCATTCTCCGTTTACCCGTATCCCAATTGCCGCAAAGTGAACCAACCTTTCGTTAGTCATCGAAATATTGAAGAACATTTCATCGCGGTCGCCGGAATAGACGTGTGCAATACTCAATCCCGCAGCGTCGGCCAAAGCGCCAAAGAGATAATTAACAAAACGCGCGTTTGCATTCTTGGTCTTCAGGAGGTCGGATAGCTTTTTGATCCTCGGAAGATTGTCCAACTCTTCTTCGGTCATCTCGTTATCAAACGAAATATTATGGATCTCATTCTGGCAATACTCATATAGTGCCTTGATCTTGTCTGTAGTGGAGCTCAGCCCGGCAGTAATCCTATCTGCCTCTTTCTTTATCTTCTTGTCTTTTTTGGTGTAGTACTCAAGGCGTCTCTTTTTTTCTGTAACTACAGCACCCCAATAGGACATTGGGTTGTTAGGATCTTTTACTACTACATTGAAGGTAGCCCGATTGAATCCGACCGAAAGGTCTGTAATCGAAACACCCACCGACTGGAGCTGCATCCAGGGCTTTACCATGCCGCTCGGCGGCATAAATGGCTCTGACTTGTAAGCCGGAATGTTCTTACGTTGAGCCAGGAAATAGCCCTTCTCATCTTTTACAAACTCGACGTTTTCGAAGTTATACAGCTGATATTGTGGCTTCAACTTCTTCCAGGGCTTGTAGTAGTAGGAAAGCTCGTGAACAGGAATATCCTTCTGGAAATCGAGCGTCATCCCGACAGCTCCGGCGCCTTTGATCACCTCGCGGTATTGATACTCAACTATTACGCCCGCCTCGATATTTGGAATCGCAAACGACTTTGCCTTGATTTTTCGGTCGTCGGTTTTGACGATCTCGCGGTCAAATATATCGTTCTTATTGATTGCGACGATTGACCCGTCCGGGCGGATAACACGTGCTGCAATGTCCTTGATCTTGTACCCCTTGGTATAAGGAATGTCGAACTTACTAAAATCTTCGCGTCCTCTGTCGTTGAAGATCTTTACCCTTACGTAATTATCGCGGGACAGCTTTGTTCTTTTGCTGTCATTTATTCTGATTTCCCAAAAAAGCGCTTCAACATCCGCATCGGGATCAACAACCGGCTTATCCATTGCCAATTCGCGTGGAGTGATCTCACGCCATTCCGGGTCCTTGGAGAGCGCCGGGGCTGAAACAAGCACAAATACACCTACGAGCAATAAGAACCGCTTTACAACTGGGAAGAACATTTTGGTACCTCTTCGTGTCTGATGCCGTACGAATACGGACGTTCGAAATGAGAAAGATGCATTAATGGGGGATGCAGCTTTGGCAATACGTAAAATGGGCGAAACGTGTGAATTCTATACCAAAATTCGGATTTTTGGTAATCTTTTCGTCCCACTGTTTGAACCGATTAACTGTGTTATAATTCGCCCAATTCGATTTTAACTAAATACTTAAGAAAAAAGAGCAGGAGATTAATTGATGTCTGTTGATTTCAGCAAGATACAGGCGGCCCTCGGTGACGAGGCCGAAAGCCTTTTAGGACACACTTCAAACACAATAACAAAAGACAATTTACATGTTCCGGGCCCCGATTTTGTTGACCGGGTTTGGAAGGATTCAGATCGCAGTCCAAGCGTGTTGCGTTCTATTCAAACACTTTTTGATAACGGCCGCCTTGGCGGCACTGGATACCTATCGATTCTTCCGGTTGACCAGGGAATCGAGCATTCCGGCGGGGCCAGTTTTGCACCGAATCCGAAGTTATTTGATCCGGAAAAGATCGTCGAACTGGCGGTTGAGGGCGGATGCAACGCGGTAGCATCAACGTTTGGTGTCTTGGGTGCTGTTTCCAGAAGATACGCGCACAAGATTCCGTTTGTCGTAAAAATCAATCATAACGAACTTCTCACCTATCCGAACACATTTGATCAGGTGATGTTCGGATCGATCGACCAGGCAAAAGACCTTGGCGCGGTCGCAGTCGGAGCAACAATCTATTTTGGTTCAGAAGAGTCTTCGAGGCAGATCCAGGAAGTATCGGAAGCTTTTGCATACGCACACGAATTGGGCATGGCCACAATTCTGTGGTGTTACCTTCGAAACTCCGCCTTCAAGACCGATGAGGGCAATTTTCATGCTGCCGCCGATTTAACGGGACAGGCGAATCACCTTGGGGTGACCATTCAGGCCGACATTATCAAGCAAAAGCTTCCGACGAATAACGGCGGCTACAATGCTTTGAATATGGAAAGCAGTTACGGAAAGACAAATCCTCTCGTCTACGACGAATTGACCACTGACCATCCGGTTGATCTGGTTCGTTACCAGGTAGCGAATAACTATATGGGCCGATGCGGTTTGATCAACTCGGGTGGTGAGTCCAAGGGAGCGGGTGATCTGGAAGCTGCGGTTCGTACGGCGGTCATCAACAAGCGCGGCGGCGGAACGGGTCTGATCTCGGGTCGAAAGGCTTTCCAAAAACCGACCGATGAGGGTGTCGCATTGCTTAACGCTATTCAGGACGTCTATCTCTCTGAAGATGTTACGGTTGCGTAGTTGCTGCAAAGAATCTGAAATCCGAATGGGTCGAAATCGTTCGTAACGGTGTCGACCTTTTTTTTGGATAAAAGTATGTTTGATCAGAATTCTAGATCTGTAGTTATTGTCCTGCTGATACTCGTTTGGAACGGTGTCGGACAGGAACCGTCGGTGCCAAGGATCGACCATTCGATTCCATGTCCGATAGAGATTCAGGGGGATGTGCCGAACGAATGCGCTTACCTTGTGGTTTGGGAAAACCGCACAATCAAAAACAGGACCATCCGACTGCCATTTGTTCGATTAAAGACCAATGCCAAAAATCCTAAGCCTGATCCGGTTCTTTATACAGCCGGCGGACCTGGAGTTAGTTCTTTACGTAGGGCGCGAGGCTCAAAATATCTCAAGGCATACATGGTTGAACGGGATTTTATTGTCTTTGAACAAAGAGGTACAAGGTATGCGAAACCTTCGCTGCTATGTCCCGAGGTAGATCAGTCAATAAGAGAGGTCGGCGCAGCCGGCTTAAAAGGAAAGGCCGCGTCGAAAAAGAGGATTGAAGCGGTTTCACTTTGCCGGGACAGGCTCATCAAGAGCGGCGTTGATCTAAGTGCGTACGACAGCAAATCAAGTGCGGAAGACATAGATGATCTACGCAAGGTCCTGGGAATAAAAAAGTTGAATCTTTTTGGGATCTCTTATAGCACACGCTTGATGCTCAATGTGATGCGTTCGCATCCTGACGGAATTCGCAGCGTGGTCCTGGATTCGGTTCTTCCGCCCTCAGTTAACTGGGACGAAACGGGAATTGACGGAGTAGTCCGATCACTGAATCTACTCTTCAAGCGCTGTAAAAACGATAAACTATGCTCGACGAAGTATCCCGATCTGGAAACCGTGTTTTACGGCCTGATCAAAAGATTGAATAAGAAACCTCTCCGAATCCCGGTTGTCGACAAGAAGTCAAATGAGTCGGTGGAGGTCGAAATTAATGGGTCCGACATCGCCTCGATCGCCTATGATGCCCTGAATTATCCCGATGCGATTTCGGGTCTTCCATCACGCATATATGCCATATCAAAAGGTAACCTGGATTCGCTCGGCTCCTTTGCCGCAACAAAGTTGAGCGGTGATGGCTTTATTTGGGGGATGCGCTATTCAGTCTGGTGTCGAGAAGAGATGCCATTCCAGGATCCGGATCGAATTGCGTCCCAAACGAAAAGGTATTCGCGTCTCAAAGGATTTTCGATACAGCCTGATTTCGTAGAGATCTGTCGGGTATGGAATGTACCTCCGGCGGATCCTTTGGAAAACGAGCCGGTCGTTAGCGATATCCCGACGTTGGTCCTAGGCGGATCGTACGATCCAAACACACCGCCACTCTGGGGGAAACTTGTTACAGAGAATTTATCCCGAAGTTTCTTCTTCGAATTTCCCGATATGGGTCACCTGATAAATTTCAATAGCGGTTGCGGGATCGGGATGATCGGTAGTTTCTTTGTTGATCCGTCAAAGGCACCGGATTCGACGTGCATCAAAAAAGAAAAAAGGGTTACTTTTAAGTAGTTAGGGAATTTACGGGGATACACCGAAAATGTGAATCTCAGAATTAGCTAGTTGATCCACTGAACCGGATCCCCGATCGCAATCTCACTTCCTTCAACCACAGATCCGAAGGCGCCGCCGTTCCAGTTAGGAAACAAGGCATCTTTTAATCCGGGCAGCTTCTCATCCATCGAGCGACAGGGTTTTGTCTCGCCCCGGATTTCAATTCGGGCGTCTCCGATTCTCAGTATCCGTCCGCGGGTTTCTTTTAAAGGCACGCCTGTAATCATCAAATTGGCGCGACGAGTTTCCGGAGGAGCGTCAGCGCCCAGTTGTTTCATCACTAAAGCCCAAACTTCTTTTTCGATGATCGTGATTTGCCGTGGACTGCCGTGGCTCACATCCTCGACCATTCCTTTGTTGGTTTCAAGGGTGGCCGAATCCAGCGGTCTCGCTTCAAGACCCCAGGCTTTGCGTCCCCATATGCCCTCTAATCTTCCCATTAATCCCCCTCCGAATAATCGAAATGTCACAAAACTCTATTCTCCGGTGTAATAGAATTAGAGCCACCCGGTTTCACTACCGATAAGTATACGAACTCAAATAGTTTTTGTTGCTATGAATAAATCAAGCAAATGCCTGCTGATTCTTGTTCTTTTCCTAACATTTTTGCCCTCTGAAGTGGAGGCTCAAGAATCAACAAGACAAGTCTGCGGAAACGCCGTAGTCTCAAAGGCGCTGCCGGAGATTAAAGTCGTTGTAAACAAGGACTTTAAGTATGTTGGCAGTTTCGATTTCAAAATAAGGGATGTCGCGGCCGGCGAGCGTTTTGTTTTTGTGGATGCTGACGGAAAGAAGGTGATTCGAATGTTCCTCCTTCAATTTGAAGGGTTTCTCCCGCACATCGATGATTTTTATCGCTACAGCTTCAAAAACGCTCTCGAGTTTGGAAAGCACAAGTTCCGTCAGAACAATTATGCCTACAGCAATTCTGAAGCTCGCCGGCAAAATCCAAAAGGAGAGGGGGTTCTAACGGAAGACTTTCTTAAGGCTAAAGGGTATGAGGTTGAAGATGAACTTATGATGTCGCGCTTTATTACGGTTCCACCTGAAAACAAAAAGCACGAACTCATCCTCTATTATCTTGAAAATGTGAGTTCTTCTGGGAGCAAGCTATCGGAATTCTACGAAAATGATAGCGCTACAGAGACTTGGAAGGAGATCGGAAGGGCACTGAAAGAGCGGTCGTTTGGCGCGTTCAGTATTGGAGAGGCCTCAGATCGAAATAAAGAGAAGTAGAGAACTTAGCGACGCCCTCTACTCCTTTTTTTAGTTTCAGCTATTTCTTTTTTTTCATTTCGTAGCTCTTATAGATCGTTTCAATCCATCTGTCTTCGCTGATAAATGCGCCCTCCGGTACCCATGATTTGTACTTCTCACCAAGTCCCGCCTTTTTGATTTCCTCGATCGACTTGCCCGCGCTCATCTGTTTGCGCACGATGGTCGAAGTTTCGGTAAGCATATCGTGATAGACGCGAAGGTCGTCGATGGTCGAAACCGGGCCGTGACCCGGAATGATCTTCGCATCCGCCGGTATCATTTGAAGGAGCTTGCCAATGTTCATCGTAAGCCCGGCAACACTTCCGCCCGAACTCAAATGAACAAAAGGAAAGCGTCCGGCAAAGAAGTCGTCACCTAAGTGCGCAACATTTGATTTCGTAAAGAATATCGCTGAATCCCCATCAGTATGGCCGCTTGGAAAATGTATCGCCTTTACGGTCTCACCATTTATATGAATCGCAATTGACTTGCCGTAAGTGATCATCGGTAGACCCGCCTTGGGCATCGGGTTTGCCTTGCCATCGCGGGTTGTTCTTCCCAGGAGACGTTCTCGCACGTTATAGTGCGCAAGAATTATTGCGTCCATGCCAAACAACTCGTTTCCGCCGGTGTGATCACCGTGATAATGCGTGTTGAAAACAAAGCGGGGTTTATCGTTTCCGAGTTTTGCCAATTCAGACTTAATGCTCGGGACGTTGGCAGCAAACTGGGTGTCGATTGTCATCAAACCGTCCTCGCCATACGAAACGCCTATATTCCCACCCGACCCGAATAGCACGTGTACATTTCCGGCCACTTTTTCGAGTTTAAAATCTTGTGGCTTGTGGTTATTTCCCGGTATGAATTTTGTATGTGCGGCCGCGAAAACCGATGTAGCTAGAACAA
The DNA here is from genome assembly GCA_013003215.1 of Pyrinomonadaceae bacterium. Taxonomy (GTDB): domain Bacteria; phylum Acidobacteriota; class Blastocatellia; order Pyrinomonadales; family Pyrinomonadaceae; genus Aridibacter. The sequence goes on from JABDKD010000012.1 coordinate 44,317, forward strand.
TAACTGCCGCGAAAATGAATCGTCGCATTTGAATCTCCTTTTGTGATCTTGAATTCGAAAATTGTAGCATGCTCCGAAAATCACGAATAAACCACATAGAATCAGTAGGCACATAGAAAGAGGTCGGTTATTCCCACCGAGTCTCCAGCCTCTTCGTATCTATGTTCCTACTGATTCTATGTGGTCAAGAAGATCGATGAATTATATGTAGCGCCCGCGTCCAATCTGGTAGGTGCCGGTCAAGAAGGGGTTCGTGTTCTTTTCGTGCCCAACCGTTGTCTCGGGTCCATGACCGGAATAGACCGTGAAGTCATCACCCAACGAGAGGATATTGTTCTTAATTGACTCGAGAAGTTGCTCGTGGGAACCGCCCGGAAGATCGGTTCTGCCGATTGAACCCTGAAACAGACAATCTCCTACAAATACGGATCTCTGCTTTTTCTCTGCGAAGACGACATGGCCTGGAGTGTGCCCGGGGCAATGCAAAACCTCAAACGTCAGATTTCCAATCGCGTAGCTCTCCCCGTGCTCCCAGTTACGCGTAATTTTCGGAGGGGCCTCATAGTCAAATCCCAGCGCCTTTAGCTGACCTTGGGGGATGCCCATTCTGAGAGGCTGTTGTGGGAGACCGTAATAAAGAGGCTCATCATCTTTATGCAGAAGTATTTCCGCTTCCGGAAAAGCGCGATGAAGATCGAGAGTGCCGCCGGCGTGGTCGAGATGACCGTGAGTAAGCGTAACTGCCTGGAACGTGTACTCGTTATCTGTGATGAAATCGACGATAGCTTCACACTTTTCACCGGGATCGATGCAAACTGCGTTACCCGTATCCTCGCAAACGACAACACGGGTATTCTGCTGGAATGGAGTGATTGTAAACGTTTTTATAAGCATCCTTGCTTAAGGATACCTAATTGCCTGGTAGTTTCCGAAACCGTATTCGCTAGATTACTCGATCTCTACAGAACCTGTTTCCGGCTCTTCCTCTTCGGGCGTTTCGGACTCAAGCGAATGTGCTACCGACTCAAGCTCAAATCCTTCAACATCCGCTGAGGCAGCCTCGCCCTCGGGCTTCTCGGATGCAGTATCTTCTGCCTTACCAGCAAGATCTTTGACAGTTTCGTCTGTATCGATAAGCTCTTCTTTGGGGCTCTCCTCTTCGAGTTCTGACACCCTCGCCTCAAGCTCGTCTTCATATTCAAGGTTAAGATCCTTGATTGGAAAACGATCTGAGAACTCGACATGGACCGAGGTTCTGTCGTTTTCACGTTGTTGTCGGTTTCTAACGACACACAACGTTGTAAACCCATTCTCCGGGCATGTGAAATAGACTGCGTCTCCGGAGTCGACCTCCAAATCACTAAAAATAGAGGCCCCACCCACACTGATGTTTTCGGTAATCGCATCGTCGTCTGCGTTTGGCTTTGACTTGGACTTACCGGTAGTTGCGAGCTTGACCGGAATCGCACATGGAAATCTATGATGTGCCCGGGATACGAACGCACTTTTGGCTTCCCCTACATGCCAGAAACCGTCGATGTCCATTCCGACCACACGAAAGGACTTCATCGGATCATCCAGATATGACTCCGGTGCGTGTTTTCCAATAAATGCGACACCGATATGAAAACCCGATCCATCCTTGAGGCGTGTGCAATGTTGAACAAGACCCCAGACCGTGTAGAACTCCTCATCCTGATCATAAGCCCGGAATTCAATGGGCATTTCGAGCAAAAGGCACAAAACCCGTCCCACAGGGCATTTTTGGGGAAGGTTAAAACTTGCTCCGAGACGCGACAGAGTTATTATTTCCGTGTCTTCTTTCCAAAAATCGGTTTCACTTTCACGGCCCTTTACAAGCGCCCGTATTGATATCTCTGTGCGGTGTGAAGATCGTCTTTCTTCGTTAGACATGATTTCTCCTAGTGAAAGGATTAGATAGGCTCAAACGGGGGGATAGGACAGGCGATATTATCGTTCTTTTGGGCTCTAACTTCAAGCCCTTTTATATGTTACAGGAAGAATGTTCTGGAGAAACGGTCAGAAATCTCTTAGGCGCATTTCCATCACATCGTTTTTGGACTCGAATCCCTCTCGCGCATAAAGCGCTTCTGCACGTTCACTTGGATAAACAATCAACAGTTCGAAGTCTTCTTTTGTTGCCCATTCCCTGACTTTTGCCAATAGGGCTTTCCCAATTCCACGGCCGCGGTGGGATGGAATGACATAGTTGTTAGTCACATACCCAAATGCATCCTGAAATTGGCATGGCCTAGGGATAAGGTCGATCCTGTGAACGAATAAGTTTCCAACAATCTCGTCGCTGGACTCCGCAATCCAAAAGGTATGAAAACCGTTTTCGGAAGCTGTTTTTAAAAAGTCAGTACAGCGCGAAACGAAATCCGCCTTTTCCATCAACGGTTCTTCTCCGCTTTCCCGGCGGAATTTCCAGCGCAGCTCAGCGAGCCGCGGAAATTCCTCACTTGTTGCGATACGATAATTCAATCCTTTGTCCTAAACCTGTCCAAATAGCCATTCTCGTCAAACTCATCCGCTTTTTTGTCTTTAAGGACAAACGAGATCGATTTACGGTACACGTCCGTATCGGGTTTTCCGCTGAAACAAGGTGTTTCCTGTTCGGTGAGGCTCAAATAGCTGTGGAGGACGCTAAGAAGCATCCAAAGAAGGATTTCTTCATCCGAACCGATCTGATTGTGCTTTATGATCACATCACGATCAGACTGGATTTCGACACAAAGTTTAGCGAATTCTTTTTCAGTTATTTTTGCCATATTGTCAGGACAAAATGTCCGGTATGCATGTCATCCTGTCAGTCGAGACGGGTTTCGCATCACCGGAAACTCAATTCAAAAAACCAGAAAATCGCATCCGGACCACATATTACACAGCCAGGGCATGTCCAATCCTGCGATCCGAAATCAATAGCCTCCGATCGAGATTCTTAGGCAAGGTTTTTGCATTCGTACACCTCATATCAATCAAACGAATGGAGGGCAGATGGGCAACTTACAAAATACTTCCAAAAAGAGTAGTGATCACCAAGATGATGTTTTTGGCAAAAGAGTAGGCATATTTGCCAGGCTATTTGGGTGCCGCCATTCTCGTATGAGTCGACCTGTAACTACCGGCAGCACGACATATCAGTATTGCTCGGGCTGCGGAGGGCGTAGGAAATACGACCCGGTAACATTCACTCCTGAGCGAGTATTCTATTACCCATTAGATGAGGTTGATCTCCATCACGTCTGATCTTGCTCAAGGCTCTCCCCAAACAGCATATACTGTGACGCGAACATTCCAACTTTCTCATAAACCTGTTGGGCCGCGGTATTTTCAATATCAACGTATAACCTGAAGCCATGCACATTGCCTTCCTTCCGGGCTTCTTGTTTTACAAATTCATAGAGTCTTCGGTAGATACCTTTTCCACGATAATCAGGAATGATAAAGACGCTGGTAATCCACCAAAACCAAGCGTTTCTCCAGTCGCTCCACTCGTAGACGATAAGCAGTCCGCCAACAATTTGCCGGTTCTCGCTTTCCGCAACAACATAGTACCCCTTTCTTTCATCTTCGAAGACCGAAGAGACGCCTTTCGCCAATTCCAGTGGGTCCAGCTCGATGCCCTCGGTTTCCAGCGCCATCGACCGGTTGAACTCGATCAACGAATCAACGTCCGTTGAAACACCAAGCCGGACCGTTACTTCACTGTCCATATCTCACCTTGACGAACCCCCTTGACGCAACTACCCTACAATGTTTGCCCGGGGCCCTTTGGATTATTTTATGAAACTTCGAATACTCTATCACGGCAATTGTTTCGACGGCGTTTCGTCGGCAGCCGTATTTACAAAATTTTATCGCGCCAAATTCGACGCGGATGCCGAGATCTCGTACACGCCGACGATGCACCGTGCGGGGAACGCTTTCGACAAGGATCAGTTTGACGGTGACGAGAATGCGATCGTTGATTTCAAGTATTGCTCAGACGAACGTCTTACATGGTGGTTTGATCATCACCAGTCCGCTTTCCTTAGTGACGAGGATGAGGTGCATTTCAAAGCAGACACGTCGGGAAAAAAATTCCTCGATACGACAAGTAAGTCGTGCGCTGAGTTTATCGCCCGGATCGCAAAAGAAAAATTCGGTTTCGAGGATGAGTCGCTTGATGAATTGATCCATTGGGCACACATCATCGACGGCGCTCTTTACGAATCACCGGCTCAGTGTGTTGAACTGAGGTCGTCGGCGCTCAAGTTGATGCAGGTAATAGAAGGTGAAAGCGATCCTTCGTTTGTCGAGAAGATCATTGTTAGCCTGACGAAGCATTCCCTCGACGAGATACTTGCAAGCGAAGAGATACAGGCGAAGCTGAAGCCGATACTCGAAAAGCACGAGGCGACTGTGAAGCTCATCCAGGAAAAGGCGGTCTATTCAAAAGGCGTCGTGAGTTTTGATCTAACAGAAGACGGACTTGAGGGTTATAATAAATTTATTCCGTATTACTTCTATCCGGAAACTACTTATAACGTTGCACTTACAAGAGGTGAACATCGGACCAAGATATCTGTTGGTTCGAACCCGTGGTCACCGAGACCGAGGCTGCATAACATCGCCGAGATCTGCGAACGCTATGGCGGCGGCGGACACGCGGTTGTTGGCGCGGTTTCCTTAAAACCTGAAGCTCTTGAAGAAGGGAAGCAGTATATGAAGGAGATCATCGAGATCCTTCAGTTTGATGAAGACTGACCTCTGGGAGTTCAGAGTTTAGAGATCAGAGTTTAGAGTTCAGGGAATCCGGAATTCCTTAATAGCGCTGAAAGCGCGACTGGATCATAGCCAGTTGCAAGCCGCTTCGGCGCAGCATCTGGGCAATGCCCATAAAAACATTTTGGCCCTGTAGGGGCGACAGGAGACTAGCTGACAATCACATTGAACGCAGCAAGTAGGCCCCGATGCCGGGAGCTCGTAACCACATAGAATCATGGGATCACTAGATATGGATTTAGGAAACACGGGTTTTCCTATGTGTCTATGATTCTATGTGTTTAATAATCGTCCCCACTCACCACTCGGGCCGCTACTCATTCAAACTCGAAAGGGCTTCCGCCAGTTCGACTCGGTTGAGTGCACCATCCGGATCGAATACCTTCCCGCGACGATCAAGGAGCCCCATACGTAGCGCAACAGCGACATGGCCCCAATACTGGCGCGGGATGCTGTAACGATCTGCAACCTTCGCAGGCAGCAAGATCCCTGTGGTTTGATCTTCCAAACCGGCGGCCCTCACCAAAGCGATTGATGCAATTAAGCGTGTGATACTTTCTCTCGGCCTGAATTGACTTCCTGCGGTGGCATCTTCAATAAAAGGACCCTGACGATGATTTTGCACACTTTCAACGGCCAGCCTTTCTGACGCTGTCAGAACATCCGTAAATTGCGGCATCGACGCCAGATACTGCTGTGCATGTCCTCCGCGAACCAGGGAATTCGCGAACTCAAGCCGGCTCACTTCCGATCCGGGATAAAAATTACCCGATTTTGTGAACATCGAGTAGTTCAGCAGAGCTGACTTCACAGCCCGCATCTGCGCCGATGAGAGTTTGCCGATGTCATGTACATTACCGAACAAAGCGCGGGAAACTTCAATAGCACCAAACACTTCCTGATCCGTACCGATACCCCCGGTATGAAACACACTGCTTGAATAGATACCCGGACTTGGCTCGTCGAGCCTGACCTTTTCACGTCGGCCGGTTAGCGCCGGTACATTCAGGAAATTCGACTCACCAACCAAACGGTTCTTTGGGTCAAGTATCATAAGACCAAGGTCATTCGCTCCAATTGACCATGAAACGTGCGAGGTCGCGCGGATCGCATCTTGCGGAATCTGAATCTGTTCAGTTAACTCGAAGCCCGGACTCAGGATCTGACCAAACGCGGATGTCGTAGTTGTTTCTACATTGACCGGATTTTGGCCGAGAATAGACCGGAAAACTCCCAATCTGCGGTTCTCAAACGCTGCTTCAAGGGTTGCGCCGTAGGTATTCAACATCCCCGCGCCTGATTCATGTGCAAAAGAAGCTGAATTGGGCGTAGCAGAGCGCTGCAGAATGTCTTTCACTTGTGCTGGAGTGAGGCTTCCATTTGCTTCTAACATCAACGCGATCGCACCGGCGACTTGCGGCGCAGAAAACGAGGTGCCGTTGGCAGTCGTATAAAAGGGCAGCTCGCTTGCGTTCAGTCTCGTTGTATCAGCACCCGGTACTCCCAAAATTCCTGTCATTGATGGTGAGGCACGGAGACTGATTATACTTTCTCCGGGAGCAACGATTGTGGGCCCCGTTTTGCCAAAAGCACCCCGCGACGAAAACCATGACATATTTGCCCGCTCATTTGTTGAACCAACGCTGACAACCCAGGGAGCGTGTGCGTACGGGTTTAGTGTTCCGTTGCCATCGCCCTTGTTTCCTGCTGAAAACACAACGCTTACACCGTTCTCTGTCAACATCTTTGTAGCTATGTTGACGGGATCGTGTGCATCATAAACCGTGTCCGCGGAAAAGCTGCAGTTAACTACGCGAACGTTATAGGTCTTACGGTTCTTGAGGACATAATCGAAGCCCGCAAGAACATGGGTAAGGTTCAATTCTCCCGCGGATAGTCCGAGGATCTTGGATCCCTTCGCGACGCCATCGTATGTTCCGCCGGATGATTGACCGTTTCCGGCAATGATTCCTGCGACAAAAGTTCCGTGACCCGATACTAAGTCGGTATTCGGTACGTCCTCAACCGGTGTTGGCGGCAAATATGTACCGGGGACACTTTGAGTATCTACAAGTTCGACATTTTGAATAACTTTGCCGGAAAGATCCGGATGAAGGCTATTGACCCCGGTATCGAGAACCGCCACGGTCGTGCCATTACCGGTCACAGGAATTCCCGAGTTGTGGACGATAAGATCCGTATCCGGAGCGACTTTTTGCACCAGAGTCTCGTCAAAATAGGGGTCTGAATTGAATTCAATCGTCCTGTTTCCGTAAATCGACCGCACAGATTGCAGTTGAGAAACCGCCAGCAATTGGGCCTTTGTCGCAGTTACGATCACAATCGGCAGCACTTCAAACTTGGTTCCTCCCAGGATTCCGATTGTCTGCAACTGCAGAATGTCAGCCGCGGTGGGGTATTGATGAAATGTGATTACGGCGTTGACATTGCTGTCGTCCGAAAGCTGATTCAGCAATAACGCGAATTCGGGGTCGAGACTTTGGAATCCGGTGCCGCCGGGAACTTCGGCCGGTCCAAAAACTTCGATCGTATCCGCTCCGGTCACGGAAACACCATCCGCCCCTGTAACCGAAACACCGTCGACTCCGCTAACCGTGACCCCGGCCGGGGAAACCAGTTCGAATACCAAACCGGAAGGACCGAATCCTTGAATTCCATCAGCACCAGATACCGTGACACCATCGGTACCGGAAACCGTGACACCATCCGTCCCGGTAACACTTACTCCGTCGGGTCCGTTAAATAAGATTCCGTCTGTTCCGCTGATTGTTACACCGTCAGTTTCCGTGACGGTAACACCGGACGGGTTCTGCATTAAGATGTAATCGACTTCATAGACAGTGTTATCGGGTGCAGTAAGGAAGACTCCGTCAGTCCCACTGATGGTCACACCGTCAGCTCCTGTGACACTTACGCCGTCGGCTCCGGTGACGGTCACACCACTGGTCGATGTATGGGTAACCCCATCCGCGCCGGAAACCGTGACTCCATCGATGCCCGTAATCGGTACACCGTTGGAATCGGTAATGCTAATCCCGTTGGAAACGTATGCAAGATATCCGTCAGTGCCTGTAACGGTTACACCGTTTGTTTCGACATACCGTATCCCGTCCGTACCTGTAACGCTGACACCGTTCGACCTAACGATCTCCAGGCCGCCAAGTACGCTCTGCGCCAGTAGGAAATAGCACAGCAGTACCGAAACAATTCTCTTATGACTCATACGAATCTCTAGAGGGAATCTGGATATTGAGCGGGGCTTAATAAGAATACTATTTCGATTTTAACCATTTTTCAATGCTTTTTCGTTGATATTTGACCGTTAAATATGAAAAGCGACGGATGGTCCGGCGCAATTTTAACTCAAAACAGGTATTCGTTTAATCTAAAAGATAGAATGCGCGAGCCATTTCAATACGAGTGAAATCGGAACTCGGATCAAAACGATTGTCGATGAGCTCAAGAAAACCCTCCGAAACAGCTACGTCCGCATAGCCCCTCAAATGTAACGGTACCGACGCTTTGTCGGTTACTTCATCCGACATAGCGGCCTCTGCTGCTGCTTCTTCAAGACCGGCGGCTTTTACAAATGCAATCGCCGCGGTCAGCCGGCTGGTGCTTCGATAAGGATGAAATTCCTCTCCGTTTTGTGTGTCTATAAACAGCTTACCGCCAAGCCTCATTTGGACGCTTTCAACTGCTGTCCTGGAAGTAAGGTCCAGAACGTCAGCAAATTGCGGCGATGCGGCCAGATACTGCGGTGCAAATCCCCGTCTCACAAATACCTCAGCGAATTTAAGACGGGACACCGCCAAATCGGGATAGAATCGGCCTGAAGTGTTTAGAAAAGTAAGATTACTCAGACCCGACATCAGCGCATTCTGGTCCCGGGCTGACAGCGTTCCTATGTCCGACATCGCACCGTAGTCAATTGTTATTGCGGAAAACAACCCGTGAACGGTTTCGGCAGTGCCTACTGAACCCGTGTGGCTGACGAACGCCCTGAATGTTTCCGAGGAAGGTCGCTCCAAAGTGACTTCTTCGCTATTGCCTGTCAGGCCCGGAATATTCAGGCGGTTAGATTCGCCTTTTAGGGCTCCTGAACTATCTGCGAGTCTTAAACCAAGATCGTTTGCTCCGCGTTGCCAGGCAAGACTGACCGTAGCCCGTAATGTGTTTTGATGCACTTGCAGACTTTGGACGTGAACATCTCCCGGGGTAACCGGAGCCTGAAACGATTCGAGTGCCTGCGAGCTGATTCGAACCCGATTCAATGAAAGGCCATGCCGATAGAGTCCCATCCTTCTTTCCGGAAATGCGGCTTCAAGGACGGCGGCATGGGTGTTTAGCATTCCTGCGCCTGACTCGTGGGCGAATCCGTTCGGCACGGGTGTGGCGGAACGCTGCAGAATGTCTTTCACCTGGTCGGTCGTAAGACTCGGATTTGCTTCAAGCATCAGGGCGATTGCTCCGGCAACTTGAGGTGCCGAAAATGATGTTCCGCTGGCCGTTGTGTAGAAGGCCAGCTCGCCGGGCGTAAGGCGATGAACATCATTTCCGGCAATGCCCAGCACGCCGGTCTGAGAAGCTGCTGAGCGCAACCCGGCTATATTCACACCGGGTGCCACAATCGAGGGACCTGAAATACCAAATACCCCTCTTGATGAAAAACTTGCGAGATGACCGTTCGCATCTGTCGAACCTACGCTAATCGTCCAGGGAGCTTCTGCGTATGGGTTTAAAGTGCCTTCGCCGGAACCCCTGTTTCCTGCAGAAAACACAACGGAAATGCCTGCGTCTGAAAGGGTTCTTGTAGCAATGTTTACCGGGTCGTTCGGGTCAAATACGGTGTTAGCCGAAAAACTGCAGTTAATAACTCGAATGCGGTATCTATTTTTGTTCTTAAGGACATAATCGAAACCGGATAAAACATGTGTTAGGTTGAAATCACCTGCCGATAAGCCAAGCAAGTTCGCGCCCGGGGCGACGCCGTTGTATTTTCCACCGGATGAGAGTCCGTTTCCGGCGATAACACCGGCAACAAAAGTTCCGTGACCGCTCGCGGCATCGGTGTTCTCAACGTTCTCAACAGGTACGGGAGAAACGAAACCTGTCGGCGCGGACTGTTGATCCGTCAGTCGAACGTTTTGAACAACCTTGCCGTTTAGATCGTTGTGCAATGAGTTGATTCCTGTATCGAGTACCGCTACGGTCACGTTGCGACCCGAAACGGGCATCCCATTGTTGTGTGATCTGAGATCCTGATCGGTTACAACTCTTTGTACCAGCGTGTTTTCAAAATAAGGATCTGAATTGGGCTGAAGAGTGCGTACCCCATAAATTGAGCGCACGGTCGCAAGCCTGGAAACCTCGATGAGCTGGGACTTGGTCGCGGAAACCGCGATCATCGGCAACGCCTCGTACTGAGTGCCGCCAAGGATTCCAATGCCTCGAAGTTCGTTAAGGTCTTGTGGAGTTGGATAACTATGAAAAGCGATTACAGCATTGATATTGCTGTCATCAGTCGCTTCGTTGAGAATGAGCGCAAGCTCGGGGTCAATGCTTTGAAGTCCGGTCTCATTCGAATCCTGGTCCGTTCCGCTTACTG